>JBOGSW010000062.1:0-23117 GCA_050695815.1 Candidatus Limnocylindria bacterium | reverse complement strand
GCCATCCGTATCGCGTCGACGTCCGCCGCGTGTCGGATGCGCGTGGAAGTCGGAGGGGCCAGCGGCTGATCATGAGCGTCTACGCACCGGCAACGGTTCCCGGACACGACAGCCCCATGCACCGCGTGAGCGGGCTGGTCCGTCCCGGGCGAATCGACCTCGGGCCGTTCGACGAGGCAGCGCCCGTGTAGTGGCGGTCGACGCCGATACGCTACCCTTCGGCGCATGGCAATCGACGCTGACGAGATCGGCCAGGACGCGGCGGGAGCGCTCGCATCGGGCCAGGAGAATCACCTGGCGGCGATGCGCCACAGCGCCGCCCACATGATGGCCGCGGCCGTGGTTGAGCTCTTCCCGGACGCGAAGCTCGGCATCGGTCCAGCCATCAGGGACGGCTTCTACTACGACATCGACCTGCCGCGCCCGCTGACGCCCGCCGCTCTCGAGGGGATCGAGGCCAGGATGCACGAGCAGCAGGCAGCCGACCTGGCCTTCGAGCACTCGAAGGACCTTCCGCGCGCGGAGGCCGTTGCGGAGCTCGAGGCGAAGGGGCAGCCCTTCAAGGTCGAGATCGTCAACGACCTGCCGGAGTCCGACGGTCCCACCGTCAGCTTCTATCGCCACGGGACCTTCGAGGACCTGTGTCGTGGCGGGCACATCGGATCCACCAAGGAGCTTGGCGCCTTCAAGCTGCTCAACACCGCCGGCGCCTACTGGCGCGGTGACGAGACGCGGCCGATGCTGCAGCGCATCTACGGCACCGCCTGGGATACTACCGAGGAGCTGGATCGGCACCTGTGGCGCCTGGAGGAGGCGAAGAAGCGCGACCACCGCAAGCTCGGCCGCGATCTCGACCTGTTCAGCTTCCACCCCGAGTCGCCGGCCGCTCCCTTCCTCCACCCGCGTGGCATGGCGCTGTGGCGCGTCCTCGAGGATTGGTCGCGCCAGGTGCGCCGCGAGGCGGGCTTCCACGAGGTTCGCACGCCGAGCCTGGTCCGCAGGGAGCTGTGGGAGACCTCTGGTCACTGGGGCAACTACCAGGACAACATGTTCGTGCTCGACGACCACGACCATGTCTCCGGCTTGAAGCCGATGAACTGCCCGGAGGAGATCCTCATCTACAAGACGCGCTCGCACTCGTATCGCGAGCTGCCGATGCGCTTCGCCGACTACTCCGTCCTCTTCCGCAAGGAGCGCACGGGTGTGCTGGCCGGCATGTTCCGGGTGCGCCAGCTGACCCAGGACGACTCGCACGTCTTCTGCCGCGACGACCAGGTCGATGACGAGCTCCGCCTGGCCCTCGCGCTCGTCCGCAAGCAGTACGCGCCGTTCGGCTTCGAGCCGCGCGCCAAGCTGGCGACGCGGCCTGAGAAGCGGCTCGGCTCGGACGAGTTCTGGGAGCGCGCCGAGGCACGCCTGCGCGAGCGGTTGGAGGAAGACGGGATGGCCTTCACGCTCGACGAGGGCGGCGGCGCGTTCTACGCGCCCAAGATCGACATCTTCATCGAGGATGCCCTCGGCCGCGAGTGGCAGATGGCCACGATCCAGGCCGACTACCAGCTGCCGCAGCGCTTCGATCTCGAATACCGCGCCGCCGACGGCGGCTTCGAGCGGCCGGTCATCATCCATTACGCCATCTACGGCTCGTTCGAGCGGTTCATCGGCATCCTGACCGAGGAGTACGCCGGCGCCTTCCCGCTCTGGCTGGCGCCGGTGCAGGTCATGGTCGTGCCGATCGCCGACCGCCACATCGAGTACGCGGAGTCCGTGCGCGGCGCGTTGGCGGTCGCCGGCCTGCGAGCCGAGGTGGACGGTCGCTCGGAGCGCATGCAGGCCAAGCTGCGAGAGGCGCAGGAGCAGAAGATCCCGGTCATGGTCGTGGTGGGGGATCGCGATGCCGAGGCTGGTGCCGTGTCACCCCGGCTGCGCACCGGCGAGTCGTCCCAGGGCGTGCCGCTCGCGGAGTTCGTGGCCGACCTGCGCGGTCGGGTCGACTCTCGGGAGCTGTGGCCGCCGCTCGCGGAGGGGTGACGCGCTTTCCCCATTCACCAACCCTGTTGGCACTATGCATCGCGCGCATGATGATTCCCTCGATGTGCCGATGACTGTGGTGGTACGCGAATCGACGCATCCGCCCCACGCTCAAGCGGGGCGCCGATCTGATCCTCGGGCGCCTGGCGGGTCGGGTAGTACCAACCACATCGGTGAATGGGAGGACCGCTCGCGGCCGATTCCGCGAGCAGTTCGCCGCGTACGAATGGGATTCGTGATAACGGCAGCAGATGCCGACGATGTGGTGCCCAGAGACTGTTCCCACGCTCAGGTGGCACGCCCGGCATCAACCCAGCGCCTTCCATCGCCCGTTACCAGGAATGGGGTTCGTAGGTGACGAGAACCCCGGGTCGCACGGGCGCGCCGACCGCCCGATGAGAAAGATGCGCGGCGTCGGTCAGCTGGCGCTCCTCTCCACGGATCCGCCGCGCGTCGCCGAGTTCTACGAGTCCGCCTTCGGCTTCAGGCGCATCGCGGGTGATGAGGGTGCCGTGGACCTGGAGCTCGGCGGCTTCGAGCTCAGCTTCCGCCGCGGCGAGACCGCCACCCGCGACGGCATGCAGATCGGCTTCAAGGTCGAGACGGCCAACGAGGTGGATGCCTGGGCGCAGGAGCTTGGGAGGCGGGGCTTCGCGCTTGCCGCCCCACCCTCCGGAGACCGATGGGAGGGCAGCCGCAGCTTCCGCATCGCCGATCCGGACGGACGCCAGGTTGCCGTCTTCTACGACTACCCGACCTGATCTCGCGCTCGCGTCACTCCATCTACGTCACGAACCCGAGCACGTTGATCACCCAGATGGCGTAGGCGTGCACGGCGACCCCGAACACGATGGCGGAGATCGCCAGCCACCCGATCCGCTCGCGGAACACGATCCCCAGCAGCAGCATCACCAGGGGCACCGCGTCGAGGATGAATCGATAGCCGAACTGCGCGAACCCCCACGACCCATGCAGCAGGTTTGGCGTCATGACCAGCGCGACCCCGAGCCAGAGCAATCCCACCCATCGGCCCCGCGCAAGCAGCGACCCGAAGAGGAACGGCGCCGTGAGCAGCAGCGAGGCACCGCTCATCGACGGCTTGAGGAATGGAGGCTCGCGCACGTAGTCGAAGGTGGCGAGGAAGATCACCTCGAGGTGGCGCGGGATGTAGCTGAGCGAGAGCAGGCCCTCGGTGAACCAGGGCTCATCGGTCACGAGCCCATCCTCCCCGGAGGGTATCCGCGCGTAGCCGAAGTCGAACGGCGAGCCGAAGCGAGCCACGTTGTACCCCGCGACCGCCAGCGCCGGCAACGCCAGGCCGCCGACCACCAGCCCCCATGACCGATGCGGACGCCATCCGCCGCCGTACAGGCAAAGGATCACGGGCAGCGCGAGGCCCATCGGCAGCCGCGAAGCGGCGGCCATGCCGAGCAGGAGGCCGCCCGCGATCGGCCATCGGCGACGCACGGCGAGATTGAGCGCGAGGAGTGTGAACAAGACGCCGCTCACCTGCGCGAAGTGGTGCGGACCCGCCA
Source organism: Candidatus Limnocylindria bacterium (assembly GCA_050695815.1). Classification (GTDB taxonomy): domain Bacteria; phylum Chloroflexota; class Limnocylindria; order QHBO01; family QHBO01; genus JACDBZ01. The sequence continues at coordinate 19,551 of JBOGSW010000062.1, read as the reverse complement.
TGCCGGCCACCCACCAGTGCGTGGTGCCGGCGAAGCCGAGCGTCAGCCAGCGGCGCGGGGATGGCGCGACCTGCCACCCGAGCAGGAGCCAGAAGACGAGGCCCACGTTCGCGCCGCCGATGATGCTGGCGTACACGTTTCCCGGCACCTCGCCGGCGATCGCGACGAGCGGGGCGATCAGGACGGCCGGCATCGGGGGCATCGGGCTGTACTGGCCGCCCCCGGGTCGTGGGATCAGCTCGAGCCAGGGACGATCCTGGTCGAGGTGGATCTGGCCGTCGAGGAAGGCCTGCGCCAACGGTGGCCAGACGTCGCCACGCTGCTCGGGACCCGTGATCCAGTAGAGCGTCGCCGCACCGACGGCGAAGAGGATCGCCTCGACGGCGGGCGTCACCGCCAGCACCGCCGCGCGCCTGCTCGAGATGGCCTCGCCGAGCGTCACCCAAAGCATGCTAGGGAGCCGGCCGCGCGTTGACCACCCGGTGCCCTCGGTGTATCATCCGCCGGGCAATTCGCGAACGTTCGCAGGGCCACCCGTCCGTGATCGGCAGGTGGCCTTGCTGTTGAAGGAGAGCAGACACTGGCAAAGGATCTCCGCGTCAATGAGATGATCCGAATCCGCGAGGTACGGGTCATCGACGATGAAGGGCAGCAGCTGGGCGTCATGCCCACACCAGAGGCGCTCGCCCTCGCTCAGGAGAAGGGGCTCGACCTCGTCGAGATCGCGCCCACCGCGGTTCCGCCGGTCTGCCGCATCCTTGACTACGGTCAGTACAAGTACGAGCTGCAGAAGCGCGAGCGCGAACAGAAGAAGAAGCAGAAGTCGCAGACCTTCAAGGAGGTTCGCCTGGGCGTCAAGGTGGACGTCCACGATCTCCAGACGAAGGCCCGCCGCGCGGCCCAGTTCCTGGATCACGGGGATCGGGTGAAGGTCACCGTCCGCTTCCGCGGTCGGGAGATCAGCCACGCGAACCTGGGGCGCGACCTGCTGATGCGGACCGCCGAGCTCCTCACCGAGCACGGCACCGTCGAGCGGCAGCCGCTGCTCGAGGGACGCAGCATGTACATCGTGATGGCCCCGCTCGAGAAGCGGGCCGAGAAGAAGACCGATACCGACACCATCGGCGATGCGATCGCCGCCAAGGCGCCGCCGCCCTCCAACGGGACCGGCGTCGAGGCGACGAGCGAGACGCCAGCGCAGCAGGGAACGTAAATCGTGCCGAAGATGAAGACCCACAAGGGGACGGCCAAGCGCTATCGGAAGACCGGCTCCGGAAAGTGGGTCCGGCCCAAGGCGTGGCGTGGCCATCACCTCGAGATCAAGTCCAGCCGCCGCACGCGTCGCTACGCGGGCGTGGCGGTCGCCGCCGACGTCCACAAGGACCAGCTCGAGCGGCTCATGCCGTACGCGGGCAAGGGGAAGTAGCCGATGGCCCGGGTCAAGCGCGGCGTCGCCGCGCATCGGCGCCACAAGCGCCTCCTCAACCAGGCGGAGGGCCGTCGAGGCACCCGCTCCACCCTGGTGCGGCCCGCGCGCGAGGCGCTCATCCACGCTCTCGTCTACGCATATCGTGATCGCCGAGATCGCAAGCGCGACATGCGGCGCCTGTGGATCGAGCGCATCAATGCCGCATCGCGACAGCACGGCGTGCCGTACGGCCGCTTCGTCGCCGGCCTGAAGGCCGCGGGCGTCGAGGTCGACCGCAAGATCCTGGCGGACATGGCCGTTCGCGAGCCCGCCGCATTCGCGGCGATGGTCGAGACGGCCAAGGGCACGTTTACCAGCTGACCGGCGTTCCCGCCCACGCCGGTCTCCATCGGCCCTGTCCCGGATTCCGGGGCGGGGTCGTTCGTTTTCCCCGATCATGAGCGCAGACCGATGATCATCAACTCGTCACACGCCACCCAGCGGCCCGCTGCAGCAGCCGACGGTGCTCGCTGTTGTCACCTGCCAACCAGGATCGGCTTAGCCAAGATCCAAGGCCGATCGAGGCATCGCGACAGCTGGCCCACGCTCCGCCGACCCCGGGTCGGCCCCAGAAGCGGGGCCTTCCGCTGTCTAAGCCGCCCCGTGGTTGGTATCTGACAAGTGAGCGACCTCAGGACGGAGCTCGAGCGGCTCCGCACGACGGCACGCGAGCACGTCGCCGCGGCCGAGAGCTCGGACGCGGTGGAGGCCGTCCGCCACGAGCTGCTCGGTCGTTCGGGCACGCTGACACAATCCCTCAGGCGGGTCGGGTCGGTGTCGGCGGAGGAGCGTCCGCAGATCGGGCGGCTGGCGAACGAGGTTCGCACCGAGGTCGAGGTCGCGATCGAGGAACGCCTGTCGACACTGAGCGCCGGCGACCTGGATGCGCGGCTGGCGGACGAGGTGCTCGACATGAGCGCCCCGGGACGCCCGCGCCCCGTCGGCACGCTGCACCCGACGATGACCCTGATGCGCGACCTGCGCGAGATCTTTCATGGCTTCGGGTTCGAGGTCTTCGAGGGACCCGAGATCGAGACCGACGAATTCAACTTCGAGCTGCTGAACATCCCGGCGGACCACCCGGCGCGCGACCTGTGGGACACGCTCTTCGTGGCCGAGCCCGGCAGCGTCGAGGCGGGCGCCCCCGAGCCGGCCCGCGACGCGACGATCCTGCGCACGCACACGTCGCCGGTGCAGGTACGAGCCATGCGCGCGCTCGATGCGCCGATCCGGGTGATCATGCCCGGCCGCTGCTTCCGCTACGAGGCGGTCGACGCCAGCCACGGCTTCGAGTTCTTCCAGGTCGAGGGCCTGGTGGTCGATCGCACGACCTCGCTTGCCGACCTGCGGGGCACGCTCGAGGAGGTGGCGCGCGCCCTCTACGGACGGGACACGAAGACACGCTTCCGCCCCGGCTACTACCCCTTCACCGAGCCGAGCGTCGCGTTCGACATCGGCTGCCTCGTGTGCGGTGGTGAAGGCTGCCCGGCCTGCGGTCGGAGCGGATGGATGACGATCCTGGGCGCCGGCATGGTGCATCCGACGGTCCTGCGCAACGGTGGCTTCGATCCCAACGAGTTCCAGGGCTACGCATTCGGCATGGGCCCCGAGCGGATGACGATGCTGCGGCACGGCATCGCGGACATCCGATGGCTCTTCCGTGCCGACCTGCGCTTCCTCGGCCAGTTCGCGGAGGGCCGCTAGATGCGCGTGCCCCTTTCATGGCTGCGCGACTACGTCGACGTCAGCCTGCCGCCGCGCGACCTCGCCGAAGCGCTGACCCTCCGGGGCATGGAGACGAAGGTCGAGGAAGCGAGCGCGGACTGGACCGATGTCATCGTCGGGCGCCTGCTCGACGTGCAGCGCCATCCGAACGCGGACACGCTGTGGCTGACGCGCGTCGACATCGGCGGCGAGGAGCTCGAGATCGTGTGCGGTGCACAGAACCTGGAGCTCGGCCAGCTCGTGCCGGTGGCGCGGGTCGGATCGGTCCTGCCCGGTGACCGCCGGATCGAGCGCAGCAAGATCCGGGGCGTGGTGAGCAATGGCATGCTGTGCAGCGCCGTCGAGCTGGGGCTCGGGACCGATGCGGACGGCATCCACATCCTCGGCACGGGCGACGAGCATCCGCTCGGCACGCCCCTGGCCGAGATCGTGGGCGAGACCGTGCTCGACGTCGACGTCAAGCCCAACCGCGGCGACGCGCTGAGCATGGTTGGCCTGGCTCGCGAGATCGCGGCTTTCACCGGCGCCGAGCTGCGAATGCCCTCCGTGAGCGTCCCAGAGGCCGATGAAGCCGCCGATGCCCACGTCAGCGTCCGGATCATGGAGCCGGAGCTCTGCCCGCGCTTCACGGCCCGCTGGCTCGATGGCGTGGCCAATGGCCCGTCGCCCGACTGGATGCAGAGCCGGCTCCTGGCGGCCGGCATGCGACCCATCAGCGCCGTGGTGGACGTCACGAACTACGTCATGCACGAGCTCGGGCAGCCCCAGCACGCGTATGACGCCGATTCGATCCCCGGCGGTCGCATCGTCGTCCGCCGCGGCCGGCCGGGGGAGATGCTGGAGACGATCGACCACGTCGAGCGCACGCTCGACGAGCGCATGCTCGTGATCGCCGACGAGGAGCGGGCGATCGGGCTGGCCGGCATCATGGGTGGAGCGTCGACCGAGGTGGGAGAGGGCACCACCCGCGTCATCCTCGAGTCGGCCGTCTTCCACGGGCCGACGATCCGCAACGCGGCCCGCCGCCTCGGCCTGCGCTCGGAGGCGAGCATGCGGCACGAGAAGGGGATCGGCCATGACCTGCCGCGCCTCGCCGCCGATCGCGCGGCACAGCTGATGGCGGAGATCACCGGCGCGCGCGTCGCTCGCGGGATCGTGGACAACGATCCCGACCCGAAGCCCCGCGCGCGCGTCGAGCTCAGCGTGGCGCGGACGAATCGGCTGCTGGGCGTGGAGCTCAGCCCCGAGCGGATCGCCACGCTTCTCGCGCCACTCGGGTTCGAGGTCACCCATGATGGCGACCGCGTCACGGTGAGCGTGCCGCCGCACCGGCTCGACGTGCTCGAGGCGGCAGACGTCGCCGAGGAGATCGCCCGCGCCCATGGCTACATGCAGATCCCCGGGCGCCTGCCCGCCCCGGCGCTGCCGCGGTACCGGCCCGATCCGTCGGACGGTCGGCACCGGGTGCGCCGGATCCTGGCCGGGCTGGGGCTGTCGGAGGTGCTGAGCCATGCGCTTATCGGCCCGAATGACCTTCGCCGCACGGGGTATCCGGATCACGGCGATCACCTGGTCAGGATCTTCAACCCGCTGAGCGAGGAGCACTCCATCCTGCGGCCGGTGCTCTACCCATCCCTGCTCGCAGCGCTCGACGAGAACGCGCGACAGCGAACGACCGATGCGTGGCTCTTCGAGCTCGGCAAGGTGTACTGGCTCCATCCCGGGCCGGCCACGCCCCGCGAGCGACGCGCCGAGACCGCGGGGACGGGTCGCTACGAGTCGTGGGAGGTGGGGATCATCCTGCTCGGCTCGCCCGTCCCGCGCAGTCCGGGCCAGGAGCGCCGCGCGGCGGACGTGGCGGATCTCAAGGGCGTGGTCGAGGCCCTGCACGAGGCGCTCGGCGCTCCGGCTCCCCACTTCCGGGCCGAGGAGCCCGATGCCCGTCACCCGCACCGCCATCCAGGTCGCACGGCGCTCATCACGGACACCGGCGGCCGGCCGTACGGCTCGCTGGGCGAGGTCCATCCGCGCATCGCGGCCGAGTGGGACCTGCCCGGGCGACCGGTCGACGCGGCGATCAGCCTGGATGCGCTGCTCGACCTCGTGCCGCTCGAACCTCGAGCGACGCCGCTCCACGTGGCACAGCCGGTCGACCGGGACCTGGCGGTCGTGCTCGACGATGCGACGCCGGTCGGCGATCTGCTGCGCATCGCGCGTACGAGCGCGGGCCCCCTCCTGGTCGAGCTCCGGCTGTTCGACGTCTACCGGGGCGAGCAGATCGGCGAGGGGAGGGTGAGCTACGCGCTCGCGCTGCGCTTCCAACCCGAGAGCGGCGGCGAGGAGAAATCGATCGACCGCGCCCTGAACAAGGTGCGGGGGTCGTTGCGGCATCACCTGGGGGCGGAGATCCGATAGCCCCATCGGCGCCTTGTGGCCCGTGCTGGGGGACTGGTACCCTTGCGCCCGCCCGGGCCGGATTCACTCGCTCGGCGCCATCGACGACGGAGGACTGGAACGCGTGGAGGTGCTCTCCCGGCTGAGCTGGGTCGACCTGGCGATCATCGGGATCCTGGCGGGTGGCGTCTTCGCCGGCTTCACCCAGGGGATGATCCGATACGTCCTGAACGCGCTCGCCGTGGTGGTGGCGTTCATCGTGGCCTCGCAGCTGAAGGGACCGGTGGTCGACCTGCTCGGGTTCTGGCGCGCCTTCACGGCCGAGGGACGCGAGCTGCTCATCTTCGTGCTCCTCTTCGTTGGCCTCACGGTCGGAGGCTGGTTCATCATCCGCGCCCTCTACCACCGCACCCGGCTGCCCATCGCCCGCCAGCTCGACGAGCTCGGTGGTGCCGTCTTCGGGCTCGTCTTCGCGGCCCTCGTGATCTCCCTCCAGCTCGTCGTCTTCGACAGTTTCTTCCGCGGCGGTGGCGAGACCACCGGCTGGGTGGCCGGCTACTACGAGGCGCTCAACGGCTCGCTCATCGTCGAGTTCTTCCGCGAGACGGTCATCCCGACCGCCGGCTTCCTGGCTCGCCCCTTCGTCCCGGACGAGATCGCCCGCCTCCTCCTTCCGTGACCCTCGGCGCTCGCCGGCCCGGCGTGCGGCTCGCCCGCTCGTGGTTCGATCGCCGCGCGCAGCCGCTGGCGCGAGACCTGCTCGGCGCGCGGCTCGTGCACGACTCGGCGGCCGGCACGGTCGGCGGCCGCATCGTCGAGGTGGAGGCCTACGAGGGGCCGGAGGACCTCGCCGCGCACTCGTCGCGCGGGATGACCCAGCGGAACGCCGTGATGTTCGGTCCGCCTGGGCACCTCTACGTGTACCTCATCTACGGCATCCACCACTGCCTCAACGTCGTGGGCGGGCCGGGTGCCAAGCCGGAGGCGGTCCTCATCCGCGCCCTCGAGATCGACGAGGGGATCGAGATTGCGCGCGAGCGACGCGGAGCCGTGGTCGAGGCTCGCAGGCTCGCCTCCGGCCCCGGAAACGTCGGCAGCGCGCTCGGCGTCGACCGCTCGGTCAACGGCGTCGACCTGCTCGCCGGCCCGGTGCGGGTGGAGCCCCGAGGACGGCGCGCGCCACGCTTCGAGACGGGCGCGCGGATCGGCGTCGCGTACGCCGGGCCGTGGGCGGCACGTTCCCTGCGCTTCTGGATCGCCGATGACCCCCACGTCTCCCGTCGCTGAGCCGGCCGCGGGCGCCGCGGCCGATGCCGGGACGCTGCGGGCCCTCGAGTTCGGCGCGATCGTCGAGCAGCTCGCGGCGCTGACCGCCTTCGGGCCGTCGCGCGAGCTGGCCGAGGCCAGCCTGCCGATGGCCGATGCCTCGCATGTCGGCCTGCTCCACGACCAGACCGATGAGGCCGCCCGCCTCCTGGACGAGCAGGCGCAGGCCACCATCGGCGGCGCGCGGGACATCCGCGGTGCCCTCGACCGGGCGGCGCGTGGCGGGCGCCTGACCCCCGAGGAGCTGCTCGAGATCGCCGTCACGCTCGATGCGACGGGGCGGTTCGCGAGCCGGCTGGGTGCCTGGCGCGGGTCACACCTGTCGGGACTGCGGGACGAGCTCGACGCCGCCCCCGAGCTCGCGCAGCGCATCGGCCGCAGCGTGGACGAGGGGGGCGAGCTGCTCGACACCGCGTCGTCGGAGCTGGCATCGATCCGCAAGCGGCTGCGGACGGCCCAGGACCGCGTTCGCGAGCGGCTCAACGCGATGCTGCGCTCGACCCAGCTGGCCGGCGTCATCGGCGACCCGATCGTGACGGTGCGCGCCGGTCGCTACGTGATCCCGATCCGTGCCGAGGCGAAGGGCCGCGTCAAGGGCATCGTGCACGACCAGAGCGCGTCGGGCGCGACCCTGTTCATCGAGCCGCTCACGGTGGTCGAGCTCAACAACGCCTGGACCGAGGCGACCCTGGCCCAGGGGCGCGAGGAGGAGCGCATTCTCGAGGAGCTGTCGCGCGCGGTCGAGGCGCGCTCGGATGCGCTGCGCGCGAGCCTCGCGGCGCTGGCCCGTGCCGACCTGTGGCTGGCGCGGGCGCGCCTGGGCGCGCAGATGGATGCGACCCGCGTCGCCGCGAGCGACGACGCCGTGGAGCTGCTGTCGGCTCGCCATCCCCTGCTCGGACCGTCGGCCGTGCCGATCGACCTGCGCCTCGGCGAGCGCTTCGGCTACCGCGCTCTCGTGGTGACCGGGCCGAACACGGGCGGCAAGACGGTCTCGCTCAAGACGCTGGGCCTCCTCTCCCTGATGCACCAGGCGGGCATGCGCGTCCCGGCCGCGGGGGGCGCGCGGCTGCCGGTCTTCCGGCGCGTCATGGCCGATATCGGTGACGAGCAGAGCATCGCCCAGTCGCTCTCGACCTTCTCGAGCCACCTGCGCAACGTGGTGCGCTACGTGGCCGCGGCCGGCCCTTCGACCCTCGTGCTGCTCGACGAGGTCGGTGCCGGGACCGATCCGGCGGAGGGCTCAGCGCTGGCCATGGCGATCGTCGCACGCCTGCTCGACGCGGGTGCCACGGTGGCAGCGACGACCCACTACGCCGAGCTCAAGACGTTCGCCACCGAGCACCCGGGCGTGACCAACGCCGCCGTGGAGTTCGACGTGGCGACGTTGCAGCCGACCTACCGGCTCACGATCGGGCTGCCGGGCAAGAGCCAGGCGTTCGCGATCGCCGAGCGGCTTGGCCTGCCGTCGGAGATCCTGGGCGACGCGCGCGACCGGATATCGGCGGAGCACGCCAGCATGGAGGAGACGCTGGCCGCGATCGCCGCGGCCAGGGACGACCAGGCCGAGGCGCTCGATGCGGCACGGGCCGAGCGCGCCGCGGCGGAGGCGGAGACCGAACGAGCGCGGAAGGGGACGGCGCGTGCGCGAAAGGAGGCGGCCGACCTGCTCGCCGAGTCACGCCGCGCCGCCGACGACCTCGTGGCACGGGCCGAGCGAGAGGTGGCCGAGGTCCGCCGTGAGCTCACTCGCCAACGCAACCTGGCGGGAGGGAAGGGTGGAGGCGGCGCCGCGACGGCGTTCGACGAGATGCGGCGGCGCGCGGCGCGGGCACGCGAGGAATCGGCACCGCCACCGCCACCGCCGCCTGACGCGTCGGAGACCGAGGATGCGCGTTCTCCGCAGCCGCGCCCGGGACTCTGGGCACGTTCCCGGACGCTGGGCACGACCGGGCGCATCGTCGAGGTCAGCGGCCGGACCGGTCGGGTGACGATGGAGACCGAGGGGGCTCGCCTCGTCCTGCCGTCCGACGACCTCGAGGTGGTCCCGGAGCCCGTCAGCGGCCCGACCCCGCGCGACATCGCGGCCGATGAGCTTCGGCGTCGCGCCGCCGCGCGCGTCTCGCCCAGCATCGACCTCCACGGCGAGCGAGTCGAGGCGGCGCTCGAGCGGCTGGGCGACTACCTCGACGAAGCCCTGCTGGCCGGGCTCGACAGCGTCGTGATCGTGCATGGCATCGGCACCGGCGCGCTCAGGCGGGCCGTCCGGGAGGCGCTCGCCGAGCACCCGCGGGTCCGAGGCGTGCGGAGCGGCAGGAAGGACGAGGGCGGCGACGGCGCGACCGTCGCCGAACTCTAGATCGAGCAGTCCTTCACTGGCGCCGGCGCCGGTTGCCCGGACGCCGCGCGCCGGGCACAGGGCGGCGCCGCTGATCGGCGCTATGCGCGAACCGCACGCGACCGAGGCTGCTTTGTTCGGTCTAGCCGCCGCCGAGCGGCGCGAAAACCGAACGAGGTGCGGGATTCAGGTGTGAGCGGCTCCGGGCCGTCGCCTCGTTCGCGGTAAGCGCCGCTCAGCGGCGACGGTGCGACCGTCGCCGAGCTCTAGGGAGTGGTCGGCGTCCCCGACGGGCTGGGTGTCGGCGACGGCGTGAGCGGCGGGGTCGGGCTGAGCGTCGGCTCGGGTGTCGCGGTCGCCGCGGGCGTGGGTGATGGCGTCGGTGTCGGCGATGGCGTGGGCGTCGGCGAAGGCGTCGGCGTCGACGTCGGGATCTCGCCAGGCGTGCACTCCTCGGTCGGTGCCAGCGGGGCGTCGATCGGTCCCGGGAATGGCTGGCGGACGCTCGAGTTCAGCTGGTCCTCGCGTCCGGTCCAGGCCTCGATCCATTCGAGGTTGGCCTCCTCCCAGGTCGGATGCTCCGCCTCGACGCCGGCGAGGTCGAGGTAGACCTCCTCGGCCGGCTGCGGGGGCGGCGGCTCGGCCGATGGGTCGGGGGACCCCGAGGGCGCGGCCGTCTCGAAGTCGCCGCAGCCCTCCTGCCAGATCTTCCCTGTCTCGGCCTCGATTCGAAGCTCGCGATGGAGCGTATCGGTCTCGGTCGGTCGGCGGTCGTCGCGGAAGAGCTCGGTCACCGTCGTGGTGGTGTGCTCGCCGGGCAGCATGCCGCTGATCGCGTCGACCTCGATCTCGACGATCCCGTCGGGGCGCGTGAAGTCGTGGATGGGCAGCTCGTTGAGTGCGGCCACCTCTTCCATGTAGTCGTGCCAGATGAAGGTCGGCCCATCGGCCGCGAAGACGTCCTCGATCGCGGAGAAGTCGCTGTTGCCCACCCACACCCCGGTGACGATGGCGCCATCGGTCACGCTGGTGTCCGGATCGCCGGCCAGGTAGCCGACCGCCTGGAGGTCGCGGAAGTCGTTGGTGGTGCCGGTCTTGAGGGTGGCCGGCCGGCGGCCGGCATCGGTGGTCAGCTGGAAGCGCGGCCCCCACAGGGGGTTGGCCGCGGGATCGGTGTTGTCGGCCAGGATGTCGGTGACCAGGTAGGCGGAGGCCCGCGAGACAACCTGCTCGGGATCGTCCGCATCGGTTGCGTGCTCGTAGATGACGGTGCCCGACGAATCCTCGATCCGCTCGATCATGTAGGGCGGGACGAACTCGCCGCCGTTGGCGATCCCTCCGTACGCGGCCGCCAGGTCGAGCATGTGGACGCCGATGGTGCCGAGCGTCAGTGACGGTACCGCCACCTCGTCCTCCTGCCGGGGATCCCACTCGAGGCCAAGGCGCTCGGCGAGGTCGACGACGTTATCGGTCCCGATCAGCTGCTGGGCCTTGGTGACCGGGATGTTGAGCGAGTACTTCAGGGCGTCGCGGACCCGCACCGGCCCACGTTCGCGGCCGTCGGCGTTGGGGACGCTGTAGCCGTCCACGATCTCGCCCTCCACGTCCATGAACATCGAGGATGGCGTGATGGCGCCCGTCTCGAATCCGGCGGCGTAGGTGATCGGCTTGAATGCCGAGCCGGCCTGGCGGAAGCCCTGCCCCAGCACGTCGAAGTTGGGCTGGTGCTCGGGCGTCGACTCGCCGAAGAAGTTTGCGCTTCCGACGTAGGCGAGCACGGCGCCGGTGCGGTAGTTGACGGTCACGATCGCGTCGTTGTTGATGTTGCGTCCCTGGAGCTGGGAGATCCATGCGAGCGCTTCCTCGCCGTACTTCTCGATGAGCTCGGCGTCGCTGAGGCGATCCATGTCGTAGCCGACCTGGGCCCACTTCTCGGCGCTGGTCTGGTAACCCTCGTAGTCGAGCGTGGTGACGATGCGCAGCCCGCCGGTGTCCAGGAGCTCCTCGCCCTCCAGCAGCTCGGCGGCCTCCCGACGGACGGCATACACGAAGTGCGGCGCCAGGTACGTGCTGTCGCGGGGGGCGGCGAGCACGACCTCCTCGGCGATCGCGGCATCGTAGTCTGCCCGCGTGATGAAGTCGGACTCGAGCATCTGGTCGAGGACGATGTCGCGCACGGTGATCGCCTGCGACTCCGGCGGCACGACGTACACGGTTGCTCCGCCGATCTCGGTCGGGACGGCCTCGGGCGACGGATCCAGCCGGGACGGAGCGCGGACGAGGCCTGCGAGCATGGCCGCCTCGCTGACGGTGAGCTGGTCCTCGGGCGCGGCCGAGGTGAGGTCCTTGTCGAAGTACGCGCTGGCCGCGGCCCAGATGCCGTACGCGTTGTTCCCGTAGTACACCTGGTTCAGGTACATCTCCAGGATGCGCTGCTTGCCCTCCTTGCCGGGATAGCGGTCATCGAGGCGCAGCGCCAGGATCGCCTCCTTGATCTTGCGCTCCACCTGGCGATCCGGGTCGGCCATCAGCTCGGCGCCGAAGAGCCGCATCCGCACCAGCTGCTGGCAGATGGTGGAGGCGCCGGAGACGGTCTCGCCGGCCTGGAAGTTCTGGAGCACGGCCCGCACGATGCTGCGGAAGTCGACGCACGGGTTGGTCCAGAACGACTGATCCTCGGCGGCGATCTGGGCGTCCTGCATGACCTGCGGGATCTCCTCGAACGGGATCACGCGGCGGTCCTCGACGGCGAAGGTGGCCAGCTCCGTGCCGTCGGCCGCAACGACGGTCGAGCCTTCCGCCAGGTCGAAGTCCTCGATGCCGCTCACGTCGGGCAGGTCGCTCGTGAAGCTGAGGTAGACGTTCAGGAGGACGGCGAAGAGACCGATGGCGAGCACGCCGAAGACGCCGAGGATGATGCGGGGGAGCGCGGGATTGCCGGGACGCCTGCGGGAATTGGGCCCCCGCACGCCACGAGGCGGCGCTCTCCGGCCCGGCGGTGGTCGTCGGGTCATCGCGCGGCAGCGTAGCACGGTGACGCCGATGCAGCCTGCCGCTCCTATACTCTGGGGCCGATGGCCACCTCCGAGGCGCGAACCGCCGTGCTCGATGACCTTGACGAGCGCCGGATGATCGCGGATCACACCGACCTCGAGGCGCTGCGCTCCGCCATGGCCGCCGGACCCCTCATCTTCTACGGCGGCTTCGATCCCACGGCTCCCAGCCTCCACTTCGGTAATCTCGTCCTGCTGGTCACGATGCGGCGCCTCCAGGTGGCCGGGCATCGGCCCATCGGGCTGGTGGGCGGCGCGACCGGACTGGTGGGCGACCCGAGCGGTCGCACCACCGAGCGCACGCTCCAGTCGCGCGACGTGATCGAAGGCTGGGTGGAGCGCATCCGCAGCCAGGTCGAGCGATACCTCGACTTCGAGGGCCCCGCGGCGGCGGTGATCGTCAACAACCTCGACTGGACCGCCCGGATGTCGGCGATCGACTGGCTGCGCGACATCGGCAAGCACTTCAGCGTGAGCCGCATGCTGGCCAAGGAGGCGGTGAGCGCGCGCCTCGAGGCGGGGGGGATCAGCTACACCGAGTTCAGCTACCAGGTGATGCAGGCGGTCGACTACCTCGAGCTGTACCGGCGTCACGGATGCACGCTCCAGCTCGGCGGCAGCGACCAGTGGGGCAACCTCACGGCCGGTGTCGACCTCATCCGGCGCGTCGAGGGCGCCACGGTGCACGCGCTGGCGACGCCGCTCATCACGCGTCCCGACGGCGAGAAGTTCGGCAAGAGCACCGGATCGACGCTGTGGCTCGACCCGGGACTGACCACGCCGTTCGCCTTCTACCAGTGGTTCGTCAATACCGATGACAGCGTGGCCGGCACCTACCTGCGCACCTTCAGCTCGCGCCCGCTCACTGAGATAGAGGCGCTCGAGGCATCCGTCGCGGCCCGGCCGGATGCGCGCGAGGCGCAGCGCGCGCTTGCCACCGAGGTCACCGAGCTCGTGCACGGGACCGATACGGCCGCTCGCGCGGCCGAGGCCAGCCAGGCGCTCTTCGGCCAGGGGGACCTCGCCTCGCTCGACGCCGAAACGCTCGAGGCCGCCTTCGCCGATCTGCCGCGAGCGCGGTTCGAGTCGGCGAACGGGATGCCATCGGTCCTCGACCTCCTGGTCGAGTCCGGGCTCTCCCAGAGCCGGGGACAGGCCCGTCGGGTGCTCAGCGAGGGCGGCGCGTACCTGAACAATGCGCGAGTCGCGGATCCCGCTCTCGTGCCGGATCGGTCCGACCTCCTCGCCGGCCGCTGGCTGCTCCTGCGGCGCGGGAAGCGCAGCCTGGCCGTGGCCGAGGTGCGCGACGGATGACCCTCGCCTTCCTGACCGGCGCCATCGCCGCCGGCCTGGTGGCGGCCGGCCTCACGGCGCTCGTCATCTGGATCGTGACGCTCGTCAGCGGCTCATCGGACGCATGGTCGGTGGCCCCGTGGGCGATCAGCCTCGTCGGAGCCATCATGGCGGCGGCCACGTACGTCGCCGAGGCGTTCATCCATAGACGCACGATGGCCGAGAAGCGCGCCACCGGGGAGCCCTGGGCGTACCGCGAGTAGCTTTTCACAGAAGGCACGAACTATGACGACGAGCCCAGGCGACCGCTGGGCCGACTGGCTCATTCGGGGCCGCTTCGCCGGACAGAGCGCAACCGAGCGCGATCGGATGCTGCGCGAACTGACGGAGACACGCGACCGAGTGCTGGCCGGCGCCCAACTGAAGACCGGCCACGTCGTGCTCGACGCGGGATGCGGGACAGGGCTGCTGGCATTCGGCGCCCTCGACCTCGTGGGCGAGGCGGGCAGCGTGATCGGCGTCGACGTCTCGAGCGACGCGCTCGAGGAGCTGGGGCGGGTCGCCCGTGAGCTGGGCGTCGAGGATCGGCTCCAGCTTCCGGTCGGCTCGGTACTCGAGCTGCCGCTGCCCGACGCGAGGGTCGATGCCGTTGTCGACCGATCGGTCTTGATCTATGTCGACGACAAGCAGGCGGCGGCGCGTGAGTACTTCCGGGTTCTGCGCCCGGGCGGTCGCATCTCGATATTCGAGCCGATTAACGCCGAGGTGCGCGACGACTTTGGCTTCGACATCGAACCGATGCGCGAGCCCCACGAGCGGGTGGAGTCGCGCAAGCGCGGCGAGACGGAACGCGTCTGTCGGTCGATGGTCGACTTCGACGCGGCCGATCTCGTCAAGGCACTCGAAGCGGTGGGGTTCTCGTCGGTCCGCGTCGAGTCCGGGCAGACCGAGTGGTCACCCGCCTCGGGCGAGGAGTGGCGGCACGGCCTCGAACGGGCTCCGAACCCGCTGTGGCCCCCGACCATCGAGCTCGTCCGCGACGCGCTGGGTCCGCAGGCCGAGGGATACCTGGAGTTCTGACTGCCGGCATCGACCAGGGCGGCTATCGGTTCACCTGCCCGACCGCCTTCCTCACTGCTGTGTCCGATGTCGGCGCATGAGGTCGAGCCGGATGGCTTCGATTCCGTCCAAGTCTTGGAGGACCGCTAAACGCCAATCAGCTCGGGTGGTGTGGCAGGATCGTAGCCGTTGACGTTCTTGGCGAGGTACGGTTACTGCCGGGCGCAGCAGTGCCGAGCTGCAGGCGAGCTACAGGTGTGGGGCCAGCGCCTCGGCGAAGATGGTCGCCCTCGCCTTGCGCATCCGCGCCAGGTAGTCGGTGGGTGCGACCGGCGGTCGGCGCTTGGAGCCGATGAGTGCGCGAACCGACGCGAGCACAGCGTCCGGATTGCTCTCCCACAGGCGGGTCAGGAAGCGGTCTGCCGGGAGTACCTCGATGCCGAGATTGATCAGCTCGGGCGGGGCCATGTGGTTGACGTTGTCGGTGCAGATGATGTCGGCCGCCTCGCTCAGAGCGGCAGCCACGACATGGCGATCGCCGGGGTGCACCCGTCCCGGCACGCTCGAAGGATCCGCATCGGCGATGATCGCCTCCGGAAAGGAGGCCGCCATCTGAGCGACACGGCGGTCAGCTCGTTCCGCGGTCAGGTGCCAATCGTCGATGAGTGCGCGACGGGTCTCCGACAGGATCGTGGGCGTCCAGATCGGTGCGAAGAGCTCGCCCTCGTAGGCGATCCACAACAGCGTGTCATGCAGCCAGAGCGGCGCGAGGACGTTGGCGTCCAGAAGGACGACCGGTGGCCGAGGGACCTCAATCTCGATCATAGAGCCCGTCAGCGGCAGCGTCGGCAATCAGCGCTTCGAGCGCCGCCCGACGTTGACGCTTCAGGCTGTCCCGGTAGTTCAGCACGTCCTGCAACAGGAGCTTGCGCCGGTTGCCGGTCTTGTGGAACGGGATCTCGCCGCGCCCGAGCAGCGTCACAAGATGGGTCCGCGACATCAGTAGCAGGCGGGCGGCGTCCTCGGTCGTGAGCTCGGCGTCGACGGGCACCACGGCGACCGCGCGCCCCCGCGCCATCGCGTCGATCCCGGCCTTGAGATAGCTCAACACCGATGCCGGCATGCGGTCAGAGAACTGGCCGCTCGACAAGCCGCGACGCAGCTCGGCCAGCTGCTTGCGCTCGACGGGCGATGCGGCCGCGAACGCCATGGTGATCTTGGACATCGGTGATTGCTCCTGAGCGATGCGATCATCGTACCAATATTCGACATAAACGCAAATCGCCGGGGGAACTCGGAGTAGGTATCGATTGTCGGCAGTCTCCGGAAACGCCTTGGTGTGGCGATTCAATACAGAAGATCGAGGACGTCTCACCATTCGTTGAACTTGCGAGCGAAGGCATAGGGCGCATCGCCCAGGAGATGCTCTAACCTCGTTGTATTGGGCGCCGGCTTCTCCGAACCGTCGGTTCTCCCTAGGAAGGCAATGGGCACAGCATGGTCGCAGGTTGAACGCATCATGGATCGCTTGAGTGCCGAACACCGTGAGTTCCACGTCCATCGCACCGTCCAGCCGTTGCCAAATCGAGCTGCGAGGCGCGCATCAAGGACGTCGAAGGCCACCGGTGATCTGATGAAGCTCAAGCCCGAGCGACGGTGGGTGTATCGGTCTTGACGATCGCAGCCACTTGGGCCTTGATTGTCGCGTTGACGGTTACCGGCGCCAGTGCGGATACTTGGTCCGCCCACGACAGCATCGGCAACCTGACTAGCCACAGCCGTGACGTCGACACGGTGGCCAGCTCCACCGTCACCGACGTCGGTCGCAGCGGGTTGGACACCCTGACCTTCGACATTCGCGCCAGCCGGGGCGCCGGTGACCGCCAGCGTTGACGCGGTGACGGTCGGGGTCACCTACAGCCTGCCGCCGAGCAGCTTCACCTACGACGCCAATGGCGCGCTGACCGATGACGGCGCCGGACGCACCTTCAACTACGACATCATCCTCGGAAAGTTTGGACCCAAGTACGACCACGCGATCCTGGATTTGATCGACACGCTGCGAAGGAATTGGGGACGCTGATGGCCCTGGAAGTACAGTCCGGGAGTGGGGCTGGACCAAATCGAACTGGGCAAGAATCGGGCGGAGATAGAGGCCATCCTTGGCGAAGGAAAGGAATTCGAGAAGGTGGCTGGGTTTCCTCCTGTGGTGATGTACCCCGAACTCGGAGTCCTATTGCACTTCGAGAAGGGAGCGTTGGCCGCCATTGAGGCGGGTGGCACAGGGGATGTCTCGTATCACGGAGTCACCCTGCTTCGCCGACCGTTGTTGGATGTGGTTCATGACCTGGAGGGTCTCGGGCTGGAGGCGCGTCGAGACGAGAACGGCGCCGACATTGGCACCATCGGCCTCGGCCTATATGCTCCAGGCGATGACGTGGAGGGCATAACCGTGTATGTGACCAGCGCCTAATTGGATGGCATTGGCCGGAGGCGAGAATCTTCGTCAACGAGTTCACGCGCGACGCGGGTCGCAGGCGGTCACTTTGCGCGTGCCGCTTCCGGCAAGTAGGCACCTCGACGCGCATATGCCCGGCGGCTTCCGACTGTACCCCGATGGTCCAGGGACATCGGGGTAACGGGCGAGACACCCGGCAGGACAACGCTGTTGGCTTTCGTCGACGATGAGTTCGATGCGATCCTGGTGGCGGATCTGCGGCTGACCGTAGAGCGAGCCGCGAGAGGCCATTCATGGACTCTGGGACCATCGCAGATCATGGATGTTGACGAGGGCGGCACCCGAACAGTCGGTTGCGAACTCGAAAACTACGCTGCGTGGGCGGTTCACGCAGCTTTTCGATCAGTCAGGCAGCCGGTTCTTCAGAACCCCGAACTGCTCCGAAGCTCGGGATGGGGATGACCTCCTTCTTCTACTTGTCGTGGTTGGATGACGCCTCGGTCTGCGTTGCCGAGGGCTCGGATGATCCTGAGCGGGATCGGCTGTTGTCCGGACGTGACCCGGTTCAGGTCTGGTCAGCGCCTCGACTTGTGGTCGAGTCGGATGAGCTCGTGGACTACTTGCCGAACAACCTCGGCGTCCGGCTGTGCTCGAGGCGGATGCGCGATCTGATCGATGCCAACCTCGGCCCGCGCGACAGCGTCCAGTGGCTCCCTGCGGAGGTCATCGACATCTTCGGAGCAGGACACGACTACTTCGTCCTGCATATGCCGGGGGACGATGACGTTCTGAACGAATCGCATTCCATTTTCAGCGGAGACTTCGTGGTCAAGCCGGTGATCGAGGCCGAAAAGGTTAGGGGCCGGCAGATGTTTCGACTGCCCGAGGCGATGCTGACGGCACTCGTTACGAGAGAGCTGCAAGCGAAGCTCGCGGACGCAGCCATGACGGGGGTGCACTTCGAGGCAGCGCCGACAGCGTGAGCCGGGGAGTTACCTCGGCGGGGCGGTCGTCGGACGGTGGCATTGCGGCGGGCCTCCGCCGTTGAGCCTCAGTGGCCGCGCTCGGGGCCGTGGCCGTTGTGCGCGGCATCGGCGACGACGCGGTCGGCGATGTTGTGCGGCACCTCGGCGTAGTGGTCGATCTTCCAGCTGAAGCGGCCGCGCCCCTGGGTGATCGAGCGCAGCTCCGTGGCGTAGTGGAACATCTCGGCCTGCGGCACCTGCGCCTTGAGATGCTGGAGGCCGTCGGCCGACTCCATCCCGAGCACCTGGCCGCGCTTCGAGGTGATCTGGCCCATGACGTCGCCCATGTACTCGTCGGGAACGACGACGTCGACCTCCAGGATCGGCTCCAGGAGGGCGGGTGACGCCGCGTCGAAGGCCTTCTTCAGTGCCTGGCTGGCGGCCACCTTGAACGCCATCTCGGAGCTGTCGACCGTGTGGTACGAGCCGTCGACGAGCGTGGCCTGCAGGTCCACCACCGGGTAGCCGGCCAGGACGCCCTCGGCCATGGCCTCGCGCAGGCCCTTCTCGACAGCCGGGATGTACTGCTTCGGCACCACGCCGCCGACGATCTTGTCGCCGAACTGGAATCCGGTGCCCATCTCGGCCGGCTGGAACTCGATCACGACGTGGCCGTACTGCCCGTGGCCGCCGGTCTGACGCCGGTACTTGTTGTCGATCCTCGCCCCCTGGCGGATCGTCTCGCGATAGGGCACGCGCGGAGTGGCCGTCTTCACCGCCGCGCCGAATTTGCGCTTGAGCCGATCGACGATGACGTCGACGTGCGCGTCGCCCATGGCGGTCAGGATCGTCTCCCCCGTGCCATCCTCGCGACGGATCCGGACGCAGGGCTCCTCCTCCTCGAGCCGATGAAGCGCCTGCCCCAGCTTATCGAGATCGGCCTTCGACTCCGGCTCGATCGCCACCTGCAGCGAGGGCGCCGGAAACTCGAGAGGCGGCAGCTCGACGGCGTGAGCCCGATCCGCGACCAGGGTGTCGCCGGCATGGGTGGAGGTGAGCTTCGCCACCGCGGCGATGTCGCCGGGGCCGACCGTCGGCAGATTCTCCTGCTCCTTGCCCTGCATGGCCAGGAGGTTCCCGATCCGCTCGTCCTCCTTGCGGGTGGCGTTGTGGATGTGGCCCTGGCCGCTGAGCGTCCCCGAAACGACGCGGAAGTAGCTGAGGCGCCCAACGAACGGGTCGGCGGTCGCCTTGAAGACCTGCGCCACGAACGGTCCGCTCGGATCGGGGGTGAGCTTCGTGCCGTCGACGGTGGTGCGCGCACCGACCTCTGCCGGGGATGGGACGTGCTTCACGATCATCGATGTCAGCTCGCGCACGCCGATGTTGCGGGTCGCGGACCCGACGAAGACCGGGACCACGCTGCCCTCGCGCGTGCCCTTGTGCACGGCCGCCTCGATCTCCTCGTCGCT
>JBOGSW010000061.1:0-4387 GCA_050695815.1 Candidatus Limnocylindria bacterium | reverse complement strand
TCCGGCCGCCGCGCCGAGGAGGAGGCCGAGGAAGAACGAGCCCCAGTGCCGTTCCTCCCGCCGCTTGCCGGCGAGCCGCTCGCTGGCTGTCTCGACCAGCTCGCGCCCGGCCGGGACGGCGGCGCCGGCAGCCCCGATCGCCAGGGTGCGACGTTTCCAGAGGTCCCTGAGGGCCGGACGGAGCGCCTTGCGCCACGTCTGGTCACTCCACTTCGCCGCGTCCTCGGTGGCGCGGCCGAGGCGCTTCGCGGTCTCGTTGCGCATCGGGCGCGACTCTCGCCATGCCTCCGACGCGCGGTCGCCGACGACGGCGGTCACGCCCTGGCCGCGCAGCGCCATCTCCTGGGCGAGCTTCGCGTCGACGACGCGATCAATGAGCGACCTGATGCCGTCGCCGATCTCATCGGTCGTAGTTGCCGTGCCAGTCGGCATGGATTCCTCCTCGTCGTTCGGCGATGGGTGGGTGCACGAAGTATGCCACTGGACCAGCGGAACGGGCCATCCACGGTCCTGCCGTGATCGGGGGCCGAACCTATACTCGGGCGGATGATGGAGATCGACGTCGAGCCGGGCTTCCGGAGCCTCGGCCAGGCAACCGCGCGGCGCATCGCGGGCCAGGCCGCAACGCGGGGCGTGCTGCAACGCACCCTCCTCGTTCACGGCCCGGCGGGCGCCGGCAAGGATGCATTCGTGGATGACCTGCTGGCCCTCCTCTTCTGCACCGATGAAGATCCCGAGCGCCGGCCCTGCAACGCCTGCCGTGGCTGCCGAGACGCCAGGGCGCGCTCGCACCCCGATCTCGTCCTCGGCTCGCCCGAAGAGTGGCGGGAGCGGCGCTCGACCGGCGAGAGCATCGTGGGCGCCGCGCGCCGCTGGCTGCTGGATGCCGCCGGGGCGCCGGTGGTGGCGGATCGCCGCGTGGTCCTCATCGACCGCGCCGACCGTGCCAACGAGCAAACCCAGAACGCCCTCCTCAAGGCGCTCGAGGAGCCGGGCGACCGACACATGTTCGTCCTCGTCGCCGATGAGCCGCAGCGCCTCCTGCCCACCATTCGTTCCCGCAGCCAGCCGCTGCGCATCGGGCCGGTGCCGCGCCAGGAGCTGGCCGCCCACCTGATGAGCCGCTGGGGCCTGCCGCTCGACCAGGCGGACGCCCTGGCCCGCATCTCCGGCGGCCTGTCCGGCACCGCCAACGCCTACGCGGAGCACACCGAGCTGGTCACCTGGCGCCGTCGCCTCCAGGCGGAGCTGCTCTCGCTCGTGGAGCGCGGCCGAGGCGAGCGCTTCGCGTCGATCCACGACCTGCTCGACGAGACGACGCGCCTCGGCGTGCCTGCGCCGTCGTCGGAGGAGCCCGATGCCGATGCGCCGCGCACGCCGGCATCGGTCCAGCGGGAGGCCGCGATCGTGCTGGTCGAGGCCTGGATGGCGCTCACGCGCGACCTGCTGGTGGCCGCCGCCGGCCGGCCGCAGCTGGCACCGGGTGGGGAGCTGGGTCCGGAGCTCGCCGCGCTGGCACCGCGGATCGGTCCCGGCTCGCTGGTGGAGATGTCGGCGCACCTCGAGCGAGTGCACGACGCGCTGCGCCAGAATGCGGCACCGAAGCTGGCGCTCGAGGCGGCGATGCTCATCTGGCCGATGCTGCCCGGACCATCGCAGCGGTGAGCTCCGAGCGGCTCGCGGTGCGGGTGACCGGCCGCGTCCAGGGCGTGGGGTTCCGCTGGTGGATCCGGCGCCAGGCTCTCTCGCTCGAGCTCTCCGGCTGGGTGATGAACGCCGACGACGAGCGTTCCGTCGAGCTGGTGGCCGAGGGCCAGCCCCCCGCGCTGGACGAGCTGGATCGGCTCATCCGGGCAGGGCCGTCCGGAGCGCGCGTCGAGTCCGTCGAGAGCCATCGCGGGCCGGCCAGCGGCGAGTTCGACGGCTTCGGTATCGTCCGCTCGTGAACTGGCGCGCGATCGGCTGCGGCACCCTGGCGGCGCTGGTCTTCGTGGCGATCGGGCTCATCGGAGTGTGGCGCGTCTCGGCGCCGACCGAGTGCCCCGAGCTGCTGCCCTACGAGCCTGCGTCGTATGAGCCGGTGGGGGAGACCACCGACGGGCCGAGGCTCGAGGGGGTCGAGCAGCCGCTCGAGCGTGCCGGGCCCATCTCCTTCGGTTTGGCCGCATGGGACGTGTGGGTCGAGCCCGGCCGCGTGCCCGCTGCCAGCGGTGAGCCGCTCCCGCAGCGCATCGTGCTCGAGTGCGGCGACGGCAGCTTCCAGTCCTATCGGCGCGACATCGAATGACCCGTCGACCGATCCTGCTCCTCGTCAACCCGACGGCCGGTGGAAAGCCGGGTTCTGGCCCCGGTCTCAGCGACGACCCCGAGCGCCTGCGCCCCGAGGCCCTGGCCGGGTCGCTCCGCCGGCTGGACCTCGATGTGGCCCTCCACGAGCTGGCGGAGGATGACGACATCGGGGCCCTCGCCCGCGCCGCGGCCGATGCAGGCAGCGACGTGGTCGTGGCCGGCGGCGACGGGACCGTCTCGATGGTCGCGACCGCGCTGATGGATCACCCGTCGGCGACCCTCGGCATCCTGGCCATGGGCAGCTTCAACAACATGGCCCGCGGCTTCGGGGTGCCGGTCACGCTCGACGAGGCGCTCGAGGTCATCGGCTCGCGGCCACCCTCGCAGGTCGATGCCGGCTGGGTCGTACGCGACGACGACGAGGGCCAACCCTTCTTCGAGGCGGCGGGGGTGGGGGTCGACGCCATCGGCTTCCTCGCCGCCGAGCTGGCGGAGAAGCGAGGCTGGTGGCGCGCCGGCCGAGCCCTGTGGCGCGGCATGCGCATGCGCCGTACGCCGATGCGGATCACGATCGACGGGCGTGCGTATCGCACCGGGTCCCCGACCGTGACGGTCAGCAACGGCCCGTATCACGGCATGGGATTCGCGGTTTCGACCGAGGCCGATCCGACCGACGGGGTGCTCGACGTGGCCGTCTTCGGCGGCATGAGCCGATGGGAGGTGATCCGCCATTTCCTGGCGGTCGCGCGCCGCCGTCCGCGGCACGAGGCCCGAATCACCGACTACCGGGCACGCCGCATCACGATCGAGGGAACGCGGCGAGCGCTGCCGGCGCATGCCGATGGCGCCAGCATCGGCTTCACGCCGGTCACCTTCGAGGTCCGCCCGAAGGCGTTGCGCCTCTTCCGCTGACTCGGTCCGTTGGGCCGGTGGGCGGTGGGCCATTGGGCCGTCGGCCCGTGGGCCGGTGGGCCGTTGCACCGGGCCGTTGCACCGGGTGAAGGTATCGGCGAGGAAGTGGCCTCTCGATTGCCGGGCTGATCATCCGGTGAAACGCACGACCATCCAGGAGGCGAATTCGGCCGCTGCTTGGCCGATACCTTCACCGGATGAAACGCCCGCATCGGCGCGCCCCGCATCGGCGCGCCCCGCATCCGACGCCCGCATCGGCCCCCCGCATCGGCGCCCTGGCGTCGCCTCGGATCGGCGCCGCGGCTACAGGTTCAGTGTCGGGCGGAAGAGGCGGTCGTGGGTGGCGAGGGCGTATCGGTCCGTCATGCCGGCGATGTAGTCGGCCGCCTGCACCACCAGCGGCGCCTCGTGCTGGCGATACGAGTCGGGGATCTCCTCGGGATGCTCCAGGTGCCAGTCCATGAGGTCGCGGATGACGGCGACAGCGCGTCGCTGCTGTCGCTGCTGATCGGCCGACAGGTAGACGTGGGTGAACATGAAGTCGCGCAGCTCGTTCATGACGGCCAGTGTCGATTCGTCCATGCGCACGGCGCCGGCGCGCAGTGACTCGTCGATGACGGCGGTGATCATCGCGTTGATCCACGGGCGGCCCGGGTCGCCGAAGCGCTCGAGGCCGGCGGGCGGGAAGGCGCCGGGGAGCATGACGCCGGCACGGATGGCGTCGAGCGCGTCGTGGGCAAGGTAGGCGATCCGGTCGGCGAAGCGGACGCAGAAGGCCTCGGGCGTCGCGGGCGGCGGCTCGATCTTCCAGGAGTGCGCCCGAATGCCGTCACGGACCTCCCAGGTCAGGTTCGAGTCCTCCAGCACCTCCCAGATCCGGACGCTCTGCGCCGCGTGGTGCCATTCGTCCGGCGCGAAGTACGGTCCCAGCGCATCCTCTCCGGTGTGCCCGAACGGCGAGTGGCCCACGTCGTGGCCGAGCGCGATCGCCTCGGCCAGCGGCTCGTTCAGGCTCAGCGCGGCCGCCAGCGAGCGTGCGACCTGCGTCACCTGCATCGTGTGCGTCAGGCGCGTGACGAAATGGTCGCCCTCGGGGTTGAGGAAGACCTGCGTCTTGTGTTTCAGACGTCGGAAGGCCTTCGAATGGATGATCCGATCCCGGTCCCGTTCGAACGCCGTCCGATAC
>JBOGSW010000060.1:0-11484 GCA_050695815.1 Candidatus Limnocylindria bacterium | reverse complement strand
CTGACCGGGAAGTGTGCGCCCCAGCGCACGCATCTACGAAGCAGGGACCGAATCGACCCCGGATCCGACCGGTTCTTGCGGCGGGGCGCACGTGGCGATCGGGAATGGCACCGGAATCGGCTCTGCTGCTCAGTTGTGTGCGCCCCAGCGCAAACGGCGTATTCGCTCGTCGAAATCGGGACGACGAACGGTTCGTCGCGACCTTGGCTATCGGCTTCCGAGGGCGACGCCGGTGAGGCTCCAGATGTCAGAGAGCTGGCCGTCCGCGCCGCGCCCGCCGAAGAGGAGCACGCGCTGCCGCCCCGTATCGGAGACCAGCTCCGCTCCGGCACGGGCCACCGGCCCGTCGCCAGGGTCGATCGGGACGGCGTCGCCACCGCCGTCCGGCAGCAGCCACAGGTCGGAGAGCAGCCCATCGAGGCCCTGCCCGCCGAAGATGAGCGTCCCGCCGGCGACTGGCGCCCGCGCGTAGAGGTTGCGATCGGGCGGCAGGGCGACCTCGAGCCGGGTCCACGCGCCGTCCGCGAGTCGCCAGCGATCGCCGAGGGCAGTGACCCCGGTCGTCTGGCCGGCATACAGGACCAGGCCACCCGCATCGTCGAACCAGCAGCCGTGGAGGCATCGCTCGACCGGACGCTGCCCGTCGGCCGGCGTCAGATCGGTCCAGCTCCCCGCGTCGAAGTCATAGGCGCGAGTATCGGCAAAGCGGGCGTTCTCGGACGTGAAGCCGTGGCTGATCCAGAGCCGGCCGTCGGGGCCGAGCGCGGCGCACGTGCCATATCGGGCCACCGGCGTCGCTCCCGCCGACGGCAGCTCGCTCCAGGCGTTCGTGCCGGGGTCGTAGGCCCACAGGTCTCCGAAGAGCGTTGTGCCGGCCTGGCCGGCGAAGATGACCAGGCCGATGCCGTCCACCCAGACGGCCTCGTGCCCGAAGCGCGCCGACGGCTGGCTCGGCGGCTGGCCCGCGGGCTGGCTCGAGGTCGTCACCTGCGTCCATGCGTCGCCGGCGAGGTCGTACGCCCACAGGTCACCGTGGACGGTGGGACCGTCGCGGCCACCGAACAGGTATGCCACCTGCCGCTCCGCGTCGACCGTCCAGGTGTGATCCTCGCGTGGTGCCGGGCCCTCGGCGGCCAGGCGCGTCCACGCCGGGGTCGCTACCGCCGTCGCCACCGGGGTGGGCTGCGCGGCCGACGGCGATGGTGGAGCGGACTCTGCGGACGTCGCCGCCCGGGTCGGGCTCGGGACGGCGGTGCCAGCCGGCGGGGTCGCGCACGCGCCAACTGCAAGGGTCAGACCGATGAGCCATCCGGTCCTTCGTCCCGCCATGGCCGCCACCATACACAACAGGGGTGCTGGAGCGGGAAACGGGTCTCGAACCCGCGACCTTCTGCTTGGGAAGCAGACGCTCTGCCAACTGAGCTATTCCCGCCCGGTACCTCAGGGTGGCGATGATACAGCGGCGCGGGACGCAAAGATCGGCGCCGGGGTCCCCCACCCCGGCGCTGCTCCATCGAGGCTGCGCGCTCAGCGCTTGAGCGTGAGCCCCCCTCCTGGCGGCTGGTCCTGGCCCGCGTCCGCAGGCTGCTGGACGGCGACCGCGGCGGCTGCGATCGCGATGCTCAGGAGCGTGCCGACCACGGCGGCGCTGAGGCGACGGACGGTCACGCGGCGATGGGCGTCACGCCCGACCCCGGACGTATCGGCCCGGTCGCTCTGGATCTTCGCGATCAGGGATGCGTGGTGCTGGCGCTCTTCGTGAACTCGATCGGCCAGGTCGTAGGTGGTCTGGTTTGGTGCGAACATCGGATCCTCCTTCGAGCGCTGCCGGAGCTGCGCTGCTGTTGGAACCGATGATCGGCCCAGGAGCGCCGAGCGGCGATCAAGCGTCCGACCCACCCGGCGTCAACGTTTCGATCCCGTCCGCGTCGGTTGGCAGCGTCTCGCGGTGTCAAGCACGCGACACTCCACGGCGGTCACTCCCTTGACGCGGTCACCGCCCGCGGGGGAGAGTGGGGCAGGCCGTTCCAGCGGCTCGACTCGCACAACGGGGTTCTGAGCGTGGTCGACCAGTCCCTGGCCGTCGAGAGCCTGCGCCGATGCGCACTGTTCGCGCATGTCGACGACGATGGGCTGCGCGCGCTTGCCGCGCTCATGCGCCGCCGCCGTTTTCGACGCAACGAGGTCATCTTTCACCAGGACGACATCGGCGATTCGCTCCAGATCGTTGCGAGCGGCGGCGTGAAGATCGTGCTGCCATCCCCGGAAGGGGAGGAGGCGATCATCGCCAGCCTCCGGCCGGGCGACTCGTTCGGCGAGCTCGCGATCCTCGATGAGTCGCCGCGCTCGGCGACAGCCACGGCGCTCGAGCCGACCGAGACGCTTGCCCTTCCGCGCGACGAGTTCCTGCGCCTCCTCGGGCGCGATCCCGCGCTCGTCCATGCGCTCCTCCACGGCCTGGCCGTGGAGCTGCGCCGCCTCACCGGCCACGTGGAGGAGCTCCACTTCCTGGATCTTGCCGGGCGGCTCTCGATGCGTCTTGTGCGGCTGGCGCGCGAGATCGACCCCGAGGCACACGGGCGGGTCGAGCTCGACTGGCCGTTCACCCAGTCGGATCTCGCCGCGATGATCGGCGGGACCCGCCAGAGCGTGAACAAGCTGCTCAGCGACCTCGTCGTGGACGAGCTCATCGAGATCGAGCGCGATACCCTCATCATCGCCGACCTCGACGCCCTCGAGGCGCGCGGCTCACGATGAGCTGTCTGGCAGCCGACACCAGGAGTGTCATGAGAACGCTTCTTCGGCAGCATCGGCCACCCTAGCATGGGGGCATAGCGGACTTCGCTGCCCCAACAAGGAGGAAACTCGATGGAGGGATACCGGCGGCGACCGCCGATGGAAGGCTTCTCCAAGCCCGGCCAGCTCGGCCGCGGCGAAGCCTGGGACGAAGATGATTCAGTGGAGGGTCACAGCATGAGCGACGAGCGTACCGACCAGACCGAGGACACCGAGGGACACGTCATCAATCGCAGGATCGAGGACGAGGACACCGAGGGACACGTCATCAACCGCCGCGTCGAGGACGAGGACACCGAGGGACACGTCATCAACCGCCGCGTCGATGATGACGACGACACCGAGGGTCACAAGCTGAACCTCAAGTAGCGGAGGTCGCTCGTTGTGAGCGACACACCTTCGGAAGCCGCGCTCTCCGCGCTCGTCGCGGGGGCGCGGCGTTCCGCGGTTGGGCGTCGAATGCAGGGAGACGTGGAGACGCGTCTCCTTCAGAGCATCGTCGACACGACGGCGCGACTCTTCCATGCCGAGGCCGCCTCGATCGCGCTCTTCGAGCCCGATCCGCCCCGGCTCGAGTTTCGGGTCGCCGCCGGCGAGAAGGGGGCCGGCGCCATCGGGCTGACCGTACCCCCGACCCAGGGGATCGTGGGCTACGTCTACTCCACCGGACAGTCGCTTGCGCTCTCGGACGTTGCCAGCGATCCGCGCTTCAGCCGTGGCGCGGCCGAGCAGACGGGCTACGTGCCACGCTCGATCGCCGCGGTTCCCCTGATCGACGAGCACGGCACCGTCGGCGTGCTGCAGGTGCTCGACAAGCGCGACTCGGCGACCTTCTCGATGCGGGACATGGAGCTGCTGGGTGTCTTCGCGGAGCAGGCGACGGTGGCGATCGCCGCGGCCCGCGTTCAGCGCGACTCGGTGCGCCTGCTGCGGAGCGTCCTCACCGAGATCGGCCCGGACCTCGATGACGGGCAGCTCGACCAGCTGGTCGGGGCTGCGACCACGGACCTTGACCTCGATGCCGATGCGCCCTTCTGGCGGCTGGTCGATCAGGTTGCCGCCATGCGCTCCCTGAGCGACCGCGAGATCAGCCTGGTGGCGGCCATTCTCGCGGTCGTCGCCGAGCACGCCGGTCGCTCGCAGCGTGGCCGCGTGGGCCGGTGAGCGACGCCGCGGTTCCCGCCTGGTCGGAGCCCTTCGCCGATCCGCGCCGCGCGCTGCGCCGGCGTCTCAGGCTGCGGGGCATCACGCGTGACTGGGCCTGGGGCGGCGCCACCGGTGCCGGCGTGCGCGTCGGGATCATCGATTCGGGCCTCGAGAACGATCATCCGCGTCTGCACGGGCGCGTCGTCGAGAACGTGGCGGTCGAGATGGGGGCCGATGGCCCCGAGGTGGTCCCCGACGAGCCGAAGGACCTCTTCGGGCACGGCACCGCCTGCGGGGCGATCATCGTCGGGCTCGCGCCCGAGGTCGAGCTCGTCTCGATCCGCGTCCTTGGTGCCGACCTGCGCGGCAAGGGGACCGCCTTCGCGGCCGGCCTCGAGTGGGCCGTGGACCAGGGGCTGAACGTCTGCAACCTGAGCCTCTCGTCGAAGAGCGAGTCGCTCTACCCGATCTTCCACGACCTCGCCGACCGGGCCTACTTCCGGTCGACGGCGCTCGTGAGCGCGGCGAACAACGTCCCTGCGCCGAGCTACCCGTCGCTCTTCTCGTCGGTCTTCTCGGTCGCGGCACATCCCGAGCCGGACCCGTGGCGCTTCTACTACAACCCCAACCCGCCGGTCGAGTTCGGGGCGTGGGGCGTCGACGTGCCGATCGCCTGGAAGGATGGCGGCGAGACGACCGCCACCGGCAACAGCTTCGCGGCACCGCACATCGCGGGACTGGTGGCGCTCATCCTGTCCAGGCATCCGGGGCTCAGCCCGTTCGAGGTGAAGGCGGTCCTCGCGTCCGTGGCGGACAACCCCGGTCGCCGTCACCCGTGGCGCCGGCGCGGCGGCCTCGGATGAGCCTGGCGAAGACCTACCTCGACCTCTTCCGCCGGAATCCGGCCCTCACCCGCCTCCTCGCCGGCGAGTTCATCTCGGGAATCGGCGACTGGCTCTACCTCGTGGCGGTCCTGGTGGTCGTCTACGCCGCGAGCGACTCGGCCATCCTGCTGGGCATCGTGGGCGCCGCGCGCATCCTGCCCTACGTGATCCTGTCCGTACCGGCCGGGATCGTCGCCGACCGATTCGATCGGCGCACTGTGCTGCTCGTGACCGATGTCGCGCGCGGGATCCTCATGCTGGTCCTGGCCGCGGCCGTGATCGTGGACGCGCCGACCCTGGTGATCATCGGCCTCGCCATCCTGGCGGCCTGCTTCTCCACCTTCTTCGGCCCGGCGATCGCGGCCCTCGTGCCTGCTCTCGTCGACGAGCGTGACCTCGGCCCGGCGAACAGCGCATGGGCGACGCTCGACAACGTCGCCTTCATCATCGGTCCGGCCCTGGCGGGGCTGCTGCTGGCGAGCGGCGGCCTGACCTTCGCGTTCCTGCTCAACGCCGCGTCCTTCGCGGTGGTGGCCGTGGTCCTGTGGCGCCTGCCGGTGGTCTCGGACGTGCCGGTGACGGAGAACGACGAGGCCGAGGCCACCGAGTCCGGGGGCTGGCGCGAGCTCGTGCGTCCCCTGGCCGGCCCGTTCCTGCTCGACTCGGTCACCAGCTTCGTGGGCGGTGGGCTCGGCGTCCTGACCGTGGTGATCGCCATCGACGTGCTGGATGCCGGGGAGGCCGGCACCGGCTACCTGAACGCCGCGACCGGTGTGGGTGGAGTGGTGGCCGGCATCGCGGGCGGCGCCCTCCTCGCCAGGCGCCTCGGCGTGCCCCTGCTGATGGGCGGCGCCGTCGGCGGCATCGGCCTGGCGTGGCTGGCCATCGCCGGCAATCTGGTCACGGCCATGGCCGCCATCGCGGTCGCCGTCGCGGGACTCCTGCTCCTGGACATCGTGAACACCACACTCATCCAGCGCATCGTGCCGGACGACCTGCGCGGCCGCGCGATCGGCGTGCTGCAGGCGACCTCGTCGGTGCTCATGGCCGCCGGATCGCTGGCCCTGCCCATCCTTGCCGACGCGACGAGCGTGGCGGCGGTGCTCGTCGCCTCGGCGATCCTGACCGCGATCGGGGTGATCGGCTCGCTGCTGCTCAGCGGAGAGCGCGGCGCGCCTGAGCCGCTCCCGGCCGGAGCGAGCCGCCTGGTGGAGCATTCGATCTTCGCCGGGCTTCCCGCTGCCCGCCTGGAGACGGCGGCGCGGCAGCTGGAGCCGATGCCGGTCGAGGCCGACGCCGTCGTCGTGCGGCAGGGAGACGCCGCGGACCGCTTCTACCTGATCGACGAGGGCACCTTTCGCGTGACGCAGACGCCGGATGGTGGCGGCGCGGAGACGGCACTTCGCGATTTGGGGCCGGGCGACCTGTTCGGCGAGATCGGCCTCCTGCGCGGCACGCCGCGGACGGCCACGGTACGGTCCGTGACTCCGGGCCTCCTCTACACCCTGGATGCCGACGCGTTCCGCGAGCTGGTGGGGTCCGGCCCCGGACTGAGCACGCGGATGCTCGACCTGTACCGCGGCGCCATCACGCGCGCCTGACGATCAGCCGGCGAGATCGCCGGTGACCAACCGCCGGTACGAGTCATAGCGGCCCTCGGAGATCCTGCCCGCGGCGAGCGCGGCGCGCAGGCCGCAGCGGGGCTCGTGGAGATGGGTGCAGTCGTTGAACGCGCAGTGCCCAAGGTGCGGGCGGAATTCGGGAAACGCGGCCGCCAGCTCGCTCGACGGGATCTGCCACAGGCCGAGCTCGCGGATGCCCGGCGTGTCGGCCACGTACCCACCGGAAGGCCCGTCGAGCGGCAGGAGCTCGGCGTGCGTGGTGGTGTGACGGCCCTTGCGCAGGGCCTCGGACACCTCGCCCGTGGCCAGCTGCAGCCCCGGCTGCAGCGCGTTGAGCAGCGTCGATTTCCCGACGCCGGACGGCCCGGTCACGATCGAGAGCTTCCCGGCCAGGGCCGATCGCAGCTCCTCGAGGCCGATTCGCGCCTTCGCGGATGCCCGGATCACCTCGTAGCCGATGCGACCGTACAGGTCGAAGATGGCGCGCGTCGCATCGGTCGCCAGGTCGGCCTTGTTGGCGACGATGGTGGCGGGGACCTCGTTGTACTCGGCCACCACGAGAAACCGATCGATGAGCCGCGGGTTCGGCGGCGGGCGATCGAAGGCGAAGACCGCCACCACGAGGTCCGGGTTGGCGACCATCACGTCCTCGCGCCACGAGCCGCGCGGACCTGGCTGCCTGCGGCTGAAGCGGCGCTCGCGCGGCTCGATGGCGTCGATGGCGCCCGTCCCGTCCGTCAGCCTCTCGACGCTCACCCGGTCGCCGATGACGGCCAGGTCTGACGCCTGGCGTTCCTTCTTCACGCGACCTCGCAGCCGCGCCTCGACCAGGTCGCCGTCGTCGGTGGCGATCGTATAGAAGCCCGATCGCGCGCGCAGCACGGTGCCGGTCGCCATCGTCACCCGAGTGCCCCGACCGCGTTCGCGTAGATCGTCTCGTCCCGTCGCGGGACCTGCGGGCCGCGTGCCATGCGGCCGTTCCACGGGTCGAGCTCGATGCCGAGCCCGCGCAGCCAATCCGACCCGGGCTCGTTGGCGAGCGGGAGGTTGAGCGTCAGGTCCTCGGCCTCGGCCAGTCGCTCGAAGGCGACACGCAGCAGCGCACCCGCCACCTCCGGGGAATCGGCCAGCATCGGGCCGATGCGCGTGGCGTCGGGGCGGACCCACGCGAATCCGGCGATCCGCTCACCGTCGCCATCCCGGGCGACCAGCATCGGCCGGGCCGGGTCGGTGAGCATCATCTCGAGGATCGGCGCCCGATCCCCGCCGAATCGAGGTGCGTCGTATGCGGCGAGATCGTCGAACGCCTCGCGGCCCGCTTCGGTCACCATGGCCGCCTGCGCAGGAAGCGAAATCCCGCGCGGCACGCGTGCCATTGCGCTCGGCCCGGCGAGGTCGAACCCGTGGCGCGCGTACAGCGGCCGGCCGTCGGACGTCGCGAACAGCTCGAGCCGGGTGCATCCGTTCCCCTCCAGGAAGCCGATGATCTCCTCCAGAACCGCCGAGCCGACCCCGCGCCGCCGATGCTCCTCGGCCACGATCATGTTGCCCACGAAGCCGAGCCGGCCGTACGCCATCCCGGACCCGATGGCACCGATGGCATCGGCCTCGTCGACCGCCAACAGGCAGCACGCATGTGGCCCGCGCAGGACTGCCTCGAGGGCCCAGTCATGAACGGCCCAGCCCACCGCCTCGCGCATGGCGGCGATGGCCGGCAGGTCGTTCGGCGTGGCGGCCCGGAAGCGCAGGTCGGATGGCAACGGCATCGTGGCGCAGTGTATCGAGCCGTCCCGGCTAGCATGAGCCGATGGATCGCCGGGTCGACGTGCTGCTCATCGGCGGCGGAGTGGCGTCCGTCCGATGCGCGCGCAAGCTGCGCCGTGGCGGCTTATCCGGCTCGATCGTGCTCGTCGGCCAGGAGGCGCACCCGCCGTACAACCGCCCGCCGCTCTCGAAGGAGCTGCTGCGCGACGATCTCGCCGATGAGCTCGCTCACGCCGAGCCCGTCGCCTGGTACGAGCGCCGTGACGTGGAGCTGCTGACCGGTCGCAGCGTGATGGCGCTTGACGCCGATGCGCGGGTCGCGAGCCTCGACGACGGCACGAGCGTGGCGTTCGAACGCGCCCTGCTCGCGACCGGGGCCGAGCCGCGTCGACCTCGAATCCCTGGCGCTGAGCGCGCGATCCTGCTGCGCACGCTCGACGACGCGCGCCGGATCCGGTCGGCTGCTCGCCCGGGCGTCCGCGCGGTGATCATCGGTGGCGGCTTCATCGGTGTCGAGGTCGCCTCCTCGCTGGCGACGCTGGGTGTCGAGGTCACCATCGTGGAGCTCGCGTCGACGTTGTGGGGTGGCTCGCTCGGCCCGGAGCTCGCGGCGTGGGCACGTGAGCGGCTCGAAGAGACCGGCGTGCGCGTGGTGACCGATGCGGCCGCCCGGGCGATCGAGCCCGATGGCGTGCGCGTGGGCGGCGAGCGGCTGCCGGCGGAGATGGTGATCGCGGGCGTGGGCGTGTCGCCGCGTGAAGCCCTGGCCCAAGCGGCCGGGATCGAGGTGGACGACGGCATCGTGACCGATGCGCGCCACGAGACGAGCGTCACCGGGATCTTCGCCGCGGGAGACGCCGCACGCGTGGATGGCCTGCGCGTCGAGCACTGGCACGCGGCGCGGGAGGGCGGGGAGCGCGCCGCGCTGGCCATGCTGGGCCAGCCCGTTCCGCCACCGCGGGCGCCATGGGTCTTCAGCGAAGTGGCGGGCCACCACCTCGACGTGGTCGGCTGGGCCCCGCGATGGGACGCGCTGCGGCGCATCGGTGAGTCCGAACGGTTCGTGCTCGCCTACCTGGTCGGAGGACGGGTCATGCAGCTCGCCGTGGTCGATGATGCGTTCCCCGTCGAAGAGGCGCGCTCACTCGTCGAGCGAGCTCCCCCGCTCGAGGACGCAGCGCTTTCCGTCTGATACGCTTGCCTGGGCCTGTCCGGCTGCGCGCCATGGCCCGCGGGCGTGCCTACACGATAGGCGCCGAGCCCACCGGATGATCTATCGAGCTGGATTGGCATTAGGGCTCGTCCGCGTCGCGCATCCGCGATCTATCGGCGGCTGGCCGGCGTGAGGGTGCTCGCCAGGCGCTCCCACGCCAGCGGCTGACCGATAGATCGGCGCCACGACGCCCAGAGCGCCACCGATGCCACCCGGCGTCGATAGATCGCGCCAGCGGCATACGGCGGCCGCATCGCACCTCGGCCGCGCTCGCGGAGTCGATCCCTTCCGACCCCGATGAGCGGTGTAAGGGTAGGCTGAAGTGGATAGCCCACTATCGTATATACTCGGGGGACACCCTGAACGGCCCAACCCGGCAACCTTCAAGGCCCCGGTTGACCGCCATGGTCCCCTGCGGGACAATGGCCGCGTAACACCGACTAAATCGGTCGGGATTCGCGTGCAGGCGATTTCCGACCCGAGTCCGCGAGGAGCGCATGGCCCTTCCGAATCCCGCCCTGAACCAGATTCCCGACAGCTACAGGTACGGCTGGCACGATGCCGAGCAGCCCCGCACGACGTTCGAGAAGGGGATCAGCGCGGAGGTCGTGGCCGAGATCAGCCGCATCAAGGGCGAGCCGCAATGGATGACCGATATGCGCCTGAAGGCGTATCGGCACTTCGACGCGCGCCCGATGCCGAAGTGGGGGGCCGACCTGTCCGGGATCGATTTCCAGGACATCTACTACTACGTCACCGGGACCGATAAGGCCGTCCAGAGCTGGGACGACGTGCCGGACTACATTCGTCGCACGTACGACAAGCTCGGCATCCCCGAGGCGGAGAAGAAGTACCTCGCCGGCGTGGGCGGACAGTACGACTCCGAGGTCGTCTACCACAACATCCGCGAGGACCTCGAGAAGCAGGGCGTCATCTTCCTGGGCACCGATGAGGCCCTCAAGAAGTACCCCGATATCTTCCGCGAGCACTTCGGCACCGTGATCCCGGCCAACGACAACAAGCTGGCCGCGCTCAACACCGCGGTGTGGAGCGGTGGGAGCTTCATCTACGTGCCGCCCGGCGTGCACGTGGAGCTGCCGCTGCAGGCCTACTTCCGCATCAACACCGAGAACATGGGCCAGTTCGAGCGCACCCTGATCATCGCGGATGAGGGGTCCAGCGTTCACTACGTCGAGGGCTGCACTGCCCCGACCTACTCGACCGCCAGCCTGCACAGCGCAGTGGTCGAGATCATCGTCAAGAAGGGCGCTCGTGTGCGCTACACGACGATCCAGAACTGGAGCCCCAACGTCTACAACCTCGTCACCAAGCGCGCCGTGGCCCACGAGGACGCGGTCATGGAGTGGGTGGACGGCAACCTGGGCTCGAAGGTGACGATGAAGTACCCGTCGATCTATCTGCTCGGGGAGCGCGCGCACGGCGAGGTCCTCAGCATCGCGTTTGCGGGCGACGGCCAGCACCAGGACGCGGGCGGCAAGGTCGTCCACGCCGCGCCGAACACCACCTCGCTCATCACCTCCAAGTCGATCAGCAAGGGCAC
The DNA here is from genome assembly GCA_050695815.1 of Candidatus Limnocylindria bacterium. GTDB lineage: Bacteria > Chloroflexota > Limnocylindria > QHBO01 > QHBO01 > JACDBZ01. Next base: position 498 of record JBOGSW010000060.1, on the reverse strand, counting down.
CGGGCGGACGAGCTACCGCGGCCTGGTGAAGGTCTATCCCGGCTGCGAGCGCTCGAAGTCCACGGTGCGCTGCGACGCCCTCATCCTGGACGAGGAGGCGCGCTCCGACACGTACCCGTACATGGAGATCGACGAGGAGGACGTCACCATCGGCCACGAGGCGACCGTCTCGAAGGTCGGCAGCGAGCAGCTCTTCTACCTCATGAGCCGCGGCCTCTCCGAGGCCGAGGCGAGCGCAATGATCGTGAACGGCTTCATCGAGCCGATCGTGAAGGAGCTGCCGATGGAGTACGCGGTCGAGATGAACCGCCTCATCCAGCTCCAGATGGAAGGCGCGGTCGGCTGACTCGATGACGATCGCGGCCACCGCGCTGACGCTCGACGCCGACGCAGTCGGGCGCATCAGCGACCACTTCGACGAACCCGACTGGCTGCGACTGTCCCGCGCGAAGTGGTGGGACCGCGCCCAGGAGACCCCGCCCCCGACCGGCCAGTAGG
>JBOGSW010000059.1:0-2703 GCA_050695815.1 Candidatus Limnocylindria bacterium | reverse complement strand
ACGGGACGACGCGCAAGACCACTTATCCCCGAACCTGCCAACGATTCGCGAACCTTTCCACACCCTATCCACGGCATGGCCCGCAAACCCATGAGCACGGCACATCATTCCGTTTGACAGAATGGTTACCGTCGCAATAATCATCCGGTGGCCCCAACTCAGACCGACGACCGCGCCGCCGAGATCATCGAGGCGCTCGCTCCCCTGCTCGCGCATCAGCGACGTGGGTGGGCCGAGCGCTGCCAGGCCCATGGCCTGAGCATCATCGGCTTCCAGGTCCTTGCACTTCTCGAGATACACGGCGAGCTGCCGATGAGCCGCCTGGCCGACGAGCTGGGCGTGGCCCTGCCGAACGCGACAGGGATCATCGGACGCGTGGCCGAGCGCGGAATGGTGGAGCGGCGCCACGACGAGACAGACCGCCGGGTCGTCCGCATCGGCCTTACCGACGAGGGCCGGAGGCTGATCGGCGAGATGGAGGCGAACCGCCGCCAGCGCATGGCGCGGTTGATCGGCGAAATGGACGAGCGCCAGCAGCGCCGCCTGCTCCTATCGGTCCGCGACCTTCACGCAGCCGCCCGAACCCTGATCGAACCAGAGGACACCCACGCATGACCCAGCAACCGATGGTCGACGACGCGCCCGTCCACATCGACCACCGAGCCCGGATGGAGATCCTGGGCGCCATCCTGCTCACGATGTTCCTCTCGGCGCTCGATCAGACGGTGGTCGGCACGGCGCTGCCGCGCATCGTCACCGATCTGTCCGGCAATGAGCTGTATGTCTGGGTCGTCACCATCTACCTGCTGGCAGCGACCGTGACCGGTCCGATCTATGGCAAGCTCAGCGACCAGTTCGGCCGGCGCCCGATGATGATGATCGGGGTCAGCCTCTTCCTGACGGGCTCGCTGCTGTGCGGCCTCAGCCAGGAGATGTGGCAGCTGATTGCCTTCCGCGGCATCCAGGGCCTCGGCGCCGGCGCGATCTTCCCGATCGCGCTCGCCGTCATCGGCGACCTCTTCAGCCCGCGCGAGCGCGGCAAGTACCAGGGGCTCTTCGGCGCCGTCTTCGCGCTGGCCTCGATCCTCGGCCCGGCGCTGGGCGGCTTCCTGACCGATACGATCAGCTGGCACTGGGTCTTCCTCGTCAACCTGCCGCTCGGGATCGTGGCGCTGGCCGTGCTGTGGCGCCTGCTGCCGCCGGTGCGGCATCCGGAGAAGGTTCGCTCGATCGACTACACCGGCGCGGCTGTCTTCGCCGCGGCCATCGTTCCATTCCTGCTGGGATTGACGAATGCACAGACCGGAGACTGGACCGATCCGCAGGTCGGCGGTCTCATCCTCATCGGCGTGGCCCTCGGCGTGCTCTTCGTCTGGCTCGAGTCGCGAGCCGCCGAGCCGATCCTGCCGCTGGAGCTCTTCCGCAACCGGACCGTTGCGGCATCGATCGGCGCCACGTTCCTGATCACCTTCGGCTTCTTCGGGGCGATCATCTTCATCCCGCGCTGGTTCCAGTTCGTGCTCGGGTCGAGCGCTACCGAGTCCGGCTACCAGATGCTCCCGCTCATGGTCGGCGTGATGGGCAGCTCGGTGGCCTCGGGATTCGTGGTTGCCCGCACCGGGCGCTACAAGTGGATGACGGTCGGCGCCATGGCCCTCGCGGCGCTTGGCATCTTCCTCATGACCAACCTGCGGGCCGATACACCGGTGACGACCGTCTGGATCTGGATGTTCGTGGCCGGGTTGGGCATCGGTCCTTCCTTCGCCGTCTTCACCATCGTCGTCCAGAGCGCGGTCGCGCCACGGATGCTGGGAGCGGCCACGAGCGCGTTGACCTTCTTCCGCCAGGTGGGCGGCTCGGTCGGGCTGGCGATCGCCGGGACCGTGTTCGGCAGCGCGCTGAACGCCGAGGTGCCGAAGCAGCTGGCGGCGAAGGGATTGCCGCAGCCGCTCATCGACGGCTTCACGGCCGGCGGTGGCTCGATGGACGGCGAGCTGACCGGGGTCGGGATCGACCTCGGAGACCAGATCCTGTCGTCGGTGCCGGAGCAGGTGCGTCCGGCCGTCGAGCCGTTCATCGGGCAGATCGTCGACGGCATCCACGCGGCCTTCTCGATCGCCATCGCCAACACGATGTGGCTCGGTCTGCTCGGCGCGGCCGGGGCTGCCATCATCGTGGCCCTGCTCGTGCCCGAGCTGACCTTGCGGCGCACCCCGGGCCAGACCGCCGAGCGGGAGGGCGTCGGCGGCGCGATGCCGGTAATGGAGTAGCGCCGCCCTCGATGCCCGCGGTCGCCGCTGAGCGGCGCTATCGGCGAACGAGCAAGCCGGCAGCCACCAGCGCTGCGTGGCTCGGTCGGGCTCCGTCATCTGTTGCGCCGCTGAGCGGCGCTATCGGCGAACGAACCGCATTTGCGCGGACTGCTGGACCCTTTCCTTCACGGATAGCGCCGCTGAGCGGTGCCATTCGCACACCAGCGGCCGTGAGGAGGAGCCTGCCGCGATGAGGACCCCGTTCCTTCACGGATAGCGCCGCTGAGCGGCGGAACCGCGGCCGAACCGCGGCGGAACCGCGCGCGTCTCAGCCCTTCAAGAGCGATATCCGCTGCCACGAGGCATCGATCCGCTCCTCGGTGATGCGGCCCTCGCGCACGAGACCCTCGACGATGTCGATCGTGCGCTTCGCCACCTCCGGCTCGTAGAC
>JBOGSW010000058.1:0-2936 GCA_050695815.1 Candidatus Limnocylindria bacterium | reverse complement strand
CACCATGGTCGCCCGCGACGACCTGCCCGACGGCGGCGCGGGGATGGTGGCCGAGACGATCCGCCAGATCCGGCTCGAGAACTCCGGGACGTCGATCGAGGTCCTCATCAGCGACCTCAACGGGCGTCCCGACGACATCCGCACCGTGGTCACCGCGCAGCCTGACATCCTCAACCACAACGTCGAGACGGTCCCCCGCCTCCAGAAGCCGGTCCGCCGCCGCGCGCGCTGGGATCGGTCCGTCTCGGTCCTGACCTCTGGGCGTGCATTCGCGACCGAGATCGGCTTCGACGACATGGTCACCAAGACCGGGATCATGCTGGGCCTGGGCGAGACGTGGGACGAGATCGTCGAGGCCATGGGACTCCTGCGCGAGGCCGATGTCGACGTCCTCACCATCGGCCAATACCTGCGCCCGAGCGCCAAGCACCTGCCCCTGGTGAAGTACTACACGCCGGCCGAGTTCATGTCGCTGCGCCGGATCGGCCTCGAGATGGGCTTCCGACACGTCCAGTCCGGGCCACTCGTGCGCTCCAGCTACCACGCCGCCGAGCAGGTTCCCGGCCGAGAGACGGCCGCCGCCGTCTGAGACCGATGCGCGACGCTGCGGCACATCGCATCGGGAACACCGACGGATGAGCACCGATACGCCGTTCCGCGACATCAGCGCGCCGCCCGTCGATGCGACCCCTGCTCGCCAGCGGCGCCCCGACCGCAACGTGCCGCACCGTCCCGCCAGCGACGAGCATCCGATGCTGGCCGCGCATGGCGGGGTCCTCACCGTCGAGCATCTCGGCACGGTGGCCTACCGGCCGACCTGGGAGCTCCAGGACGAGCTGGCGACGCAGCGTCGCGAGCGACGCATCGGCGATCGGCTCCTGCTGCTCGAGCATTTCCCGGTCTACACCATCGGCCGTGGCGGGAACGAGGCGAACATGCTCGCGACGCCGGAGCGGCTGCGCGAGATCGGCGCCGAGCTGATCCGCATCGATCGTGGCGGCGACGTGACCTACCATGGGCCCGGCCAGATCGTGGCCTACCCGATCCTCGAGCTACGCGACCCGCTCGACCTCCGTCGCTACGTCCGCGTCCTCGAGGCGGCCATCATCGATACTGCCGCCGCGTTCGGGGTCGCGTCCGGACGCCTGGACGGCCAGCCCGGCATCTGGGTCGATGGCGAGCGCAAGCTGGCCGCCATCGGCGTGCGGGTCAGGCGCGGCGTCACGACCCACGGCCTCGCGCTCAACGTGAACCCCGACCTGAAATGGTTCGACGAGATGATCCCGTGCGGCATCCCGGACAAGGGCGTCACCTCGCTCGCCCGCGAGCTGGGAACCGGGGTGCCGATGGAGGCCGTCGAGGACGAGCTCGCCCGTCAGATGGCGGCGCACCTCGGGCTGCGGATGGCCGTCGGGGCCGACGGCGTCATCGGTCCGGCCGGCGGCCGCGAGCAGTGACCCCGGACGAGACCGTCATCGAGCGCGCCGGCGCCCCGGCCGAGGACCCGGAGCACGCCATGCGCATGGAGCTCGGCGTCTTCGGGCCGTGGCAGACGAACGCCTACCTCGTCTGGGACGGCCGCTCGACCGATGCGCTGGTCCTCGATCCCGGCATGGGCGCCGCGCAGCCGCTCATCGAGCGCGTCTCGGCCAACGGGCTCACGCTCCACCTCATCGCGAACTCGCACGGGCACATCGACCACATCTTCGACAACGGTCCGCTGATGCGGGCGTCCGGCGCGCCGCTCGCCATCCATCCCGATGACGCGTATCGGCTCAGCGGTCGCAACACCTATGGCTTCGAGGTCGAGCCGGTCGCCGCCACCCGGGACCTGCGAGGCGGCGAGCAGGTCCGCATCGGCGATCTCGTGTTCGACGTCCTTCATCTACCGGGGCACTCGGAGGGATCGGTCTGCCTGTACGAGGAGCGTCTCAGCCTGCTCCTCTCGGGCGACGTCCTGTTCGCCGGCTCCTACGGCCGAACCGATCTGCCTGGCGGCGACGATGAGCAGATGGTCGATTCGCTTGCCCGACTGGCGCGCGAGATTCCAGCCGGCGTGCGCGTGCTGCCCGGCCACGGTCCCGAGACGACGGTCGAGCGGGAGCTGCCCTGGCTCCGCCGCATTGCCGATGCCGGCCGCCTGCTGCCTCCCGGCTGAGCACTGGTTGCACGCGACGGCATCGGTCCTGCGGCCTAGGATGACCGAGCAACCAAGGAGGAACCGATGGCGAACCTGCGCATCACCCGGCTGGGGCACGGCGGCGTCCTGTATCGATCGCCGAATGACGCCTGGATCTGGGTGGACCGATGGACCGGCGCGCCGAATTACGCCGATGCCTACCGCACGCCCGAGAAGGTGAGCGTGGTGGCGCCGACGCACTGCCACTTCGACCACGTCGGCGACGACTGCGTCGATCTCGTCGAGCTCGCAAGCGTCGAGGGCGCGGCCACGATCGGCTCACACGAGATGAGTGTCTGGCTCGGGGCACGCGGGATCGAGGCGACCGGCATGAACAAGGGCGGCACCTTCGAGGCTGCCGGCATCCGCTTCACGATGGTCCATGCCGATCACACCGGCGGCGCGACGCTCGGGACGGGTGCCGACCAGGTGACGCGCGACCTCGGCTGCTGGGGCTGGGTCATCGAGTTCGAGGATGGCACGACCGTCTACCACTCCGGCGACACCGACCTGTTCAGCGACATGAGCCTCATCCACCGCCGATTCAGCCCGGAGATCGCCGTGCTGCCGATCGGCGGCCACTACACGATGGGTCCGCGCTCGGCCGCGATGGCGCTGGAGCTGATCGGCGCCTCGACCGTGATTCCGATCCACTACGGCACCTTCCCGATCCTGGCCGGCACGCCCGAGGAGCTGCGCGACCACACCTCGGTCGAGGTGGTCGCCCTGGAGCCCGGCGAGACCTGGGGCGAGTGAC
>JBOGSW010000057.1:0-14374 GCA_050695815.1 Candidatus Limnocylindria bacterium | reverse complement strand
CTGCCACCGGACGCGCGGCCCGGTCGGGGTCGGCAAGCGCGAGGTGCGCGCCGCCGGGGAGCACGGCGTCCATGCCCGGGACCAGCACCACCACGACACCGAGCGCCGCGCACAGCACCAGCGCCAGGACGATGGCGGGCCGGAACGGAACGAGCGCGCCGACCAGCAGCCCGAGGGCGGTCGCGGCCAGCGCGCCGCAGCCGATGGCCGCGGTGTGGAGCCCGAACGTCAGCCCGTCCGGCGGGCGCGAGACGCTCGAGACGGCGGCCCACCCGAGCCCCGCCGCGGCGACGAGGCCGATGAGCGTCGTGGCGCCGAGGGCGATGAACCAGCCGGCCAGCAGCGTGCGGCGACGGACGGCGCGGGAGACCAGCCAGCCGGCGCGGCCGAGCTCCCGCTCACGGGCGATCGACCAGGCGGCCACGGCCGCCGCCACGCCGACCGCCAGCCCCAGCCCAAGCGAGAAGCGCTCGTGGAGCACGGCCGGCACGTCGGGCACGATCGCAACGAAGGCCCCGGCCGCCACGAAGGCGCCGAGGAGCACGAGCAGGCGGTAGCTGACCCACAGCTCGCGCATCGCCAGCCACGACACCACGCCCACCTGCCTCACCGCGCGGCAGCCCCCGCCGCGTGCGACCGCCGTCGATCCGCGAGCATCGCGACGCCCCGCTGCGAGATCGGCACCCCCGCGGCCTCGAGCTCGTCGACGCTGGCCAGCAGCGCCAGCCGCCCCCGGCGCAGCAGCGCGATGTGGGTGACGAGGCCGGCCTCGGTGGCGGGGTAGCGACTGGCAAGCACGATCGTGCGACGCGCGCCGGGGAGGCGCAGCAGCCGGGCTCGTTCTCGCGCCTCGATGGCGCGCAACGGCTCGTCGAGGAGCAGCACCTCCGGGTCGCCCAGGAGCGCCGTGGCGAACGCGGTGCGCTGGAGGAGTGGAACGCCGCCGCGCGAGATCGGGCGCCCGGCCGCCCGATCCGTGATGTGCACCCAGGCCAGCGCTCGCTCCGTGCGCCGGCCCGCCTCGTCCGGCGCCAGGCCGATGAGCCCGGCAGCCAGGTCGAGCGCCTGGAGCGGCGTCATCCAACGGTAGAGCCCGGGCTGCGGCCCGACGTAGGCCATGCGGCCGCTCCACTCGTCGCGCATGCCGGCGATCTCGACGCGTCCGCCATGGCGGTGCGAGAGGCCGGCGAGGATGCGGAGCAGCATGGAAGCGCTCGCCTCCGGCTCCGAGACGACGAGGAGGCGCATGCCGGCCGGCACGGAGAGCGTGCATCGATCGAGCAGCCCCCGGCGACGCAGGTTCGTGCAGCTCACGGCGGCCGGCTGCAGCAGCCGGAGCGATGGCGCGCTCCACAGCGCGTCGGGCGTCGAGCGGGTCAGCCACGCACCTCCTGTCGCGGCGTCTGGGTGCTGCCGCGGGCCGATGCTAGCACGCGGCTTGACGCCCCCGGCCGGCGCCCATATCATAAGCATCGGCTTATATAAATCCGCATTTGATAAAGATTCGCTTCGTGATCAAGCCCGCGCCGGACACCCCCGGCGAGCACGACCTCCGGCGACTCCGGACCCTCTACCGCGCACTCGGCGACGAGACGCGTCTGCGCGTGATCGGCCTCCTGGCCGAGATCGGCCCGATGCCCGTCAACGAGCTCTCGAGGCGCGTGGGGCTCTCGCAGCCGCTCATCAGCTGGCACCTGCGCATCCTGCGCGTCGCCGGCCTGATCCAGACCCGCCGCCAGGGCCGAGAGACGATCTGCACGCTGCGCACCGACGCGTTCGAGGAGCTCCACGAGGCGGAGGGGCGCCTCGTCGGCGGTACCTCCGGCGTGGCCTCCACCGACGAGCCGCAGGGTCGGGTGGCCGATGTCCGCTAGCCGCGAGCACGCGCACGACCTGCGACGCGGGGACTCGGTGCTGCCCATGTGGGTGAAGGACGCCGGTCGCGCGATCCTGGGTCCCATCGTGAACCTCGCCATGGCCATGCACCTGACCCCCAACACGATCACCGTCATCGGCCTCTTCATCACGGTCGCCGCATCGGTCCTCGTCGCGACCGGCTGGCTGCTGCTGGGAGCAGCGGTCCTCACCGCCGGTTCGCTGCTCGATGCGGTCGACGGCGCGCTGGCTCGCGCACAGGGGGGCGCCACCGCCTTCGGCGGCTTCCTCGACTCGACCCTCGACCGGGCCAGCGAGGCGATCGTCTACATCGGCGTCGCCACCTGGTTCCTGACGACCTCGGACGAGCCGCTCTGGCCGGTGCTGGCCGCGCTGGTCGCGCTCGCCGGCTCGTTCCTGGTCAGCTACTCGCACGCCCGTGCAGAGGGCATCGGCCTGGCGGCCAACGTCGGCCTCGCCCCGCGGACCGAGCGTCTCATCCTCGTCATCGCCGGCATCGCGCTCGCCGGGCTCGGCTTCGTGCCCGGCCTCGTCGCCGCGCTCGCCGTCCTCGCCGCACTCACCGTGGCGACCGCCATCCAGCGCATCTGGCACGTCTGGCGCCTCAGCCAGGCCGCCGCAACCACTACCAGGGAGAACTGAGCAGCGTGGCAACCACCAACGGCAGGGCCGCAACGAACGGCCACAAGCGCGGCGACGGCAAGGTCCGCGTCGCCATCGTCGGCGTCGGCAACTGCGCCAGCAGCCTGGTCCAGGGTCGCCACCACTACGCCGATGCGAACGACGCGGACTTCATCCCTGGCCTCATGCACGTGAACCTGGGCGGCTACCACATCGGTGACATCGAGTTCGTGGCCGCCTTCGACGTCGATAAGAACAAGGTCGGCAAGGACCTGTCCGAGGCGATCTTCACGGAGCCGAACAACACGTTCACGTTTGCGGACGTGCCGCACGCCGGCGTCACCGTCGAGCGGGGCATGACCCACGACGGCCTTGGCAAGTACCTCTCCGAGATCATCGAGCCGGCGCCCGGTCCGACCGCGGACGTGATCGGCATCCTCCGCGAGCGCGAGGTCGACGTCCTGGTCAGCTACCTGCCCGTCGGCAGCGAGCAGGCCACGAAGTGGTACGCCGAGCAGGCGATCCAGGCGGGCGTCGCATTCGTCAACGCCATCCCGGTCTTCATCGGCCGCGAGCCGTACTGGCAGCGCCGCTTCGCCGACGCCGGCCTGCCGGTCATCGGCGACGACATCAAGTCGCAGGTGGGGGCCACCATCACCCATCGGGTCCTGACCCGCCTCTTCATGGATCGCGGCGTGAAGATCGACCGTACCTACCAGCTGAACTTCGGCGGCAACACCGACTTCCTCAACATGCTCGAGCGTGAGCGGCTCGAGTCCAAGAAGATCAGCAAGACGAACGCCGTGACCAGCATGATCGACTACGAGATCGGCGACGACGATATCCACGTCGGCCCATCGGACTACGTTCCGTGGCTGAAGGACCGCAAGTGGTGCCACATCCGCATGGAGGGCACGACCTACGGCGACGTCCCGCTCAACCTGGAGCTCAAGCTCGAGGTCTGGGACAGCCCCAACAGCGCCGGCGTCATCACCGATGCGATCCGCTGCGCGAAGCTTGGACTGGACCGCGGCCTCGCCGGCACGCTCGTCGCTCCCAGCTCGTATTTCATGAAGAGCCCGCCGATCCAGATCCACGACGACATCGCCCACAACCGCGTCGAGGACTTCATCCGCGGCGACGATAACGAGACCCTCGTCGGGACCGAGAAGCGCGCGGCGCGTCGGACGAGGAAGGTGAGCAGACGGGCGTCCACCACCGGGGTGGCGTGACGGCCACGCCATTTCACCGCGTGCAGGTATCGGCCAAGATATGGCCGGTATGAGCCACATCCTCACGTTTCCCGTCAGCCGATGAAGCAGGCGGCCAACGAGCAGCCTCTCCCTGGCCGTTACCTTCGCCCGGTGAAACGCGCCAGCGCCCCGGCCGAGACCGGCAAGGCCATGGAGCGCAAGCGAGAGCTGCTCACCTATTGGCTCTATCGCGGCGCGGAGCGGATTATCAGCGCGCTGCCCCGCGGCGTGGTCATGCCGGCGGCGGCGGCAGTCGGCAATATCGCGTACGACCTGGCCGGTTCGAAGAAGGACCTGATCCAGGCGAACCTCGCCAGGCCGATGCGGCTTCCGCCGGATGACCGCCGCGTGCAGCAGGCCGCCAGGCGGTCGTTCCGGAACTACGCCAAGTATCTCGTCGACATGATGCGCATCGGCGAGCTGAGCGAGGCGGAGGCCGCCGAGCTGGTCCGGATCGAGAACGTCGAGGTCCTCAAGGAGGCCAGCGCGGAGGGCAGGGGCGTGCTGCTGTGCACCGTGCACGTGGGCGGCATGGACCTCATCGGTCCCGGGCTCAAGCTGGAGGGCGAGTCGCTCCACGTCGTCGCCGACGACACGACCTACGGAAGGCTCTACGATCACCTCGCCGCCGCGCGCGCCAGGCAGCACATCTTCCTCATCGGCTGGCGCAACCTGCGCGGCCTCTTCCGCGCGCTGCGCGATGGAGAGAACCTCGTCCTGTTCTGCGACGGCGGCTATCGCCGCGGCGACGTGCCGGTGGAGTTCTGCGGCGAGCCGACCACCTTCCCGATCGGCCCCGCCACCCTGGCCGCCAAGACCGGCGCGCCGATGATGCCGGTCGCCTGCCGCCGCATGGCCGACGATCGCTTCAGCGCCGCCGGGCTGCCGAGCGTCCACTGCGCCTCGACCGATCCGGCCGAGATCCAGCGCGCCACGCAGGCCATCGCCGACGCCCTCGGCGCCGTCATCGCCGAGGACCCTGGTCAGTGGTACATGTTCCGCCCCGTCTGGCCGCTGACCGATGCAGATCGCGCGCACGCGCGCGAGGCGCTCGCCGCGGCCCGCCGCGGCGAAGATTGGACGAAGATCGTCTCCTGATGCTCCTGCGGATCGGGCTCGAGATCGCCGATCGGATCGTCGCCGCCCTGCCGTCACGTGCTGCCTACGCCGTCGCCGACATCGCCGGTGACGCCTGGCGGCGGCTGGCACCCGGACGGCGGCGGCTGGTTGCGGCCAACCTGGCGCGCGTGTGCGAGGCCACGGGACGCCCGACGCGCGGGCCTGCCTTCGCGGCGCTCGTGCGCGCCGCGTTTCGCAACCACGCCCGCTACTACGTCGAGCTGCTCCGCTCCCCGCACTACCCCGCCGACCGGATCGACGAGATCGTCGAGATGCCCGGCTGGGTTGAGCTCGATGCGGTGCTGCGCCGCGGTGCCACGATCCTGGTCTCCTCGCACCTCGGCAACTTCGAGCCGTTCGGCGCCTTCCTGGCGGCCCACGGGCATCGGCCTCTGTCGCCGATCGAGGAGATCGAGCCGCCCGCGCTGTTCGCGTTCCTGGCCGCGCGACGCGGCGCAGGATCGGTGGAGCTCGTGCCGCTGCGCCATGCCCGCCGGCCCCTGGCGAAGCGGCTGCGCGACGGCGGGCTGGTCGGCATCGTCGGCGACCGCGACCTCGCCGGCACCGGACAGCGGGTGACCATCTTCGGGCATCCCACCACCGTGCCCGTCGGCCCGGCCTCGCTGGCGGTGACCCACTCGGCCGCGCTCGTCGCGGGACAGTGCCTGCGCGTCGGCCCCGACCGCTTTCGCGCCGAGGGCGACCTGCTCGAGATGCCCGCAACCGATGACCGCCGCGCGGCCGTGGCCGCACTCACCGAGCGGATCGCCGCGCGCTTCGAACGCGACATCGGCGCGACGCCGGAGCAGTGGTGGGGCGCGTTCCAGCCCTTCTGGCCCGACATCGGCGAGGAGCCGTCACCATGACCCGCAACGGAGGCGCGCTCGGCAAGGCCGACATGCACCTCCACACCCTGTACTCCGACGGCACTGCGTCGGTGGTCGACCTGCTCGACCACGTCGAGCGCGCCACCGATCTCGACCTGGTCGCCGTGACCGATCACGAGCGGATCGACGGCGCGCTACGGGCTCGCGAGGTGCACGACGCCGGCGACTACTCGTTCGAGCTGGTCGTGGGCGAGGAGATCACCACCCGCCGCGGCCACGTCGTCGCCCTCTTCCTGGCCGATCGGGTCCCGGCCCTGCGGCCGCTGCCAGAGACGCTCGAGCGCATCCACGACCAGGGCGGGATCGCCATCGCCCCGCACCCGATGGCGCCGCTCACCCCATCGCTCGGGCGCCGCTCGCTGCTGGCGGCGAGCCGAGCGGCGGATGCACGCCATCGGCTCGATGCGATCGAGCTGATGAATCCGTCGGTCGCCGGACGGGCGCGCCGCGACGCACGCGAGCGGCTCAACGCCGACATCCTCCACCTGGCCGCCGTCGGGAATTCGGACGCCCACGTCCTCGAGGGCGTCGGGTCGGGCTGGACCTGGTTCCCGGGCGCGAGCGGCGAGGACTACCGCGCGGCCATCGCGGCGTTCGCCACCCGCCCGGACGGCGCCTTCTGGTCGAGCCGGCATAACCTCGACGTCTACCGGCGCCAGCTGATCGCCAAGGGCCGGCACCTGCGGCATACTCTCCGGCCTACGGGAGAATGGCGGTGACATCGGTCCAGTCCGCGCCGACGCAGGAGGCGCCATCGGTCCATTCGGACGACCGGCGGCGGCCGCTGAAGGTCGGCATCGTCAGCCCCTACGGCTATCCGCACCCCGGCGGGGTGAACGAGCACGTGCGCTTCACGTACGAGGCCATGCGCCGCATGGGCCACGACGTGTGGATCATCACCAGCAAGTACGGCCGGCAGCGGGAGAGCGAGGGACACATCATCCGGCTCGGCACCGGGTGGGCGGCGCCGGCCAACGGCAGCGTCGGGCGCGTCACGCTGGGCCTGCGTTTCAAGAAGCAGGCCCGAGAGGTGCTCGAGGCGCATCGGTTCGACATCCTCCACTTCCACGAGCCGTTCGTGCCGTTCCTGTCGCCGACCATGCTCGACCAGTCGAACACCGTGAATATCGCCACCTTCCACGCCTTTGGGGGCTTCTCGCCGTCGTACTGGATCGGCAAGCGCTTCGCCGGCCGGCTGGCCGAGCAGCTCCATGGCCGGATCGCCGTGTCCGGGGCGGCCCGCCACTTCATCAGCCGCTACTTCCCGGGTGACTACCGGATCATCCCGAACGGCGTCGACCTCGACCGATTCACCGAGGCCCAGCCCTTCGAGGAGCTGCGCGACGGACGGACGCTCAACATCCTCTTCGTCGGTCGCTTCGAGGAGCGCAAGGGCCTGATCCACCTGCTCAAGGCCTATCACCGATTGCGCAAGCGCAAGGTCGACGCGCGCCTGCTGATCATCGGCGCCGGCCCGAAGCTGCGCGAGTACAGGCGTTACGTCGGCCTGCGCGGCATCCGCGACGTCGAGTGGCTGGGCCGCGTCAGCGACGAGGAGAAGGTGCGCTACTTCGCCTCGGCCGACATCTACTGCGCGCCGAACACCGGGCAGGAGTCATTCGGGATCGTGCTGCTCGAGGCCATGGCCGCCAGCGTCCCGATCGTCGCGTCCGACATCCACGGCTTCAAGCGCGTCGTCGAGCGCAACGTGCAGGGCATCCTGGTCGAGCCGCGCAATCCGCGCGCGCTGGCCGCCGCCCTCTACGCCCTCGCCCGCGATCCCGACCTGCGGCAGGAGATGGGCGACGCCGGCCGCGCTCGAGCCCCCGAGTTCACGTGGGACCGGGTCAGCGAGCGGATCGTGGACTATTACTACGAGGTCCGCGAACGGGTCCTGGCCACGGGGAGCTGATGGGCCCGTTCCTGGCCACGGGAGCTGCGGCGGTTCGCCGCGATGCGGCGATGCGGCGATCTATCGTTCAGGATTGGCCTCAGGGCCTTTCCGGGCGCCGCCACGATGATCTGTCGGCCGGCGCCACGCCTGAGCCGCGCCGCGAGGCACCGTTCAGGTGGCCGTGGAAGCGATAGATCGTCGATACGCCGCGCGGGACGGCGCTCTGGTGAAGATCGGCCGATAGATCGCCCTGGCCGGTGCTGTGTGCCCAGGGGTGCCGGCCGCGTGCCTGCCGCGTGTGCAGCAGCGTCACGCATCGGCGAAGGAGGATCCGTTGCCTGACGTCGATGTGCAGTTGGTGCACGGAACGGACTCGCAGGTGCGGCCCCGTGGCTCGTTTGTGACGCCGGAGCACGAACCAGCTAGGCGCGCGCCGCTGCCTGGCCGATGCGTGACGCACCGTCACATTGGGTACGGAAACCAGGCCGGCCGGGAGGGCGCGTCGGTCCATTCGTAACCCGAACTGTTACGAATTGACCGGTGACCGGGAGCTGTCCCGCTACAGCGGCTTGCGGTAGGCGGTGAACGTGCGCTCGGGCACGAAGCCGAGGGACCGATACAGGTCGGTGGCGCCGGTTGGGCTGTTCGTATCGACGTCCAGGCCCGCAGAGGTGAATCCCTCGTCCCGCGCCGCAACCAGCGACGAGGCCAGCAGCGCACGGGCCAGGCCACGCCGACGCCACGGACGCCGCACCGAGACGGAATCGACGTAGACCTGCGAACGGCCATAGCGCTCGTTCGCGTCGGTCTCGACATTGGTGACGATCACGCCGGCCACCTCGTCGCCGTCCCAGCCGATGCGCCACAGGCGCGGGTCGGCGTTGTCGGGATCGGCCTCGAAGCGCCGCCAGTCCTCCTCGACCCACTCTTGCTCGCCCCAGTGGTCGCGGAAGGCGTCGGCCGAAGCTTCCCAGATGCGCCGATACTCCTCGCGGAGCACGGGCCGCAGCTCCAGGCCGTCCGGCATCGGAGGCGCCACGATGCCATCCAGCGAGGGCGCGACCATGTCGTAGAAGAAGCGCGCCGCCTCGTAGCCGTTGCCGCGGAGGAGCGCCGTGTTGCCCGGATCGGCGTCGACGCTGCCGGACGCAAGCCACTTCGGCGCCACGTCCGGATGGCCGGCAGCGATCTCGCGCAGGAGCGCTTCGTTGTGCCGGTGCATCGCCGTGCCGATGCCTCTCCGTCGCCACGACGGGTGCACGAACCCGAAGTTCTCATACTGGCGACCGCCCTCCACGAGATCGGTCCAGAAGACGCGGGCGTAGGCGACGAGCTCGCCATCCCCCTCCGCCAGGACGATGTCCCGATCCGGGTCGCAGTGCACGAGATTGTCGTAGTTCAGCGTCATCTGCTCGAGGGTCTCCAGCTCCTCGGTGCCATCGGCCTCCTGGACCGCGTTGTACACGCGGAGCATGGCGGGCAGGTCCGCCTCGCCGCGGTAGCGCCGGAAGCGCAGGCCGGGGACGGTCAATGCGTCGAGCGCGAGCGTGTCGGTCATGCCGGATCCCCCATCGGCTTGCGCCAGGCGGTCGACTTCTCGGACACGCCAAAACCGGTCGACTCGTACAGGCCGAGCGCCCCGGAGGGATTCTCGGCGTCGACGCCCAGCACGGCCCCGCTCATGCCGCGCTGCCGGAGCACGTGGAGCGAGCGCACGATGAGCGCCCGCGCCAGCCCACGCCGCCGCCACGGGCGCCGGGTGAAGACGGTGTCCAGCCAGCCGCGCCGGACGCCGAGCGCCTCGTTCTCCTCGGCGTAGATGGCGTTGAGCACGCCGCCGGCGATCTCGTCGCCGTCGAGTCGAGCCAGCGCCGGAAGTTCGCGTCCGAGTCGTCGTGCCCGCCCCAGTGGTCGCGGAACGCCTCGTGGTCGGCGTCCCAGATCTTGCGCGCCGCGTCGGCTCCCACCGGCCGCACCTCCAACCCCGACGGCATGGGCGGAATCGCGGGCAGCTCCCCGTCGATCGGCCGCTCCATGTCGAAGAACCAGCGCGCGGGTCGGTAGCCGAAGCGCTCGGCGAGCGCGACCGCTCCGGCGTTGTGCTCGCTGGTCCCGAGGCCGATGACCCGGGGGCGATCGGTCGGCTGCGCCGCCGCGACCTCGCGGACGCGGCGCTCGTTGTCGGCCAGCAGCACGCTGCCGATGCCTCGACGGCGGTACGCCGGATCGACCCAGCCGCGGACGCGGTAGTCGCGCACGCCATCGGTCGCATCCACCCACTCGCGCTGGGTAACGGCCACCGGCCGGCCATCGAGTTCGGCGACGTTCACGTCGCGCGCCGGATCGAACCCGTCGGAGGCGTGCGCGAGGTACGCCCTCTCTTCGGCGACGCTCGTTCGGCCACGGACGCTATCGGCCTGCCATTCGGCATTCTGGATGCGCACGATCTCGGGCAGGTCGGCCTCGCCGGCATAGGGCCGGATGACGAGGCCGGGAATCTCGGCCGCGCGAGCGGCCGCATCGGTCTGTGCCATCAGCCCACCCTCTTGAGCTTGCCGGTGCGCTTGGCGTAGCGCTCGGCGATGCCGAAGACGTAGACGCCCAGCGGAATGAGCGCGATGCCCATGACCACCAGCGGCCACACGTCGTGGAGCAGCGCCGTCACCGGCGTGCCCTCGATCAGGCCCTCGCGGATCCCGTCGAGCACATAGGTGCCGGGTGAGAACTGCGAGACGAACTGCATCCACTCCGGCAGGATGTCGGTCGAGTAGTAGACCCCGCTGAAGAGCAGGATCACCGACTGGATCAGGAAGACCATCTGGTCGCCGCGCTCGACGTACAGGAGCGGCAGGATGGCCGCCATCATGCCGACGCCCACGAAGCTCACCGAGCCGAGCAGGAGGAAGACCGCGGCCGTCAGGAAGTTGCCGCCGGTGAACTCCAGGTCGAAGAAGAGGATCATCACGCCCAGGATGATCACCATCTGGATCAGCGCGTACGTCACCGCGAAGAGGGTCGAGCCGACCAGCTGCGTGTAGCGCCGCACCGGTGCCATGAAGGTGTACTCGAGGGTGCCCTCCCAGCGCTCCCACGTGACCGTCTCGCCGATGAAGCCGAAGACGATCGACAGGAAGTTCCAGAAGATGGTGCCGATCACCAGCACCTGGAGCAGGCCGGGGTCGTCCTGGGCGACGCCGATGAAGGCCACCGCCAGCGCGGCCGCCAGCGAGTAGACCAGCCAGGCGACCTCCCAGCCCCAATATCGCTTTGTCAGGTTGAAGTTGCGCTCGACGAAGGCGAAGCTCGCCCGCAGCTCGCGCGTTGCGATGGACATCGGTTCTTCTCGTTCTCGAATCAGTTGAGGCCGATGGACCGGCCCGGCCCGCTATCGGGCTCGGACCGGACGCATCGTGGGCTCGCCCGCGAGCCGGGTGCCGAAGCGCACCAGCTGGCGACCGACCCAGCGCCGCACGCGGCGCGGATGCTGCTCACTCACCTGGAGGCTCGTGCGGCGCAGCTGCGTCTCACGCACCTCCGCGTTCGAGCGAAGCACGACCAGGGTCAGGTTGCTCTGCACGTTCATCACCTCCTCTCTTTATCACTCGTCGTTGTCTTCCGATGCCTCGTCGACATCTTCGTCGAGACTCCTGCCAGTAAATGTCATGAACACGTTCTCGAGCGTCGGTTCCACTCCGTGGTCCCTGGCGACCATCGCCATCAGGCCCGCGGGGGTGTCCTCCGCCACGATCCGACCGTCGTCGATGAGCGCGATCCGGTCGCACAGCCGCTCGGCCTCGGCGAGGTCGTGCGTCGTCAGCACGATCGTCGCGTCGTGTGTGTCGCGCACCTCCTCGATGAAGGCCTGCACGTCGAGCTTCGAACGCGGGTCGAGGCCCGTCGTCGGCTCGTCCAGCAGCAGCACCGTCGGGCTCGTCAGCAGCGCCCGCGCGATCGCGACCTTCTGCTGCATGCCGCGGCTCATCTGCTCCACCGGCCGGCCGAGCCGCTTCTCGCCGATGCCCAGCCGGGCCAGGATCCGGATCGACGCCGCTCGCGCCTCCTTCGCGTCCAGGCCGTAGAGCCGGGCCGCGTAGGCCAGGTTCTCGTGCGGGGACAGCTTTTTGAAGAAGGCCGCGTCGACGCTCACCCGGTTGATGAGCCGCTTCACCGCCATCTCGTCCCGCTCGACGTCGTGGCCGAGCACCTCGATCCGTCCCCCGTCCAGCGTCAGCAGCGTGCTGACGAGGCGGATCAGGGTGCTCTTGCCGGAGCCGTTGGCGCCGAGGACGCCGTAGATCTCGCCGCGCCGGATCGAGACGCTCACCTCGTTGACCGCGGTGACCGACTTCTTCTTCCGGCCCACCACGAATCGCTTCGTGGCGCGGTCAAGCAGCATCGCCGGCTGCTCGCCGGGCGGCGGTGGGCCCGCGCGGCGCATCGGCTCACGCGCCGGCTGCGTCGCTGGCGCCGGTGCCGTCGTCTTCGGTTCGTCAATGAGCTCGATCGTCATCGCTCGTTCCACTCGTTCATATCGGTCCAGGGGCCGGAGATGTGAGAAGCCGCGGCCCGTTCGTCTCGGTCCGCGGCTCTCGATATGCCCCGTGGGGCATCAAAAAACCGTGGACCCGATCCGGCCCACGGTTCTGGTGGCGTTCGGCGGTCTCACCGCCGATGCTCTACCTCGACCAGGGCACAGATCTCCCATCCTCCTCGCTGCCGATAGGCGCGAGGCGGTGCGTCATGAAGGCGCCGATGCGGAGATGCATTGCCGTCAGATCGCTCCTTGCTTCAATGGTGGTTGGTCGCCGGACAACCGCTGGGCAGCGTCGGCCGCGGTCACGGGTGCCGGCGGAGTCTACGGCCGCCGCTCGGCCGGTGTCAAGGAATCTACGTCGTTTGTCTCATGCGTCATTCGGCCCTGTTCGAGCCGAAGGGCTCGGCGCTATCGTGTCCGCCATGACCATCAATCGCGGCCTCGTCTTCTGGGGGGTGGCGCTCATCACCGCCGGCGCGGTCGCACTGGCGATCCAGTCCGGCGCCATCACCAGCGACATCACGCGCGAGGCGTGGCGCCTGTGGCCGGTCGTGCTGATCGTCATCGGTCTGTCGATCATCGCGGCGCGCACGCCGTTCGCGCTGGTGGCGACGATCATCGCCGGGCTCGCCGTCGGCGGGCTGGGCGGCTCGCTGGTGGGCGGCATCCCCGACGGGATGAGCATCGGCTGCGGCGGCGAGCCCGACCAGGTCGCGACCCATGATGGCTCGTTCGCCGGCGATCGCGCGGAGGTGGATCTCGACTTCGACTGCGGCGACCTCACCGTCACGACCGCGCCGGGCCGGGACTGGAGCCTTCAGGCCGGCTACGGCGGCCGCGACGAGCCGATCGTGACGACGGACGAGAGCAGCCTCCGCGTCGAGGCACCCGATGGCGGCGGCTTCATCGGCTTCACCGACGATCGACAGGACTGGGATGTCGTGCTGCCGACCGATGTCGCCATCGAGCTCTCGGTGGACGCCAACGCCGCCTCCTCCGACCTCGACCTGACCGATGCGGACCTGCCGCAGCTCTCCATCGACGCCAACGCCGGATCGGTCGACATGCAGCTCGGCGGCGCCGAGATCGGCGAGCTGACGATCGACGCCAACGCCGGATCGGTCGACATCACGGCCGACGACGCGACCCGCCTGGCCGGGAGCGTCGAGTTCAACGCCGGCTCGATCGACCTCTGCGTGCCCGATGGTGCGGTGGTGGCGATCACGCTCACCGACGACAACATCACCTTCAGCCACAACCTCGACGAGAGCGGCCTGACACGCTCTGGGGACACGTGGCGCAGCGGCGAGGGCGATCCCGACATCACGCTGAGCGTGGACGGCAACGCGGCCAGCTTCACGTACAACCCAGAGGAAGGATGTGACGCATGAGCCGACGCCTGTATCGATCCCGAACCGATACCGTCCTCGGGGGCGTGGCCGCCGGCGTGGCCAACTGGATGAACGCCGATCCTGCGCTCGTCCGCATCGGCTGGGCCATCCTGGTGCCGCTCACGGCGGGCTTTGCGCTCCTCGCCTACATCGTGGCCTGGATCGTCGTGCCGGTGGAGCCAGAGGCGGTCGCCGCCTCCCGGGCCGAGGGCGACGCGGATCCGGACGTGCAGCCCGTTGCCTCGCGGCCCGCTGCGTCGCGCCCCGCTGAGCGTCGCGACGACGGGCGCGGGGCCCTGTTCGTCGGTGGGGCGCTGGTCCTCATCGGTCTGTGGTTTCTCGTGCGCCAGTACCTGCCGCCGATCGACTGGGACCTCATCTGGCCGCTGATCGTGGTGGGGATCGGGGCCCTGATCCTGGTGAGCACGATGCGGAATCGCTCGGGCGGCTGATCCGATCGGTCCGTGGGCGATCGGTCGGCGGCGGTTTGGAAGGGTTGCTCGCCACGGGAGCGACGTACCGAACGAGCGTGGCGTTCGGAAATCTGCGCGCGCACGGGAGCATTAGCCGGCAGATGTGCCGCCTGGAGGCCGTCGCCGCGCTCGATCACGCTCAGATGAGGCGGTCGACCGGCTCATCTCCCGCATAGCGTGCGGCCAGGCGAGCAGAATACCGAACGTGGCAGCGGGCCGTAAGATCTGCACGCCACAGGAGCAATCTTCCAAACGAGCGGCTCCGGGCCCAGCGCCCACCCGTCAGCCGTCAGGCTCCACCAGGGC
>JBOGSW010000056.1:0-7668 GCA_050695815.1 Candidatus Limnocylindria bacterium | reverse complement strand
TGCTCCAAGCGCGCGCTCCAGCCTGAGTCCTGGGGCCGGCGCCCGTCGGCACAGGTCAGCCGGCGTGGGGCGACAGTCTACCGGCTGAGCGGCACGAGCGAGGATTTGGATTGGGTCGAGGCTAGGGGATTCGGCCCGGCGAGTACCAAATGCCGAAATCGTCGTCCCGCACGAAGTCTTCCAGTCCCTCATCGCAGCTTGACGGCGCGACAGTGCGCGGCGGGCGAAGCATGCGAGTATGTCGGTCCATGGCCGATCCGAGGTTCGCTCAGTTGGCGCGCCAGCACACGCTGGATGGGCTCGACGTGCCGCAGACCGCGAAGGTGCTCGCCGGCTACGGCGAGCCGGAGCTCGTCTGGCGGAATGAGCTCGATGGCCTGACGTTCCGAATCGGCAGCCGGTACCTGAAGTGGAACCCACTATCGACCGGCATCGACCTTGAGCGCGAGCGCGTGCGTCTCGAGTGGATTTCGGCACGGCACCCCGCCCCGCTCGTAGTGGATCACGGCAGCGACGCCGATGCACAGTGGTTGCTCACCGAAGGCCTGCCCGGCGGCCCTGCGGTGGGCGACCAGTGGCGCGCTCGCCGATCGGAGGCCATCCGAGCCATCGCAGCCGGCCTCCGATCAATGCACGCGACTCCGGTCGACGACTTTCCGGCCGAGTGGACCGAGCAGGTCTGGGTAGGGCGGCAGCCGCGCTCGCTTGGGACGCGACCGCCTATTGAGCACGCGGTACTCGTCCACGGCGACGCGTGCGCTCCGAACACCCTGATCTCGGAGGAGGGCATGTGGACTGGCAACGTCGACTTCGGGGACCTCGCCGTAGGTGACCGCTGGGCCGATCTTGCGGTTGCCTCGATGAGCCTCGACTGGAACTTCGGGGAAGGACACCAGCCGGAGTTCTTCGACGCCTACGGGATCACCCCTGACGCGGATCGCATCCGCTATTACCAGGCCTTGTGGCACCTTGAGTCGTGAGAACGTCGACAGACCGTATTGCGACGGTGAGCGGGGGCGAGGGGATTCGACCCGGCCGATGCCAGATGCCAGATCATCCTACAGGCCAGCATCTCCAACGATCGGCTCGATCATGCCGTTCCCGCCGCCTACGGCTGGGCGTCCGAGATAGGTACCGATGAGCTGATGGCCAAGCTCCTGGCGCTCAACCTCGAGCGCGCTGGAGTGACCGCAGCCGCCAGTTGAGGGGAACGGCCGAAGGACGAAGCGATCAACTCCAACCTGGCACGGCGGACCTACAGGCAGTCATACACGACTGAGGTCACGAAGAACCATCGTTCGATGGTGAACGTGCCCAGGTCGGGTTCTCAGCTGTGGCCTCGCTGATCCGTACCCCCGGTGACCGGCAGAACGGCCGGCGCCCGCTCAGCTTGGTCACTCGCTACCTGACGCCACGCTTGTTCGCAGGGCGCTGGATCCAGCTCCCCGCACTCGACGGAGAACGGCCCGCTGACTGTAGGGTAGATCCAGATCAGCGCCACTAGCAGAGTCAGCGCCACTGCGCCGCCCAGTCCGATCCGCACGGCCATCATCGGTTGAGCACTCTCCACATAGTGTGGTTGCATCTGATGGTGGCAGCTGGAGGCGGACGGAGGCTCTCCGGGCACTTTCACGCTGGTTTCGTGCGGCGGCTGCAAGGAATCGTGGCGAATCGGCTCGGGCAGCCGCACAGCACCGCCGATTGCCACCACCGAATGCAAACGGGCTCGAAGAGCGAGGATTTGGTGTTGGTCGGGGCGAGAGGATTCGAACCTCCGACCCCTTGGCCCCCAGCCAAGTGCGCTGCCAGACTGCGCCACGCCCCGACCGAACGGCAAGTATAGCGGTCGCGCGATCGGTATCGGCTCAGGGGGATCCGTTCGTTCGGCTCAGCTCGTCCTGGGAGGCGCGCGACATGAGCTCGGCCACCGCTACCAGGGGCGGTCGCTGCTCGAAGACGACGGCGCGCACCTGCTCGGCGATCGGCATCTCCACGCCGTGAGCGGCTGCCAGCTCGAGCGCGCCGGTGACGGTGGCCACGCCTTCGGCCACGCCGCTCAGCCGCTCGCCCGCCTCCGGCCAGGGAACGCCGGATGCGATCAGCTCGCCGGCGCGACGGTTGCGCGAGAGGGGCGACATGCAGGTGGCGATGAGGTCGCCCACGCCTGCCAGGCCAGCGAACGTGAGCGGGTGGGCTCCGGCGGCGACGCCCAGGCGGGTCATCTCGGCCAGGCCGCGGGTGATGATGCCCGCCTTGGCCGAATCGCCGAATGCCAGGCCATCCACCATGCCCGCGGCCAGCGCCACGATGTTCTTGAGCGCCCCTGCGAGCTCGACGCCCACGAGATCTGGGTTGGTGTAGACCCGAAATCGCTCGCTGGACAGGACCGATGCCAGCTCGGCTGCCAGCTCGGCGTCTCCTGAAGCCACCACGGAGCCGGCGGGCTTGCCGGCGGCGACCTCGCGCGCCAGGTTGGGACCGGAAAGGGCAGCCACGCGCCGGCCGGGCAACTCCTGCTCGATCACCTCGGAGATGCGCAGGTGCGTCCCCTCCTCGATCCCCTTGACGACGGACAGGATCGGCGCATCGGCGTGGAGGCGTTTTCCGACCGCCCGCAGGGTCGCGCGCACGTGCGAGCTCGGGACCGCCAGCAGATAGAACCGATGCGGCTCGGCCAGGTAGGCGTCATCGGTCACAACGCGCAGGTTGGGCGGGAAGACCACGCCGGGGAGGTAACGTTCGTTCGATCGCGCGTGGGCAAGACGCTCGGCGCCCTCTGTCGAGTGGGTCCAGAGGCTGACCGGGCGTTGGGCATCGGCGAGGATGGTGGCCAGGGTGGTGCCCCACGCTCCTGCGCCGATGATCCCGACCTGATCACTCATGGTCTCGCGAGGGTAGCAGCCTGTCGTGCGTCGCCCATCGGCGCTATCCGCGAACGGGCAGTCTTCTGAGCTGGTTCACGTCGAATGTGCGCCGCTGAGCGGTGCGAAATGAGTGTGAGTCACGCTTCGTTCGTGGTTGGCCACGCTTCGTTCGCGCTTGGCGCCGTTGAGCGGCGCGGAGCCCAGTGAGCGGAGTCCAGTGAGCGGAGCCGAAGGACGCGGCGCCGTGCCCGATTCATCGGCGCCTGGCGCGCCGATGACCCCGATCCGGTCGCTCATGCACCCGAGGGTAGCGGACCGAAGGCTATCGGATCAGGCGGGCGAGGTGGCTGCATGGAGGTGGATGGAGCCAGCGACGCCGTGGAGCTCGACGGGACCGATCTCCCGGAACGCCACTGGTGTCCCGACGGACGCATCAACGACCTCTTGGCTGACGATGACCTCCCCGGGACGGGCGTACGCCGCTATCCGGGCCGCGACGTTGACGGTCTGACCGTAGTAGTCGCCCTCCTGGAAGATCACGGGGCCGGCATGGAGCCCGACGTGGGCCGGTGGCAGACCGGCGTCGGCCACCCCGACGACCATCTCGAGTGCGGCCGTGACACCGGAGCCGGGATCGGGAAAGTGGAACATCACGCCGTCGCCAAGCCACTTCACCGCCCGGCCCCCGTGCTTGACGGACGTCCGCTGGACGAGTCGGCCGAGCTCCTCGGCCAGCTGCGCCGCGGCGGCATCGCCGCGCTCCTGCGTCAGCTTGGTGTACCCCGCGATGTCGAGGAAGCACATCGCCGGAGGGCGGTCGAGTCGGTTGTACAGTCCTGCCTCGACCAACATCGCCTCCACGCCGTCGACGAGATTGCGCGTCCACGCTTTCGTCTGCTGCATGTGGTACATCGCGATCGTCGCCCGCTCGGTCAGGGCGCTCATGCGATCCCCGAAGTCGACGCCGAGGATCTCGTCGGTCCGTTTGCCCTCGCGGTTCCCCGCCTCGATGACCTCCGACTGCCACATGGCCGCCTCGGTCTCCGCGACCCTTCGCAGGCCATCCGCCTGGACACGGACCATCTGCTGCCAAACGGCCGAACGGAAGCCCGCCCCGACGGCCGCCTCAACCCATGCTGCGTATGGAAGCTCGCCCTCGCGCATCCGGCTATCCGGGGTCGGTGCGACCGAGCCACCTGCCTCGCGGATGAGCATGAGGTGCTCGACCGACACTCCGGTCCGCTCGGCCATCTCGCCGAACGTGACACGACTCAGCGGTGAGAACCGGTCGAACGCGGGAGCGTCGAGGAAGTCGAGCGAGACCGTGCCGGCGCGAATCGCGGCCGCCAGATCCTCGAGGGCGATTCCCGCCGTGGACAGATTCGCCACGAGCTCCGCGCGGCGCACGTCACCCGATCGGTAGCGGCCCTCGGCGTTCGGGATGATGATGCCCAGCTCGACCATCCCGCGCAGCCCATCGGTGCTGATTCCGGCCCGTTCGGCGGCTTCGGAAAGCTCGTACGTCGTCACGGCGCCCTCTTTAGCGCCCGGATGAGGGACGCCGCCCGCGCCGATGATCCCGACCTGATCACTCATGGTCTCGCGAGGGTAGCAGCCTGTCGTGCGCCGCCCATCGGCGCTATCCGCGAATGGGCGGTGCGCTCAGCCGGTTCACGTCGCATTTGCGCCGCTGAGCGGTGCGAAATGAGCGTGAATCACGCTTCGTTCGTGGCTGGCCACGCTTCGTTCGCGCTTGGCGCCGTTGAACGGCGCGGAGGCCAGTGAGTGGACTCGAGGGCGGCGGCGCCGTGCCCGAGTCATCGACGCCTGGCGCGACGCGGGCGGGCGGAGCGCCGGGCGGCCTCCTCGGAGGCGCGCTGGCGGAAGATGAGGCGGATCGGCGTGCCCAGGAAGCCGTAGGCCGCCCGGATCCGGTTCTCGAGGTAGCGCTTGTAGCTGAAGTGGATCAGCTCGGGATCGTTGACGAAGATGACGAAGGTCGGCGGCGCGACTCCGACCTGGGTGGCGTAGAAGACCTTCGGCAGGCGGTTCCGCACGTGCGACGGCGCATGCTCGCGCACCGCGTCCATGATGAGCCGATTGAGCTCGCCGGTCGGCACGCGCCGGTAGCGCTCCTCGGCCACGCGGACGGCCTCGCGCAGGATGCGCTCCATGCGCTGGCCGGTGAGGGCGGAGGCGAAGACGATATCGGCCCAAGACAGGTACGGCGCGTCCCGGCGCAGCCGCTTCAGCCATTGATCGGCGGTGTGCTCGTCCTTCTCGACGGCGTCCCACTTGTTGAGCACCAGCACGAGGCCCTTGAACGCCTCGAGCACGTAACCGACGACGTGCGCATCCTGCGCGGTGTAGCCCTCGCTCGCATCGGTCATGACGACGGCCACGTCGGCCGAGTCGATCGCCTTCATGCTCCGCAGCACGCTGTAGCGCTCGATCCCCCGCTCGATGCTCCCCCGCCGACGGATGCCGGCCGTGTCGACCAGCACGATCGGCTGGCCGTCGAGCTGGATGGTCGTGTCGATCGGGTCGCGCGTGGTGCCCGGCGTGCTCGACACGATCATGCGCTCCTCGCCCAGCACGCGGTTCACGAGGGTCGACTTGCCGGTGTTCGGCCGTCCCACGATCGCCACCCGCGGCGGACCCATCTCGGTCTCGGCCAGCTCGGCCAGCTCCTCCTCGGTCATGTCCTCGCGCGGGACCGATGCCGCCGCCTCCGCCTCGGTCGGCGGCGGGAGACTGTCGACGATGAGGTCGGCCAGGTCGCCGGTGTTGCGGCCGTGCTGCGCGCTGATCGTGATCGACGGCTCGAAGCCGAGCGCGTAGAACTCGGCGCCCTCGGCCTCGCGCCCCGGGTTGTCGCCCTTGTTAACGACCAGGATCGTGCGCGCCTGGGCGCGGCGCAGCCGATCGGCCACCTCGTGGTCGAGCGGGGCCAGGCCGGCGTGGGCGTCGACGACGAACAGGATGAGATCGGACTCCTCGATGGCCACGCGCGCCTGGTCCTGGACGCGCTCCTCGATCTCGGTACCCGGCGTCAGCTCGAGGCCGCCGGTGTCGACCACGGTGAAGGTCCGTCCGTTCCACTCCGACGTGCCGTAGACGCGGTCGCGAGTGGTGCCCGGCTCGTCCTCGATGATCGCCAGGCGCCGCCCGATGAGACGGTTGAAGAGCGTGCTCTTTCCGACGTTCGGACGCCCGACGATGGCGACGACGGGGAGGGAGGACATTCGCGGAGTGTAGTGGGATGAGCCGATCGGCCGGCTTCCCACGCATGCTAGGCTCATCCGGCAGGGCCGACGTCCTGAGTGCCTCACGCGGCAACCATGTGCCCGCCGCGCCGTACGGCCGAACGGAGGGCGGCTGGCGGCGCTCCAGCATCGGTCCATCCCGAGCGGGCCGGTCAACCTGAACAAGGAGTGACCGATGGATTCCACGCGATTGCACCGATGGCGCCTTCCGACCGTCCTGGCCGTGATGGCGCTGGCCGTCAGCGCCTGCACCGGCGACAGCGAGGGCAGTCCCGGCGCGGACGGCACCGACGGCGCTGCCGGCGAGGTCGTCATGATCTCGAGCCAGCTCGTGCCGACGGCCGAGCAGGAGGCGATGAACAACGTCATCCTCGCCGACTTCGGCGGCGAGGTGGACTTCATCGGCGCCGAATCGGGACCCTTCAACGACCAGGTACGCGCCCAGGAGGAGGCCGGCGACGGCGAGATCAGCCTCATCGGCGGACTGGACGGCGAGTTCAGCTCCTTCGCGGCCGATGGGCTCCTCACGGACCTGTCGGACCTCGCCGAGGACCTGGCCGACCTGGGCATCAACGAGAACTTCCTCGAGCTGGGCAAGCTCGGCACCGACGAGCAGCTCTACATCCCCTGGATGCAGGCGACCTACATCATGGCCGCGCGCCAGGAGGCGATGCCGTTCCTGCCGGACGGTGCCGACATCAACGATCTCACCTGGGAGCAATTCACCGAGTGGGGCGCGAACATCGAGGAAGAGACCGGCGAGCGTCGCCTCGGCTTCCCGGCAGGCGAGGACGGGCTGCTCCACCGGTTCTTCCAGGGCTACGCCATCCCGGCCTTCACCGGTGGCGTCAACACGACCTTCGCCTCGGATGGGGCGATCGAGATGTGGAACTGGATGGTCGACACGTGGCAGTACGTGAACCCGCAGTCGACGACGTATGGCTTCATGCAGGAGCCGCTGCAGTCCGGCGAGGTGTGGGTGGCGTGGGATCACACCGCCCGCCTCATCGAGGCCCTGAACAGCCAGCCGGAGGAGATCGTCGCGTTCCCGGTCCCATCAGGCCCGGAGGGCAAGGCGTTCATGCCGGTCGTGGCCGGGCTCGCCATTCCGACCACCGCACCGAACGTCGAGGGTGCGAAGGAGCTCATCCGGCACCTGCTCCAGCCGGAGACGCAGGCCACGACGCTGGCCGAGGTGTCCTTCTTCCCGGTGATCAGCGCCGAGCTGCCCGGTGAGCTGGAGCCTGGCATCCAGGCCGAGCAGGAGGCCGTGTCGGCCCAGACCAACGCGGACGACGCGTTGCCAGCACTGCTGCCCGTGGGCCTGGGCGACCAGGGAGGCGCCTACAGCCAGGTCTTCCGCGATGCGTTCCAGCAGATCGTGATCGACGGAAACGACCCGGCCGAGGTCGTCGAGGAGCAGGCGGCCAATCTGCAGGAGGTGCTCGACGCTGCGGAGGCGCCGTGCTGGGCGCCCGATCCGGAGAGCGACGGCACCTGCCAGGTGCAGTAGCTGATGGTCACTGCGCCCGGCGGCG
>JBOGSW010000055.1:0-5208 GCA_050695815.1 Candidatus Limnocylindria bacterium | reverse complement strand
ATCCCAAGTAAGCGAGCAAGCGATTGGCGGGCCCGACCGGGGACGGACCCGCGTTTCAGGTCCGCCATGGCCGAGCAGCGGACTCCGCATCCCGATCGCCGGCCGCGACACGTGGGAGCAGGCTGCTCGAGCGTCGGCGTAGGGAGAACCTGATCCTAGAGTCAGGCGCCTTACCGCTTGGCCACTCCCCAGTGTGCCGTGCTTTGAACGGCGCTTCTCCGACTGCTGCTTCCGGAATGGTGGGTCAAGTCCCCATTCGGACGGCGGACGGGTTTCGCTGCTCAGTTGTGATTGTATCCGTGATGGCCGACCGGCGGCGAGCCCCGCTTTCCGGACGCCCGGCTGACCCAAGGGGGCGCGCATCCGCTGCCCGCACGCGCCTGGTCGCGGTCAGGCCGTCGGCCCCGTCGCTCCGTTGTCAGCGAATAGAGCACTAACGACATAACGGCTGACACAGCGGCCGCGAGCAGTAGTGACGCTCGTCCGACGGCACGCGGCCTCTACTTCGCCGGTGCGGTTACCCGGTCGCGACGGAGGCCCGGTCGCAGGTTCCGTCGAGCGTTGACGAGGCCGATGCCGCCGATGACCAGCGCCGTCCCCAGGATCAACCCCGCGCTGATCGGCTCGCTGAGCACGATCGCCCCGAGGAGGATGCCCCACACCGGCAGCAGGTAGGCAACCAACGAGGTGCGCGTGGCGCCCCACGAGCGCAGCAGGCGGAAGAAGACGAGGAACGCGAGTCCGGACCCGAATACTCCGAGCCACGCCACCGCGAACAGCGCCTCCGGGGCAATTCCGCGCTGAAACGGGCGCTCGAGAAACAGCGCCAGGACCGAGACCATCACGAGCGCGAAGGCCACCTCGAAGAGGGCCGGGACCATCGGTCGCAGGCCGTGCATCGTGCGTCGCGCGTACACGCCGCCGAGCGCGTAGGAGGCGGCGGCACCGATCAGCGCGATCTCGGCCACCAGCTCGCCGCCGGCCAGCGTCGCCGGGTCGAACCCGACCACGATCGCCACGCCCACCATGCCGATGCCGATGCCGATCACCTTGTTGAATGTGATGCGCTCATCGCCGAGCAGCAGCGCGGCGAACGGGATGGTGAAGAGCGGCACGGCACCGGTCAGCACGGCCGCCAGGCTCGAATCGACGCTCTGCTCGGCGAAGGTGATCAGCGTGAACGGCAGCGCCACGCTGAACAGGCCAAGGATGGCGAGGTGGCCGTACGTCCTCGGATCGCGTGGCAGCGCCTCGCGCGCGACTGCCACCACGACTGCCAGCAACGCGAAGCCGATGAGCAGGCGCAGCGAGACCAGCGTGAAGGGCTGCAGGCCGGCATCGACCCCGATCTTGATGAACAGGTAGCTGCTGCCCCAGAAGAATCCGAGCAGCACGAAGAGCAGCCAGTCGAGGCGCGAGGACGCGGCGGGGTGCATCGGTCCATGGTGAGCCGTTTCGCCGAAGGCCGCCAGAGCCAGTCCGCCACCGTCGCGGCAGGCCAATTGACGTAGGCGTCGCGCGGGTCCGCATCGGTCTGGTGTGGTGACCGCTACCGCCGTTGGTCCGGCCGGGCATAGCCGGAACGGTCACTCGCCGTGGGTGCGCGCTGGCCGTAGGGTCATCGGTGTTGGAGACATGCCGCTCGTCAGACGAAAGGGACCGATGCAGCAGGTGCAGCCGCAGGAGTGGCGCCGATTCGGGTTCGGTGGACCGCCGGAGCCGTGGGAGCATGGCGCGCAGCGCGATCTCGATCGGCTCGCGACCTCGTACTTCCTCGACATCCTGGAGTCGCGCAGGGTCATCCTGGCCGCCGGCCCGGAGCCCGACGCCCGCGCGCGCGTCGAGGATCTCTTCGCCACCGCCACCCGCCAGAAGCACGAGATCGACTACACGCTTCGCCACTGGGCCACGCCGGTCGAGCGCGCCCGTGTGGAGGACCGCCTCGGCTCCCTGATGCGCATCGGCATGCGCCTGCGCGGCATCCGCGAAGCCCCCGCCCCCGCTCCGGAGCCGATGCCGGCCGCATAGCCCACGCCACGCCGCTCTGTTTGCGCCCCGGCGCACCAAACTACGAAGATGCCGCGGGATCGGGCGTCGAGCGGCCGGATCTCGACCGTCGTTTGCGCGCCCGCGCAACATTTCGGTCGCCAGAGAGCGAAAGCCGAGGTCAGGGTCGTAGTTGCGTGCGCCCCGGCGCAAGCGCCTGAGTTCTGGCGCGCCGCGGGTCGGCATCGTGGCCGCGAGCCTCCTCGAATGTCACTTCGCGAACTGCTGCCAGGTAGTCCGCTGCGTCGTCCCAGGTGATCCACGGCTGGAGCCGGTATGTTGTCCTGCGCTCCCGGATCTCCCCGCCGCCAGGCCGCAGCGCGCGGTCCCCCGCCGCATCCGCCAGTGCGGTGTCCAGCGTCAGAAGATCCGCCTCGACAGCCTCAGCCAGCGCGAGATACGTCGCGTCATATGCGGACAGTCCGTGCTCGATCACGGCCGTTATCGTCGCCAGCAATCCGGGTCGGCGAGTGACGACCGTAACGAGGCCGAGCTGATCAAGCGTTGCGATGGATTCCAGAACGACGTCGAGTGGCTGAGCGTGCGTCCGGGCCAGCGTGTTCGCGATCTCCAGCCAGAAGATCTCGGGCACGACCACGCGAGCCCCAATGTCTGAGCGCGCCGCAATGGCATCGCGGACCCAGGTCGAGCCTTCTTCTTCGAGCGCGACGGCGAGCGCCGACGATGCGTCCACGACAAGCGGACCAGTCGCGCTCATCGAAGATTCGATCCGGGGTGTGGCCTTGGTCGCGTTCAATCCGAATGCTCGTCGCGGCATCCGGAGCATCGGGAGGACTCGAAGCGCGGATGCGTCGGCCGAGCTGGCGCAGCCGTTCCAATGCCAGCCGCACGCGCTCGCGCCGCTCCTCGGCGGTTTCGTCGGTGAGCGCGTCCGGCGCGTACGGCACAAGGACAGCCATCGGTCGGCGATCGCGTTCAATGACGATTCGCTCTCCCGCCGACGCCCGATCCAGATGCTCGCCCAGGCGCTTGCGCAGCACCATGGCAGAGATGGTTCTCATAGGTCACCAGTGTGGTGTGCTATGTCAATCAATCGCCAAAGTATATACGGTATATACGATCGGTGCCCGCCCGCGTTAACTCTCGCTGGCCGCTTGACGCGATCGTGTGGCATGACTAGTATTGTAACCATCGTCCCACATACTTACGTAACTAACGGTGCTCAATGCCTTCACATACGATCACCCTTGGACAGCCGGCCGGGGAATCCGCCGAGCTGACCCTGGTGGGGCGGGCGGATGACCTGACGGCGGTGAGCCGGCTGGTCAGCGCAATTTCGAAGCTCCCTGCCGGCCAACAGCTGCTGGATGTCCTCGGTCAGCGCCTCGCCGCGGCAGGCAACGAGGCCGAGCGCGAGGAGCGCATCCTGAACGCCCTGCTGCCGCCTGCTGAATCGGTCTCCGAAGTGGCACTGACTCAATTGCGCTGGAACGCGGTGGCACGCGATGAGGCGCTCCGTGAGTTCGGCGCCTTCACCAGTGCGCAGCTCGCCGAGTTGCGCCGTGCACAGACGACCAATCCGCACGCGACCACGAGCCGCTGGCTGTCCGCCGGCCGCCTGTTTGCGCTCGACGCGCCCTCCGGGCGCCTCTTCCCAGCATTCCAGTTTGCCGATGGGCAGCCTCGGCCGGTCATCGCCGCCGTACTCAAGCAGCTCGGGAGTCGGCTCGGTGACTGGGAGTTGCTGCTGTGGTTCACGGGATCGAGCGGATACCTCGACGGCCGGCGTCCGGTCGACCTGCTCGACGTGGATCCCGACGGTGTCGTGGACGCGGCCGCGTATCAGGCTTCGGTCGCGGAAGACTGACCGGTGGGGCGACGAGCACGGCGGCCGCTCGGCCCACCGAGAATCGTCGAAGTCGCAGCGGGCACGCGCCTGTGGCGAGTGTCTCGCGACCCACTCGGAACCGCCTTCTCGACATCCACCCGTGCGGGTAGATTCAGCCCGCTGCTGGCGCCCGACGGATCGATCATCGCGTCGTGGTACGGAGCCGAGACCGAGGCCGGCGCCATATTCGAGTCGGTCTTCCATGACATTCGACCATCGCACCACGCCCCGCGCGTCTTCTCCAACCAGTACATTGACCGCGTCCTGGCGCCGGTTCGCACGACGCGGCCCCTCGTGCTGATCGACCTGACGACGGACGGACTCCATGCCATCGGCCTGTCGCGCACGGCGCTGATCGAGTCGACCTCACGCCGCTATTCGTGGACGAGTGACATCGCCGCCGAGCTTCGCGCCGCTGCGCCGACCGCGCACGGCATGGTGTGGGTCTCTCGGGCTCGCGATACCTCGCGAAGCGTGGTCCTTTACGGCGATCTGGATGTGATCGAGCCGGATCGCGGCGCTTTCGCGCTCGCACTTGGCGCCGGCGCCGGGCTCCATCTGCTCCGCGAGTTGGCCATCGCTGCACGCATCACAGTTGTCCTGCCTGCGCGCTGATAACGCGCGGCTACACTCGTCAACATGCCGCGCATGCCGACCCTGGCCGATGTCAATGCCGCACGGAACCGGCTGCGCGGGATCGCGCTGCACACCCCGCTCGAGCCCAGCGCCGAGCTGGCCGAGGCAACTGGCGCCGCCGAGGTCCGTCTGAAGCGCGAGGAGGTCCAGCCGACCGGCGCCTTCAAGACGCGCGGGGCGCATAACAAGGTGGCGATCGTCGCGGAAGGCAGCCCCGAGGCGGCACTGGTGACGGCCAGCAGCGGCAACCACGGGATCGCGGTGGCCACGGCGGCCATTCGCCACGGCATGCGCCTCACCGTGCTGGTCGGACGCTCCGTCTCCCCCGCCAAGCTGGAGCGGCTGCGCGCGCTCGAGACGCAGCGCATCACGGTCGAGCTGACCGGCAACGACACCGATGCCGCCGAGGCCGAGGCACGCCGCCGGGACGATGTCGGTGCCGCCATCTACATTCCGCCCTACAACGACGCCGACGTGATCGCCGGCCAGGCGACGGTCGCGGCCGAGATCCTCGACGACTGGCCCGAGGTCGACACGATCGTCGTGCCGATCGGGGGCGGCGGGCTCATCGCCGGCATCGGTCTGTGGGCCAAGGCGGTCAAGCCGGGCCTGCGCCTGGTCGGCGTGCAGCCGGCAGCCTCACCACCCATGTACGCCCACTTCGAGTCGGGCTCGAC
>JBOGSW010000054.1:0-18922 GCA_050695815.1 Candidatus Limnocylindria bacterium | reverse complement strand
GGCGAGGATCCGGCATCGATCGACTTCGTGGTCGTCACGCATCTCCACTACGACCACGCCGGCGGGATGGTCGGGGTTGACGATCGGCCGGCCTTCCCGCGCGCCCGGTACGTCGTGCAGCGCGACGAGGCCGAGGCGGCGCACGGGGACGAGCTGAGGCTGCAGGGGATCATGGAGGTCGAGCAGCTCGACGCGGTCCGGGCCGCAGGCCAGCTGGCCGAGGTGAGCGGCGAGGTGGAGCTCGTGCCCGGGGTGCGCGTCCTGCGGACCGGTGGCCACACCCGCGGCTCGCAGGCCGTGCTGATCGGCGTCGAACGCCCCGGCGGTCGAGCGGGCGACCCGACCGAACGTGCCATCTTCTGGGGCGACCTGATCCCGACCCGCTGGCAGGTCCCGGTGCGCTGGACGAGCGCGTACGATGACTACCCGATCGACGCCATCGAGGTGCGCAACGAGCTGGTGGCGCGCGCCGCCGCGGAGGGCTGGTGGTGCTACTTCACTCATGATCCCGGCGAGATGCCGGTGCGCATCGAGGCGACCGACCGCGGCGGATATCGCGCCGCCGAGTGATGCGGTGCCGGCGGCCTGAACGGTCGTTCGACCTTGCCTCCGCCGGAACGTATCATGCAGGTGCCACTTCCGACGCCAACTCCGTCTACATTCCGTCGAAAGGACACCTTCACGAATGAACATTCCTTCGCTAGCGCTGCGCCGCGGAGCCAGCCTGTCGATCGCCATGTTGATGGCCGTCGCTCTCGTTGCCTGCTCCGACGACGGCGGCGATGCGTCTGAGCCCGCCGACGAGGGGGGCGGCACGGTGGCCGTGTCCGGCGGCGCCGTCGAGATCACCGCGGCCGACCTCGAGTTCGACGCCAACACGATCGAGGCGCCGGCCGGCGAGACGTGGACGATCACGCTCGTCAACAACGACACCGCTCCGCACAACATCAGCATCTTCAGCGAGGAGGGTGGCGACGAGATCGTCATCGGCGACACGGTCAATGGCGGCGAGACCGTCGAGGTCGAGGTCCCCGCGCTCGATGCAGGGGAGTATTACTTCCAGTGCGACATCCATCCCGACATGAACGGCACCGTCGTCGTCGGCTGACCTTTCAGGAACGTTCCTGAACTCGAAGGGAGCCGCTCCTCACGGGGCGGTTCCTTCACTCATCGCTCGGCGTCGAGCATGGCCTCGAGGTCGGGACGCGTGATGATCAGCTCCAGCCGATCCTCGCCATCGATGGCGAGCACGGGAATACGGTGCGCGTAGCGCACGAGCAGGTCGTCATCGGTCCTGATGTCGACGCTGTCGTAGCCGTTCGGTCCGAGCATGGCGCCGAGCAGGGCGCTCGCCTCCTCGCAGAGGTGGCATCCATCCCTGACGTACAGGGTCGGACGGACGCTCGGCTCGGGCATGCCGGCGATGATACGGTAGGCTAGATTCGGCGCCGCCCCCGTAGCTCAGTGGATAGAGCGCCGCCGTCCTAAGGCGGGCGTCGGGGGTTCGAATCCCTCCGGGGGCGCCAGACCTGCGCACGCTGTCGAGAGGGGGCCGGTGCCGTCCAGACGGACTTAGCCAGTTGCCTGTTTGGGCTTGCGGCCACGTGAGGCCAGCAATGCACAGGCACCGTTCATGACAAACAGGTAGGCGACGAACGCTGTGTTCTCAAAGTTGAATGTCTGAACCGACAGGAAGCTGATGCCGAAGCCAAAGGTGCTGATGGCATAGGCGATCCAGCTCTCTGACTGAGGATGGCGATACGACTTGATGAGTGTCGGGATGCCCGCCAGCATATCGGCCAGCAGCGAGAACAGGATGGCCAGGATCGGATTGTCGGTAATGGCCCACAGGATGATCCCGACGATAGCCGCTGCCATCAGGTAGTAGTCGCGCGGTTCGCTCTTCCAATAGGCCTTCTGATTGAAGAAGGATGCTGCGACGATGAGCAACGGCGTAAAGCCGGCGACAAACGATGCCCAGGATAAGCCCTCGACCCCCTGCGCTCTTTGGGCCACGAAAATGACCATCGGGAAGATTCCCCACAGCAGCCAGGTGATGCGGTTGGGTTGGGCATTGCCGACGACGGTTTCGTACAGGTAATAGAAGCCGCCGAGCGAGCCGATGATGGCGCCGATGATCGCGAAATATTCGGGAAGCATGGGTTAAGCCCTCAGGCTAAGAAGCCTCCGGGGGCCACGACGCCAATCAGTGCAGGCGCTCACGCGACGGGATTGCGGGCGCGCCTGACTCCTCGGCATCGATGATGGCGCGGAAGTCGGCCAGGAGCGCGTCGAGCTGCTCGTCCGCCCGGTTGAGCGTGTCGATGACGGGCCGCATGCGGGCGCTTGGCTCGCTGCCGTCACTGTCGGACATCCAGATCAGGCGACGGGCGACCAGGAGCAGGGTGTGGGCCTGGTCAAGGTCCTCGTGAATCCTGTCCGCCTCTTCGAGGGTGCTCTCTGGTTCATTCAGCGGGATGGGATCGGTCATGGTGCTCCATCGGGTGCGCGTTCCCACGAATGTACGTCCTTCGGGCCACCGCCGTCGACGGCCTGCGTGGCGAGGATGCGTCAGGTGCGCGGCTGGAGTGCCACTAGCCGCGAAGTCGGCCTCTCGCGGGCGCTGACTGGGCGTGTTGTCATCGCCTGCACGCTCAGGTCGGCGCCGCGGAACCGGCCAGTCGCCGCCGGGATTTGGCTAGCGGCACTGGTGATGCCATCTGACGGAAACCCAGGGGGCGCGGCGCGTTCATGCCGTCGCGCTGCCAGCGCCGATCTCGGGTCGCTCGTGGACGCCCTCTGCGAACTCCTCCAGCATCTTGGCGTTGAAGGCCGGGATGTCCTTGGGAGTGCGGCT
This sequence comes from Candidatus Limnocylindria bacterium, assembly GCA_050695815.1. Taxonomy (GTDB): domain Bacteria; phylum Chloroflexota; class Limnocylindria; order QHBO01; family QHBO01; genus JACDBZ01. The sequence continues at coordinate 16,065 of JBOGSW010000054.1, read as the reverse complement.
CGTGACGATGCCGGCGTCGGTCACGACCTCCTCGTCGACCCACTCGGCACCGGCGTTGCGCAGGTCCGTCTTCAGGGAAGGGTACGAGGTGATGCGGCGGCCGCGAACCACATCGGCCTCGACCAGCATCCATGGCGCGTGGCAGATGGCCGCGATCGGCTTGCCCGCATCGGCGAATGAGCGAACGAAGGCGACGCCGCGCTGATCCTGGCGCATGGTGTCGGGGTTCTTGACTCCGCCAGGCAGCAGCAGCGCGCCGTAGTCATCGGCCCGCGCGGTGTCGAGCGTGAGGTCGACCGAGGCGGTGTCGGCATCGGTCTTGCCGCGAATCGTGCCGTCGTGGTCCGAGACGATCGTGATCTCGGCGCCGGCATCCCGCAACGCGGCCACGGGCTCGGTCAGCTCGCTCGGCTCGTAGCCGTCGGTCACCAGGACGGCGACCTTGAGTCCATCGAGTTGCATGTGATTCTCCTGTACGGACCTGGATCAGCCGCAGGGGGCGTGCCAACCGAGCGCGCTCAGAGGACGACGGTGAACAGCCCGGACAGCCGCTGGAAGACGTTCAGATAGATCATCACGCCGATGGCGATGATGAACAGGCCGGAGATGGCACGCACCACCCGGTGATGCCGTCTGAGCGCCGCGAGCACAGGTCGCATCCGGGGAAGTGCCAGCGCGGCCGCCAGGAAGGGCACCGCCAGCCCGGCGGAGTAGGCGAGCAGGAGGAGGCCGATGACCGGCGCCGAGCCGCTCGAGGCGCCCATCGTATAGATCGTGCCCAGCACGGGACCGATGCACGGCGTCCAGCCCACCGACACGAGCGCACCCAGCGTGAAGGAGCGGGTGGATCGGGCCGCCGGCAGCAGGTCGGGATCGATGCCCATGGTGAATCGGTCGAAGACGGGACCGAAGATGCCCGTGCTCAGCACGCCGATGACGATGACCGCCAGCCCGGCCACGTGGCGAACCTCGGGCACCCGGAAGAATGCGCCACCCACCAGACCGATGACGACGCCGAGCGCCACGAAGACCACGGTGAAGCCTCCGATGAACAGGAGCGCCTGTGCCAGGACCGATGCACGCGATGCGGCGACGGTGCCGTCTGGCTGCGCCGCCGTCTGCCCCAGGAAAGCGAGATAGACGGGCACGAGCGCCAGCACGCACGGCGAGATGAACGAGATCAGCCCCGCGGCGAAGGCGATGGCGATGCTGACGTCGGGCATCGGTCTACGACGCCACGGGCTCGACGACGATCGGCTGGGCGATGATCCAGAGGCTGAGGATCGTGTAGCAGATCATGAGCGCCACCATCGGCAGTCCGGCGACCACCGCTCTCGACGGCGCGTCGCGCAGGGCGAGGCGATGGGCCAGCACAATCGCGGCGACGTGCCCGGCCACGATGGCGCCGACGCTCAGATACCACACCACGCTGATCGGTATCCAGCTCAGGTCCGGTGCCAGGCTCATGAGCGGATCGGCGATGAGCGCCGGCAGCCACACGACGCCCTGGATAACCAGCGTCAGGTAGTGGGCGATCAGGTAGCCACCGGCGATCGGCAGGAGCGCCGCGGCGTAGACACCGGTGGTGCCGCCCAGCGAGGGACGCGGGCCGGGGTCATTGAGGGCACGAGTGAGCGTCACCACCAGGGTGAAGGCCGCGGCGAACGCGGCGAAGACGAGGACGAAGGCGACGGTCTCGATGATGAGGAACATCGGGGCCGACAGGCCCAGGATCGACTCGCCGATGGGCAGGAGGAAGGAGAGCAGCCGCCCACCGGCGGTCGTCTCGCGCAGTCCATCGTAGCTGACGCCGGCGAGCGCCAGGACGATGAATGCGGCATCCGACCAGCCGGCGCGCGTGACCTCGGTCAGGCCGACCACCCACGGCCGCAGCTCCGCTTTGCGTTCGGCATCGTCGGCGGCGGTGGCACACTCGGGACAGTCGACGCATCGGGCAGGATCGCACTCCTCCGCGCAGCCGCTGCACAGCGCCCCCGTCGTCGAGCGACGGCCCAGCGGACCGATGCGGCCGAACCAGCCGAGCTCGACCTCGAACAGCTCCGCGTGCCGCAGCCAGGCGATCTGGCCGAAGAGGACCATGCCGGCCAGGGTGAGCAGCGTATAGGCAACCATGAGCGTGGCGACAGTGACGGCAACCTCTGAGCCCGGCAGGATCAGCTCGGCCCAGATGCCCGCGGCGAGGAGCGCCACCGCCGGCCAGCGAGCCAGCCCGGCCGGATAGCGCAACCCGACGTCCAGGCGTGCAACGCCGATCCGGGCGGCCAGCCACTCGATGGCGGCAAAGGTGGTCCGGAATGGGCTGAGCGAGGGCCAGGTATTGCCGATGACGACGGCGGCGATCGGCAGGCCGACCCAGATCCCGATCCAGAGCAGCACGGCCGGCAAGGGAGAGATGTCGCCGACGACGAAGCCGACCCCGATCGCGCCGTACCACCAGGCAAGGCCGATGAGGCGCAACGCCCAGCGTGCTGATGTCGCGATCATGGTTGGGACCGCGACGGTGGGATACGCCGGGCGATCGGGGGCGCGGCGCGAGACGAGGGCCGTGATCACGAAGGAGGCGGCCACCGCCAGCGCGGCGCCGCCGAGGTAGAGGTTCAGCGGAACCGGCAGTTGGAAGGTCTCGCCGAGGGCGTGCGCCGAGACGGCCGTCGGGTCGCCGAGCGCGGCGGCGAGGCCCACCACCAGCGCCGAGCCCGCGCGCCGACTACGGCTCATGGACGGTGAAGATGCCGATGTTCACGCCCTCGGGATCGTCGTTCGCGTGCATCTCGACCGGGAACTGCCCGCTCCGGTCGGCCGTGAACTCGAGGATCGTTTCCTCGTCGTCGCTGACCGGCGTGGCCGGCACGGCGTCGTCGTAGCCGTGGATATGGAGGACGCCGTCGACCTCGGACGACACGGTGAGGGTGACCTCCTGCTCGCGGCAGACGGCAGGATCGTTGGGGGTCATGGAGTCGACGGTGACGGTCACGGCCAGCTCGACACTCGGCGCGCTGCATGCCGCATCGTCCGGCCGGTTGTCGGTCACGCATGCGGTCGCCACGACGACGAGCGCGGCCACGGCGGCGCGGGCGGCAAGTGCGGTGCGCATGGCCGGACCCTATCGCAGGATCACGCGCCGCGCGACGATGAGCGCGGCGAAGACGACCAGGAGTGCACCGATGACGACGAGGGCAGGTGGCCAGCCATCGTTCGGTGCCGGCACGGCCGTGTTGGGCGCCGCCGTGTCCGAACCGCCCACGATGAAGCTGAATTCGCCCGCTTCCTCGTGGCCGTCCGCGGCGCGCGAGGTCCAGGCGACGGTGTAGGCGCCATCGGCCTCGATGCTGACCTGCCCGCGCAGCTCGTTTCGATCGGCAACCTCGAGGTCGAGCGTCCCGGTCCCGACGTCGGCGCCGTCGGCATCGGTCACGACGAATCCGCTGCCGTCCGGATCCAGCTCGCCCTCGAAGATCAGCACCACCTCGTTCGGCGGATTGTCGAGTCGCTCGCGATCCTCCGGGCTGGTGGTCGCCAGCCCGGCGTGCGCCAGCGCGGCGATCGGGAACGCGAGCGCGATGACGGCTGGCATGGGGATGATCAGGCGGGCGAGGCGTGTCGGCATGCTGTCCTCACGGGTGAGAGCGGCTTCATGGGCCGGCCCATCGGTCTCGAAGGTAGTTCAGGAGGTCCCACCGATCCTCGTCGGACAGGACCGCGGCGAACGCCGGCATCTGGGTGCCAGCGAGGCCGTTGGCGATACGGTACGACAGGCCGGCCTCGTCGGTCTCGGCCACGATCGGGCCGAGCGGGTCGGGGCGCGGGACGAGCACGACCGGACCGTCTCCGTCGCCGTCCCTGCCGTGGCAGCTGGCGCAGTTGGCGCGGTAGATGAGCTCGCCGCGCGCTACGGATGCGGCATCGGCCGGGACCGGGTTCTCGCTCGCCACGGCAACCGAGGGTGGCGCATTGGCCGCTGCCACGAGCGCGCGTGAGCCGGCGCCGACGCCCGCCACCAGCACGAGGGCGAGGGTCAGCACGCGCGCGACCGCCAGGATGGGGGAGCGGGTACGGCGCGCGACCCAGGAGAGGAGCGCCAGGATCGCCAGCAGGACGAGCACGGGCGCCCAGGCGGCCGGGCCGCGCGGCGTCAGGGACCAGAGGAGCGCAAGTGGCGGCGGCGCTCCGACGCCGGTGTCGGGCGGCAGCGTGAGGCGGGGGGCGCTCGGCGGATTGACCGGCAGGTCGAACGAGACCGATGAGTCCCGCTCGCCCGCCCGCCGCACCGTCACCTCGAGGCCCCAGATGCCGGTGACCGGCGTGTAGGCGCCGCTGGCTGCATAGAGGCCCGGCAGCACCGGATCCGGCTCGAGCGTCACGCGCTGCTCGGCGAGGCCGCTGTCGGGCGGTGGCACGAAGGTGAGGAAGACTCGCTGCACGCCTTCCTGCGGTCCACCCTCATTGAGGTCGCTGACCGACACCTGGTACGTCTGATCGCCGGGAGTCGGCAGGGTGACCGATGCGTGGACACCGGTCGGCCCGGCCTCGCCGTACAGGTGCGCGGGGTTGAGCGGCGGTGTGACGAGCACCGGCTGGCGCGACGAGGCGGGCTGGACGGTGACCATCGTGGCCGCGGTCATGACCGCCAGCGCGGCGACGATGAGCTCGGCTCCGACCAGGGCGCCGACCTGCCCCCGACCGCGGCCGCGCACGAGGAAATGGTTCGCCGCGCCGATGCCGGCGGCCACGCTCAGCAGGATGATCTTTGCCAGCAGCAGGTTGCCGTAGCCGCTGGCCACGAGCTCGCGCGAGCCGCCCAGCACGATCGGCGAGTTGGCGAGACCGGTCAGCGCGACGATCGGGGCGGCGACCAGCGCCACGCGGCCGTGGCGCCTCAGCATCGCGCGTGCGGTGCCGCGAGCGCGTCGCGCCAGTACCGGCACGGCGACGAGGCCGCCGAGCCAGGCGGCCACCGCGAGGAGGTGGACCCAGTCGAGGGCAGCGAAGAACGGGCCGCCGATGGCCGCGGCGTGGCCGGCCATGGTCATTCCGGCAAGCGCAACCATCAGCGCCGCCGACGTGACGATCAGCGGCAGCGTGCTCGACCGCCGAAGGGCGGCGGCCCCCAGAGCGGTGCCCGCGGCGACGAGGCTGGCGGCGAGCACGACGCGCATCGCGATCGCGAAGGCGGTCCAGCCGAATGGTGCGGCGAGGTCGAGTGGGAAGCCTTCGGCCGGCCCGAGGGCGGCCACGATCGGTCGCGCGGCGAGCACGAGGTAGGCCGCGGTGCCTGCCAGGCCCGTGACGCCGGCAGCGGTTACGAGCAGCCATGGCGGCCGGCGCGACGCGGCAGGGGCCTGTTCCACGAGCGCCGGCCGGACCGCGGCCACCCACGTGATCAGTGATCCCAGGGCGACGAGGAGTCCCGCCAGGGCGACCCAGCGCGCGGCCGTCGCGAGCGGATCGACCGAGGGTGAGCTCGAGCTGGCGGGCGTGGTCGGGGCGGGCCGCGTGCCGCTCGGGTCGATCAGGAAGGCGAAGATCCCGGCGGTCGCGTGGCCGTCGACGGCCGAGATGACCTGGTAGCTAACCGTGTAGACGCCCGGCTCGAGCTCCGGCAGCCCGACCACCGCGACCAGGCCCGCATCGGTGACCTCGACCGGACCGACGTCGCCGATCCGTTCCTGCTGCGCATCGAGGAGATCGATGAACGCGGTCGCGGGATCGATCGGCTCCGTGAACGTGATGCGCAGCTCGTCCGGCGGCTCCGTCAGCGGGGCATTCGCGGCCGGATCGGACGCTTCGACCTCGGCATGGGCCGCCGCGGCGCCCGGAACGACGGCGACCGCCAGCAGCACGAGCCACGCGGCGAGGACCGCGCGCGCGAGCCGGATGGCGGGGCGCGGGAACGGCGTGGAGCGAGTCACGGGACCTCCGTGGCGCGGCGTCTACGGGCGTGGGGCAGCGGGGCACCGCCGAGTATAGGTCCGCGCTCGCGATCGACGGAGACCGGCCGAGCTCAGCCGATCCCCGTCAGGCGCATCGGTCAGACGCCCTCGCTGGCGCGCGGAATGCATGGAGGACCCGTCACAATCCCAAACGCAATCAGGAGGACGTCCGAGAAGGCGATGACCGATCGAGATCGGACCGGTGGCGGGGCGATGACCGGCGCCACCGGTCACCTCACTCCACCCGACTCCGACGAGGCATTCGTGCCTGGTGAGCTCCGCGAGATCGGCGACTCCGGGCATCACGCGGACGTAACCGCCGCGCAGGGCCGCAAGGCGCCGGCGCAGCAGGGAGAGGTCGGCGAGCCGGGCGATCCGGTGGACGGTCCGATCGGCGCGGCGCCGCGCGATGCGGGCTATGGCTCCGAGCACGGGCTATCTCCCGACGACCCCGCGTATCGAGTCGAGCGACATCCGTCGGCATCAGAGGCCGATGAGGAGACTCCGCGGCGCAAGGCTGCCCGCACCGATACAGACACGCACGGCGATCGCGAGGAGCACTTCTAGCTCCTGATCGGGCCTACGAGACCGGCTCGCGGACGTTGGCGTCCTCGTCGACGTCGATCCCGTGGCGCTCGGCGGCCCGCAGGATCTTCCTGCGGGCCTCTTCCTTGGCCGTCTTGGACTCGAACTCTGTCTGGTTGAAGCGCGCGATCGCGTTGCGCACGTGCGACTCGTCGTTGATCGGCAGGTGCTCGCCGCCGTCGCGGTCCACATATGCGAACTGGTCCTTGCGCAGGTCGTCACGCTCCTTCTCGCTGAGCTCGCTCATCGGTTCTCCTTCTCAGGTGCGTATGCCATCGGACGTGGCATACCGCGTGCCTGAAGGTCCGGCAAGCGCTCGGTCGCTCTGCGGCATCGGTCTTGCATTGGGGCCCGCCGTGAGCCAGTCGATCATTTCCGCACGGGACGTGACCCGCTCCTTCGACGAGCAGATCGCGGTCGACCGCCTGAGCTTCGACGTGCCCGCGGGAACGATCCTCGGGGTGATCGGGCCGAGCGGATCGGGCAAGACCACCACGGTGCGGATGCTGACCGGCACGCTCGGGCGCAGTGCCGGCGAGATCGATGTCCTTGGCCAGGATCCGATGCGCTTCAGCCGTGGCGTTCGCAGCCGGATCGCGTACATGCCCCAGCTCTTCAGCCTGTACGAGGACCTCTCGGCGCAGGAGAACGTGGGCTTCGTCGCGGCACTCTACGGGATCGGCCCGTTTCGGCGTCGCGGCCTGATCCGCCGCGCCCTGGAGGTGGTCGATCTGTGGGACGTGCGCCACCGTCTTGCACGGGACCTCTCCGGGGGGATGCAGCGGCGGCTCGAGCTGGCGTGCGCCCTCGTTCATGACCCCGACGTGCTGTTCGTGGATGAGCCGACGTCGGGGATCGACCCGCTCTTGCGCCAGTCGATCTGGGACGAGCTCCATCGCCTGCGCAGCGACGGAAGGACCCTGCTGGTGACGACGCAGTACGTTTCAGAAGCGGAGTACTGCGACAACGTGGCCCTGATCGCCGACGGGGAGCTCGTCGCGCTCGACAGTCCCGAGGCGCTGCGCAAGGAGGTCTTCGGCGGCGAGGTGCTCGAGGTGACGACGCAACGCGCCGTCGATCCGGAGATGCTCGGCGCGGTCGAGGGCGTGACCAGCGTGCGACAGCCGGAGGCACGGCGTCTCTTCGTCACCACCACCGAGGCGTCCACCACGACGCCAAAGATCATCGTTGCGCTGCGACAGCAGGGGATCGAGGTGGCGGGTCTCGAGGAGCACCAGCCGACCTTCGACGAGGTCTTCACCGGCCTCGTCGAGCGGCGCCGGGCGGAGCGTGAGGCAACGGCGCGCCGTGACGCTGACGCTGTCGCTGCCGATGCCGCTGCCGATATCGACGGGAGCGCCGATGCGTAGCGTGATCGAGAGCCTGGTGCGGATGGCCTCGTTCACCGGCAAGGAGCTGCGCGAGGTCGTGCGGCGGCCAGGGGTCATGGCCAGCCTCATCATCGGCCCATTCCTGATCATGTTCCTCTTCGGGCTCGGCTACAGCGGCTACCGCGCGCCGTTCGATACCGAGATCGTGATCCCGGCCGGTGTCAACCTTCCGCGCGAGCCTGACTACTATGCCGACCTGGCGCCGGGACGCCTGAACATCCTCGGCGTGGGCGAGGACGCCGCCGCCGCCGAGGCCCGGCTCCGCGCGGGCGAGATCGACCTGCTGGTCGTGGCGCCGGAGAGCGCGCCCGAGGAGCTGCGCGCCGGCCGCCAGACGACGATCCGCGTCCTGTGGAACCAGGTGGACCCCGTCTACGACCAGCTCGCCGGCCTGGCGACGTCGATCCTGGTGAGCAGCCTGAACGCCGAGATCATCGAGGAGGCGGCTGCGGAGGGGATCAGCCTGGCGGAGGGTGAGCTGGGGCCGGCCGCCGACGACATCCCTCCGGAGGTGATCGCGCGGCCGACCACCGCCGAGACCGAGAACGTGGCGCCCACCGAGCCGAACGTGCTCAGCTTCTTCGGCCCGGCAGTCTTCGCGCTGGTCATCCAGCACCTGGCCGTCACGCTCACGGCGCTCTCGATGGTGAAGGAACGGCTGAGCGGCCAGATGGACCGCTTCCGCGTCGCTCCGGTGACCTCGATGGAGGTTCTGATCGGCAAGTACGTCGCGTACGCGGTGCTCAGCCTGATCGTGGCAGGCGTGGTAGGAGCGCTCCTCGTCGGCGTGCTCGGCGTGCCGCTGCTGGGGGGCATCCCGCTCTTCATGGGGATCGTCCTGCTCCTCACGTTCGCGTCGCTCGGCTTCGGCCTTCTCATCTCGCTGGTCGCCGATTCGGAGCGGCAGGCGGTGCAGCTCTCGATGCTCGTTCTGCTGGCCAGCGTCTTCTTTTCGGGCTTCGTCCTGCCGGTCACCGACTTCGCTGAGTGGATGCAGTACATCGCCTACGTCCTGCCCGTGACGCACGGCATCGCCACGCTCCAGGATGCGATGCTGCGCGGCATCGTAAGCGAGCCTTGGATGCTCCTGGCGCTCCTCGCCATCGGGGTGGTGCTCTACGTGGGCTCGCTCCTGCGGCTGCGCCGTGTGCTGCGCTCCGCCGACTAGGGGTTCGAGCGGGGAGCCGGCCGGGCGAGGCCGAGGAGCATCCCGCCGGCGACGAGCGCCGCGACGGCCTGGATCGCCAGCCAGGCGAGCAGGAGGATGACGAAGAGCCGGATGGGCGGCGCAGAGCCCGTCTCGGCCCCCGACGCACGAAGCTCCTCGAGCTGCCCGGCGAGCCCTTCGAGCTCGACGCCGATGCGTGTCACGTCGGTGCGCGTGGCCCCGAGCGAGGAACCGACATCATCGAGCGTGCCGGCCAGCGCCTCCGCCTGGTCGGCGCTCGCGGCGAATTCGGCGCCAAGGGGCTGAAGCGGTTGGGTTCCCAGGATGAAGATCTGCATCGAGGCGGCCAACGCGTCGAGCGTGCCCGACGCGTCCCGCGCAAGCTCCGCCGCGGCATCGGTGGATGCCTGTGCCCCTGAGAGACTGCCGTCGACGTTCGCGAAGGAGTCAGCGGCAGCGCGCGTGCTCCGGGCGGCGGCCGCCAGGGTGTCGTCGGCCGCGGTGGTGAGCCGCTCGACGCGCCCGGCCACGTCGAGCCCGAGCGCGGCGCCGACCACGATGAGGAGCGTGCCGACGAGTCCGTACCCGATCAGGCCCCAGCCGATGGCTCGGCGCCGATGCACCTCAGTCCTCGGCGAAGAACGGATCGTCGCCGTAGAGCTCGAGCCATCGGCGCCGCATCTGGCGCACCGTCGTCGCGACGGCGGGCATGGGTGTCTCGGGTGGTAGGAGGCTGGCGATCGCCGTGAGCACGCGCTCGTTGCGCTCCATCCCGAGCAGGGCCAGGAAGTCGGCCACCCGCTGCGCCGGGCTCTTTCCGTGGGCGCGCTCGCGGACGAGCACATCGGCCTCGTGGTCGAGTGCGCCGGCATAGTCGTCGGGCCCCAGCTCGAGCTCGGCCAGCAGGAGCGGAACATGCTCGAGGCGCGGGTCGGAGTAGGCCCAGCGGAGGAAGCCGTCGAGCTTGCCCGGCTCGCGCTCGTGGTGCCCGGCGTGGAACTGCCGCACGTACTGCTGGCGCTCCGCCTCGCTCCTGGTCAGCGCGATCTGGACGAGCTGGCGCATCTCCGGCGTCCAGCGCCGGAGGGACTCGACGAACTGGCGGAGGGTGAGGCTGCCCGCGGGCTGTGGCTGAAATCGGTGCTCATGGATCTGCTGCACGGCGCCCGTATACTAGCCGCCGTGCGCCGAGCTCACACCCAGGCCGTCCCCCTCTCGGAGCCCGCATGCGACGGTTGACACGGGTTGTCGCGTTCGTCGCGGCGGGGGTGATCGGCCTGTCGGTCGGCATGACGGGGGAGCCAGCATCGGCCGCCGGACCGCCGTTGCGCTACCTCGCCGGTCCGCCGGGCACACTCGACCCGGCCTTCATCGCCGATGCCGGCGACGTGCAGCTCCTCCTCCAGCTCTACGCAGGGCTCACGCGGCTCGACGAGACCGGCGAGCCGTACCCGTCGCTGGCCGAGGGGTGGACGCTCAGCGACGACGGGCTCACGTACCGCTTCCAGCTGCGCGAGGGGCTCGAGTTCAGCGATGGCTCGCCGCTGGTCGCCGCGGACGTGCGCCGCTCCTGGCTGCGGCTGCTCGACCCGGACACGGGTGCGATCGCGCCGGATGTCCTGAGCGTGGTCACGGGCGCGTCGCAGCGCCTGGCGGGAGGCTCCGAGGACGAGGTCGGGATCGAGGCACCCGACGACCGCACCCTGATCGTGAACCTGCGCCATCCCGCGGGGTACTTCCCGCAGATCACGGCGACGCCGTCCACCTTCGTCGTGCCACGCGAGGCCGACGCCGGCGAAGACTGGCAGAGCGCCGACGCGTTCGTGGGCAGCGGCCCGTACGTCGTCGATGGCACGGCGGAGGGCGACCTCGTGCTTCGCGCCAACGAGCGTTACGTGGCCGGCCCCCCGCCGATCGACGAGATCCGCTGGATGGGCGGCACCGAGGCCGATGGAGCGAGCGCCTTCGCGGCGAACGAGGTCGACCTGGTCCAGGTTCCCGGCTGGGACGCAACCTGGATCGCCTATGACGCCGATCTGGGCCCTCGCCTGCACGCTGCCGAGCCGCTCTCGGTGAGCTACTTCGGGTTCGACACCACCCGCCCCCCGTTCGACGACGCGCGGGTGCGGAAGGCATTCTCGCTGGCCCTCGATCGCGAGCGGCTGGTGCCGCTGGCCGAAGGGGCGTCGTCGCAGCCGGCAGCGAGCGTCGTGCCGCCCGCCATCTGGCCGGATGGGTTCGAGCCGCGCATGGAGTCCGACCCGCAACGGGCCCGCGACCTGCTCGACGAGGCCGGCTACCGCGACCGGTCCGAGATGGGCACGATCGTCGTGAACGCCAGCGGGCTCGGCGTGGAGCCGGCCGTCGAGACCTGGCGTCGCGAGCTCGGCGTCGAGATCGCGGTTGAGACGATGGACTTCAGCGACTTCCTCGCCGTGCTCAACAGCCGGCCGCCCCAGGTCTTCACCGTCAACTGGATCGCCGACTACCCCTCGCCGCACGCGCTCTACGGCCTGCTCCTCGACGCGGGCGCGGCGAGCAACTTCGGCGGCTGGAGCGACGCGCAATTCAGCGAGCTGCTCGAGGCCGCGGCCGCGGCGAGCACGGACGATGCCGCCGCCGCGTACGCCCGGGTCGAGGCGTACGTCACCGAGCAGGCGCCGGTCATCCCGTGGTCGTACGGCGAGACGTGGTGGCTCGTCGCCGACGGCCTGCGCGGCCTCGGCAACCTGACGATCGGTCTCCTCGACTTCGGGCGGGTCTCGTGGGACGGCTGACCCGCGCCGTGGTCTCCATCGGTCTGGCAGTGCTGGCCGGCGCCGTGCTGGCACCCGACGCCTTGGGCTTCGATGGCTTCGGCGAGACGTCGGCCGACTCCACCTACGCGCAGGAGATCCGGTTCGAGGCGCAGGTCACCGGCTCCGCCCCCGACCGGCTCGAGCTGCTCATCACCACCCCGGGCAGCGAGGCGGCCTTCGTGGCACCGGTCACGCCGGCATCGGGCCGCGCGACCTACATGTGGGACACGTCGGTCGACCACGTCACCCCGAACACGCTGATCACGTACCGATGGCGCGCGACCGATGGTGACGACGTGACCCTCTCCGAGCCCGCCACGCATCGGTACGAGGACGATCGCGACGGCCTCGACTGGGAACAGGCCCGGATGGGCGAGGCCACGGTCCACTGGTACGGCGGCGCCGAGGCCACGGCGCGGCGCTTCGGCGAGCTCACCGCCCAGGGCGTGGATCGCGCCGAGGAGCTGCTCGGCACCGAGCTGGCCGGCCCGGTCGACGTCTTCGTGTACGCCGATCACGAGGAGTTCTTCGGCGCGCTCGGGCCGGGCGCACGCGAGTGGACCGGCGCGGCGGCCTTCAGCGAGCTGCGCACGATCTTCATGTCGCTCGAGGGCGGCTCGGCTGCCTACCTCGAGGTCGCCATGCTGCACGAAGTGACCCACATCGTCTTCCACGACGCCACCGATAACCCGTTCCACGAGCCGGCGCGCTGGCTGAACGAGGGGATCGCCACGTGGTCGGAGACGAGCGATGCTGGCGGCGAGCGCCCCATCGTCGAGTTCGAGGCCGGTGGGGGCGGCCTCTTCTCGTTCGACGCGATCACCGAGCAGTTCCCCATCGGTGACCGCGGCGCGCGCCTGTCGTACGCGCAGGGCACGACCATGGTGGACCTCATCGTGGACCGATACGGTGCCGATGCCCTGGCTCGCATCACGGACGCCTACCGTGACGGCAGCTCGGACGACGAGGCGCTCGAAGCGGGGACGGGCACTGACGCCGACGAGCTGTATATGCAGTTCTTCGAGCAGTTCGGGGTCGAGGTGCCACAGCCGATCAGCCCCGAGCCGATCCCGCCGTCGGACGTGGAGCGACCGCCGGCCGGAACGGTGGACGCGGGGCCAGGCCCCGATCCCGATCAGCCCGAGCCGGCGCCGAACGATCCCGGCCAGCGCGCGGGACCGGAGGCGACGGGCGATGCGTCGCCGCTGCCGCTTGTCCTGCTGCTCACCGCGGCCGGCGCTGCGGTCGTGGTGGGAGCCTTCGCCGTCACCGTCGCCCGTCGCCGGGCGCGCAGGACGGACTCGTGACGCGGCGACGCGCGCCCGGCGCGCGCGGCCGGCTCGCCAGGCCGCAATGGGCGATCAGCGTCGGGCTCGCGCTGGCGGCCATCGGCTTCGTCGCAGCGGCCCAGTGGAACAGCTCGCCCGCGCGCCAGGAGTTCACGACCTCGGCGCAGCGGGTGCTCATCACGGAGGCCGAGCAGGCGCAGCTGGAGCAGGAGCAGCTGAGGTCCGAGATCCAGGAAGCCGAGGCACGGGTGCGTGAGTTCCAGGAGCGGGATGCGGGCTCGCGCACCGTGCTCGAGCGACTCAACACCGAGCTTGCCGCTGTACGCCTGGCGGGCGGCCTGACCGACGTGCGCGGACCCGGCATGGTGCTCGAGATCGCCGACTCGATTCGCACGGTGCCGGAAGGCCAGAACCCCTCGAACTACATCGTTCTGGCGGACGACCTGCGCGACCTGGTGACCGCGCTGTGGGCGTCGGGCGCGGAGGCGATCACGATCGCGGGCAGCGTGGCCGAGGATGCGCCCGCCGAGCGCCTCGTGGCCACGACCTCGATCGTCGGGGTCGGATCCGCCATCCTGGTGAACGACGCGCGGCTGTCGCCGCCATACCGGATCGAGGCGATCGGGAGCGAGGGGCTCCATGAGCGCTTCCTGGCCAACCCCGCCTACCTGGCGCGGGTCGAGCCGCGGATCGAGGCATACGGGCTGCAGTTCGCCAGCGAGGCGCGCGACGACCTCACCCTGCCGGCCTTCATCGGCAACACGCAGCTGCGCTGGGGCACGTCGATCGGGGAGCCGCGCTGATGGCCGGACGCATGGCGCAGCTCAGCCTCTTCGTGGTGGCGCTGGTGATCGGCATGCTCCTCATCGGCCAGCTGCGGTCCCAGGCGCGCCCGATCGAGCTGTCGAGCCTCTCGGCACAGGAGCTCTCGACGCTGATCGAGACCGTCTCGGCCCGCAACCGCGAGCTGCGCGCCGGCCTCGCGGACCTGATCGAGCAGTTGCGTGACTACGAGCGCGCCGAGGTCCAGGGAGAGTCGGCCTTCGAGCTGACCGAGGAGGACCTCGGGCGCATCAGCGCCTTCGCAGGGCTCGCCGGCGTTGAGGGCCAGGGGATCGCCATCCAGGTGGCGGGCTCGCTCGACCCGACCGCGGTGAACGATCTCATCAACGAGCTGCGCAACCTGGGCGCGGAGGCCATCGCGGTCGACGACATTCGCATCACGGCGAGCTCGGTTGCCTCGCTCGGCACGAGCGCGATCGTGATCGACGAGGTGCCGATCGGGAGGTCGTTCGAGGTCCGTGCCATCGGCTCGCCCGACGGCCTCTACTCCAACATGGTGCGACCCGGCGGGATCGTCACGCTGCTCGAGCAGGCGGTGGCGGCGACGATCACCATCGAGGAGCGCGAGCGGCTCGTCATCCCTGCCACCGAGCGCAGCCTTGCGCCGCAGGTCGCGACGCCGGTCGAGTAGCCTGTGACCTCCCAACGCAATGCAGCATCGGATGGTGCCGTGAACGAACTGATCGATCGCGCCCTCGACGCAGCGGACCGTGCCGGCGCCTCGTATGCCGACGTCCGCGTCGTCGAGCGGCAGAACGAGGGGCTCACCGTCAAGAACGGTGTGCTCGAGGCGGCCAACACGAACGTGAGCGCCGGGTTCGGCGTGCGCGTCCTCATCGACGGGGCCTGGGGATTCAGCTCGAGTGCCGTGCTCGACCCGTCGGAGGCCGATCGCATCGCGGCCGAGGCGGCGGAGATCGCCAGGGCCTCGAAGCTCGCCCAGCGCCAGCCGGTCGTGCTCGACGACACCCCGCCCGCGGTCGATACGTATCGCACTCCATACGAGGAGGATCCGTTCGACGTCAGCCTGGACGACAAGCTGCGCATCCTGATGGAGGCCGATGCGGCCATGGCGCGCGTGTCCGGGGTGGCGATCCGCGAGGGGAACATGAGTGCCGGCCGCGAGCGAAAGACCTTCGCCTCGACGGCGGGGGCGCGCATCGACCAGGAGATCGTCGAGGCCGGCGGCGGGCTCGAGGCCACGGCGGTCAACGAGAGCGAGATGCAGCAGCGCAGCTATCCGAACTCGTTCGGCGGCCAGATGGTGACCGGCGGCTTCGAGTCGGTGCGCGCCCTGGACCTCGCCGAGCACGCGCAGGAGACCGCCGAGCTCGCGGTCGCGCTGCTCGACGCGCCGCAGTGCCCGTCAGGGGAGATGGACCTCATCCTCGACTCGACCCAGGTGGCGCTCCAGATCCACGAGTCGTGCGGCCACCCCACCGAGCTGGATCGCGTGCTCGGCACCGAGGCGAGCTTCGCCGGCACCAGCTTCTTGACGACCGACAAGCTCGGGAAGCTCCGGTACGGGAGCGAGCACGTCAACATCGACGCGGACGCCACCGCCACCGGCGGCCTCGGCACCTTCGGCTACGACGACGAGGGCGTGCCGGCCCAGAACGTGCCGCTCATCGAGCGCGGGATGCTCGCCGGATACCTGACCGGCCGTGAGTCGGCACCGATCATCGGGCGCCGCAGCATGGGCAGCTCGCGCGCCTGGAGCTGGAAGCACATCCCGCTCATTCGCATGACGAACATCAACCTGCGACCCGGGGACGCCGGATCGCTGGAGGACCTCCTCGCCGACACGCGCGAGGGCATCTTCATGAGCGTCAACAAGAGCTGGTCGATCGACGACCGCCGGCTCAACTTCCAGTTCGGGACCGAGATCGCGTGGGAGATCCGGAACGGCCAGCTCGGCGCGATGCTGCGAAACCCGACCTACACGGGCATCACCCCCGAGTTCTGGGGGGCCTGCGACGCGGTCTGCGGCGAGGCCGACTGGGTCATGTGGGGGACCCCGAACTGCGGCAAGGGCCAGCC
>JBOGSW010000053.1:0-9368 GCA_050695815.1 Candidatus Limnocylindria bacterium | reverse complement strand
CCTCCGCACCCGCCAGGCGGACCGCCGCCGAGAGCGCCGCCAGCTGGTCCGCCTCACGCTCCAGGTGCGCCGCGGCGGCATCCGCGACGCGTGCCGTGGGACCGCCTCCGACGATCACCGGCACCTCGCTCGCCGACGGCTCCAGCCGGACGACCCGCTCCATCGCGATCCACACGGCGGCCGGCGCCAGGCCGGCCTCGGCGAGCGCCGCAACGATCGGGTCGAGCCGATCGGTCGTGACCAGCCCGCCGTCGACCACGAGGAGCCGATCCTCCGCGACCTCGGGGAGATGCGGAGGCGCAGCGCGCGTGCGTGCCACGCCACGGATGATGCGGCCGAGCAGCTCAGCCTCGCCCGACGCCAGGCGAGCCTCGACGTCGACCGCCCGCCACAGGTCGATCACGCGGGTCATGGGGCGCCCGCCATCAGCTCGGCGAGGCTGCGCCGACGAGATCCTCGATGAGGTCTTCGGGGTCCTCGAGCCCGATCGAGATGCGGACCATCCCCGCCGAGAGGCCGGCCGCGGCGAGGTCGTCGTCGGAGAGCTGGCGATGCGAGGAGCTGGCGGGGTGGCTGCAGAGCGTCTCGACGCCGCCGAGGCTGGTGGCGTGCACGGCCACGCCCAGCCGGCCCAGGAAGCGCTCACCGTGGGCACGGCCGCCGCTCAGCTCGATCGCCAGCATCCCGCCCGCCATCCCGTCGCGCAGGATCCGTCGCGCCAGATCGTGCTGCGGATGGGACGGCAGCCCGGGGTAGCGGACGGCGTCGATGCCGGGCGCAATGGCAAGCGCGCGTGCTGCCGCCATGGCGTTCGACGAGTGGCGCTCCATGCGCAGCGCCAGCGTCTTCAGGCCGCGCAGCGCGAGGAAGGCCTCGAACGGGGCCGCGTTGCCGCCGACGTTCACGACGATCTTCCTGGCCGCCGCGACATCGCCGGACGAGCCGACCACGGCACCGCCGATGAGGTCCGAGTGGCCGCCGATGTACTTCGTGGTGGAGTGCACGACGAGGTCCGCGCCCAGCGCCAGCGGGTTCGCCAGCGCGGGCGAGGCGAAGGTGTTGTCCACGGCCACCCGGATGCCGCGCGCATGCGCGAGCTCGGAGATGGCGCCGATGTCGGCGATGGCGGTGGTCGGGTTGCTGATCGTCTCGAGCCAGACCAGGCGCGTGTTAGGCCCGATCGCGGCCGCCACGGCGTCGAGGTCCGTCGTGTCGACCGTTCGATGGCCGATCCCCGATCGGCCGAGCACGGCACCGATGAGGCCGACCATGCCGCCGTACACCGCGCGCGGCACGATGAGCTCCTCCCCGCTGGCCACGCTGGACAGCACGACCGCGTGCACGGCCGCCATGCCCGATGCGGTCGCGACCGCCGCCTCGCCGCCCTCGAGCTCGGCGAGCGCCGCCTCCAGCGCCGCGTGGGTCGGATTCGAATAGCGCGAGTAGGAGTGTCCGGGGCGCGTGAACTCGAGCAGGCCGGCGAGCTCGGCCGCATCGGCCACCTCGAACGTGCTGGTCTGATAGATGGGAACGTTGACCGGTGGCTGCGGCGCGTCGGGGACGCGGGCCGCGGCACGAATCGCACGCGTCGAGAAGCCCGGCATGGCGGCGAGTCTAGCAGGCGCCCTGCGCCCTCCCCGGTCGTCGGGTTAGGATGGTCGCCCCATGCACCTGCTCCAATCTCGCCGTGCCCTGCTCGGGCTGGGCGCCTTCCTCCTGCTGGTCGTCGTCATCGGCGGCGGCGTCGTCGTGACCGGCGTGCTCGATCCCACGCCGTCACCCACGCCCAGCCCGTCTCCGACCCCGACGCCGAGCCCGTCACCCACGCCCAGCCCCTCGCCGAGTCCCAGCCCGACACCGACTCCCAGCCCGTCGCCGACGCCGGTGGCGACGTGCCCGTTCACCGGCCGGACGCTGAGCGATCCGGCGATCGCCGAGCGCGTGCCGGTGCTCGTGCAGATCGAGAACAATCCGATCGCGCGACCACCATCCGGCCTGAACCTGGCCGATCTGGTGGTCGAGGCGCCGGTCGAGGGCGACACGACGCGATTCGCGGCGGTCTTCATGTGCCGCGACGAGGTCGGCGCCGCGGTCGGCCCGGTGCGATCCGGCCGCTACTTCAATGTCGACCTCTACCGGCAGCTCCACGCGGTGACCTTCCACTTCGGCGCGGCCTTCCAGGTCCTCACCGCCTTCAACAGCGCGGGCATCCCCTATCACAACGGCCTGACCACCGGCTCGAGCCTCTTCTTCCGCGCCGGGCCGTGGGCGGCGCCGCACAATGTCTACTTCGACGTCGACGCGGCGCACGATGAGCTCGCGTCGGGTGGCCTCACGGGCCTCGCCGAGAGGGCCGGCAGCGCCGGCACGCCGTTCGTCTTCGATGAGGATGTTGAGCTGCCGGCCGGCCGGCCGGTGACGTCCATCGGGCTGCAGACCGCGAGCTTCTGGCGCTTCGGCTGGCACTGGATTGGGGCCGACCACCTGTGGCTGCGCACCGATGGCGGCGCGGCCAACACGGATCGCGTCACAGGCGAGCGGATTTCCGCGTCGACGGTTCTCGTCCAGCTCGTGACGCAGGAGATCCTGTACGGCGAGAACGACCCCGGTGGCTTCCCGCGTCGCCTACAGCACCTCGTGGGCGAGGGGGACGGCGTCCTGTACCTCGACGGCGCTGCGCACGACGTGCGCTGGTCGCGGACCAGCGACGACGCCCCGACGACGTGGACCTACGCCGAGGGCGGCGATCCGGTGGTCCTGCCGCCGGGTCGGGTGTGGTGGGAGATCGTCCCGGTCACGAGCTCGATCACCGAGCGCTAATGATCCGGGGTGGGCCGATCCCCTCCCTCGCCGGAGCTCGGGGAGAGGAACGCGTCCATCGCGCGCCGGATCTGGTGATCGGGGTCGAACGACCGGCTGGCGGCCACGATCTGCCGCCGCACCTCTCCGGCGTCGACCTCCTCGTCGCCCATCTCCGGGCGAACCGGCCGCGACTCCTCGATCGGCACCCCGATCGGCCCGAGCTCGACGGCCACGGCGCGGTCGCTGACCGGCGCGGTCGGCGCAGGGGCGCTCGGCGGCTCGGGGTGCGCGGTCGCCACGGCGGCCGGCGGCTCCTCGGCCGATGGAGCCTCCTCGGCCGGTGGAGCCTCCTCGATGACCGAGCGCCGGGCGAGGAGCGCCGGGCGAGGCCGTGGGTTACCGCTGATCTGGTTCTTGCCGAGCTTCTTGGCCTGGTACATGGCGCGATCGGCGGCGGTGAGCAGCTCCTCGGCGCTGAAGCCGTCCTCCGGATGGGAGACGAGACCGATGCTGACGCTCGTGACCGCCTCGCCTCCCGCCAGCGCGTTGCCCACCTCCTCGGCACCGACCCTGATCTTCTCGGCCACGACGAAGGCGCCGACGATATCGGTCTCCGGAAGGAGCACCACGAACTCGTCGCCGCCGTACCGATAGGCGCTGTCGACCGCTCGGATCGAGTGGCGGATGACCGATCCGGTCGAGCGGATCGCCTCGTCGCCGCGAAGATGGCCGACGCTGTCGTTGATGAGCTTGAGCCCGTCGAGATCGATCATGAGCACGCAGAAGCCCCGATCGCTGCGCCGCGTGCGGCTGATCTCCTGGTCGAGCGTGGCGATGAGCTGCGAGCGGTTGAAGAGCCCCGTGAGCGGATCTGTCCGGGACAGCTCGAGCGCGTGGGCCACCGCCCGACGCTCACGGCGCGCGTAGGCGATGGCAACGAAGGCGAGGAGCCAGGTCGCTCCCAGGCCGATCGAGAGGCTCAGCGCGTCGTCCGGGCCGTAGGCGGTCAGCCCCGGATCGGCCAGGAGCACCGCCGCGAAGGCGACCGTCGCCAGGCCTGCGGTGGCGAGGCCCGCGCGCGGGCCGTGGGCGAGTGCCGCGGCGACGGAGACGAGCGCGAAGAGCATGGCGAAGGGCGAACCGGCATACCCCGTCAGGACGAGCAGCGCGGCGACCAGCCCGACGGCCACGATCACCTCGGCGACGCGCAGAAGCGTGCTGCGGCTCGACCCGGTGATGAGCTCATGGAACACGACGACGGCGGCAACCGCCAGCCCGCCGAGCACGAAGATCGGGCCCTGGTCGGTGCCGAACGATCCGCTGATCCCAACGCCGAGCAGCACGATCGCGATCGTGAGCCACCACACCACCCGCAGGGTCGGCTCCGGTCCGCGCTCCTCTCGGCCGATGGGGGCCGACGCTCCCGCCCGGGTTCGATCATCCGAACCGACGCTGACGATCGTCCGACGCGCGTCGTCGCCACGTTCGCGGCCGAATGGGCCGCGACGCCCGGCGAGGGTCAGGCTCACGAGGAAGAGTCCTGCCAGCAGCGCGGTTACGGAGATGATCGTCAGCTCGGCTGGCACGTGGGCCTCGTCCCCCTGATCGCGGGATTACGGTCGGAGCCCATCGCATCGGACGGGCCCCGGATCGGCGTCAGTATGGGGTCCGGCGCCGGCATGGCGCAAACGTACTAACCCACCCGTACCACCCAGACGTGGACAGCGCGCACCACCTCCGAGCCTTCGGTGAGCACGAATGAGCGCGAATCGAGCCGATGCTAGAATGCCGCTCCGCCCCCGTGTAGTTGCCGTGGTGAGATGACGCCATCCAGCCCCAGCCGGCCCCGTTCGGCCGGGCTCGCCGCCTTTCTCTCGTTCATCGTTCCCGGGCTGGGTCAGGCCTACCTGGGCTACTGGCCGCTGGGCGTCCTCCTCGCGGCGCCGGTCATCCTGCTCATCGGCTTCGGCATCCTCGTCGCCATCGTCGGACTCGAGGGGCTTCGCAACCAGGTATTCAGCCCGACCTTCCTGGTCGGGGTCTTCGCCCTCAACGCGGCGCTGCTGCTGTGGAGGCTCTTCGCGATCGCGCACGCCGGCCTGGCCCCGGTCCGGGCCGGTCCCTCGCGCAGCCCCGTGGCGACGGCACGCTCCTGGGCCGGGCGCGCAAGCCTCTCGGTCGTCGCTCTCTTCCTGCTCGCGGCCGTGGGAATGCACGCGTACGTTGCCATCGTGGTCGGGCAGCTGAGCACGACGCTGGAAGAGGTCTTCGACGATCCCCCCATCATCAGCGGCGGACCCGACGTCGGCGACCCGGAGCCGGGCGAGGAGGAGCCGCCGGCCGTCAGCCACGAGGAGCGCATCAACTTCCTCTTCATCGGCGTCGATGACGCGCCGGGCAGGCAGGCGGCGCTCACCGACACGATCCTCGTGGTGAGCGTCGATCCCAGCGACAACACCGCGGTGATGGTCTCCGTGCCACGGGACACCGGCTTCATGCCGCTGCCCGACGCCTCGCTCTATCCCGGCGGGCTCTACCCGCGCAAGATCAACGAGCTGTCCAGCGAGGCGGCCGCGAACCCCGAGGCGTGGTGTCCACGCATGACGATCGCGGACGAGAGCGATGCTCTCGCCTGCGGCATCCGCACGCTGGAGCGGTCGGTGAGCCTGTACACGGGCATCCCGATCCACTACTACGCGCGTGTCGACCTCGTTGGCTTCGAGCAGCTCATCGACGCGCTGGGCGGCGTGGAGCTGTGCCTGGAGGGCCGGCTCGTGGATCCGCAGTACAAGGATCCCGAGACCGGTGAGCGCGGCCTCGAGCTGGCGGCGGGCTGCAACCGCTACGGCGGGGCGGCGGCCCTCGCCTACGCCAGGAGCCGGCAGGGCTGGATCGAGATGCCCGATGGCAGCCGCGTGCCACAGAACGACTTCCTGCGCGCGGAACGGCAGCAGGAGATCCTGCTCGCTCTGCGAGCGGAGCTGGAGGAGAGCAACCTCCTCTTCGAGCTGCCGCAGGTGATCGAGGCGATCGGCAGCACGGTCAGCACCGACTTTCCGCGCGCCCAGGCCGGTGACCTGGCCTCCCTGGTGCCGCTCGTCACGGGGCCCGATATCGATCGGCTCGTGCTGGGCAGTCCCGAGTTCGTCGACCTGCCGCTCAATCCCACCGTCAACTACCTCCTCACTCCGAACCGCGACGCGGTTCGGGCTGCGATGGAGGAGCTGTTCGGTGACGACGCGTCCCTGGACGGTTGGTACGTCGGCAGCGACGCGGACGGCCCGCCCTCCTAGTTTGCGCATCGTCAGCCGATGCGGGTCACCACGATCGCGATGACGGCGGCGGCGGCGGAGACCGCGGTGAGGATGAGCATCGCGTCGCGATGCGATGCGCCGCGTTCGAGAAGCTGGTGGTGGATGTGGCCCTTGTCGGCCTCGAACAACGGGTCGCCGCGAGCCGTGCGGCGCACGATCGCCCAGGTCGTATCGGCGATCGGAACGATGAGGGCGATGATCGGGACCCACGGCGCGATCGGGATCGCCCCGTCCTGCGTGAGGGAGATCGCCACCACGGCGACGATGAAGCCCAGGAACATCGCCCCGGTGTCTCCCATGATGATCGTGGCCGGGTGGAGGTTGTAGGCCAGGAAGCCGACGGCCGCACCGATCGTGGCGGCGATGATGAAGAGCGTGGGGTTGGCGCCCTCGGCGGCCGCGATGACGCCGAACGCCCCGAGCGCGGTCAGCACGACCGCCGACGCGAGGCCGTCGAGGCCGTCGATCAGGTTGATCGCGTTGATCACCCCGACGATCCACACGACCGTGACCGGCAGGGCCAGCCAACCGAGGGAGACGGAACCCCACGGAAGGTGCAGGGACTCGATGCTGATGCCGAGCCACCACGCCAGCAGCGCGGCCGCGATCTGCGCCGACAGCTTCACCCGAGCGCGCATGCCGCGCACATCGTCGACGATGCCGACGAGGGCCAGGAACGACGCACCGGCAAGCATCCCGGGGACCCGGTTGGGCTGCAGGCCATCGACGGATCCGAGATCGGGGGACGCGATCGCGGCGGTGCCGAGCGCCAGTCCGGCGGCGACGACCATGCCCACCCCGCCCAGCCGCGGAATCGGCGTCGTGTGCACCTTGCGCCCGCCGGGCTGATCGAGGAGTCCGCGCCGCTGAGCCAGTCCACGCACCACCGGGGTCGCGATCAGGCCCACGACAAGGGCGATGGCAAACGTGAGGGCTGTCAGCATCGGTCGCGCGGATCATAACGTCGCGGGGAATGGTCGGGGCGGCCGGACTCGAACCGGCGACCTCCTGCTCCCAAAGCAGGCACGCTACCAGGCTGCGCCACGCCCCGACGCTTTCGACCGATTTCGCCCATCTTACGACGGAGACGGCGTGCCAGGCCCGGACCCTAGCTCGCCCGGGTGCTCAGGCGGTCGACGATCTCGAGGTAGCGAGCCTTCTGGTGCTCCCAGTCGTAGGCGGCCGCCTGCCGATGAGCCTCGACGCCCATCGCAACGGTGCCGGCCGGGTCGTCCACCAGCGACTCGATCGCGGCGGCCAGCGCTGCCGGGTCGCCACCGGGCACGAAGCGGAGGGCGGCATCGGTGAAGTGAGCGCGGAAGGTTGCCAGGTCGCTCGCGACCGTCGGCAGGCCCATGGCCGCGTACTCGAGCAGCTTGGTGCTGAGCGAGTACTGCAGGTAGGGCTCCGGCAACGAGGGCACCAGACCGATGTCGGACCCCGCGATGAGCCCCGGGAGATCGTCCATCGTCACGCGGCCGTGCAGCGTCACCCGGTCAGCCGTGCCGGTTCGCGCGATGGCCTCCTCGATCTGCGGTCGCCACGGCCCGTCCCCGTACACGTCGAGGCGCCAGTCGAGCTCGGGCCGCAGCCGGGCAAGACCCTCGACGGCGCGATCGAGCCCGTAGATGCGCTGGAAGTTCGAATGGTGGATGAGGCGGAGCGTGCCATCGGCCATGAAGGGCCGGCGCTCGTGGCGCGATGGGTCGAAGAGCCGCCCGTCGGCGCTGTTCATCACCACGCTGATCCGTTCCGGGTCCACGCCGCGCTCGATCGACAGCCGGCGCAGCGGCTCGTGAACCGTGATCAGCTCGTCGACCGCGGCGGCCGACGCTTTCGTGACGCCGGTGACGACGGGCATGAGCGGGCGCAGCATCGGCGACGCGAAGCGGTCACGGAAGAACTCGGGCATGTCCTCGTGCAGGTCGAGCAGGACGGGCACCCCGGCGAACCTCTCGGGCAGGGCCGCGAAGGCCAGGAAGTCCGGCACGGTGGCCACCTGGACCAGGTCGTAGCGGCATCGCCGGTGCTCGCGGGCCAAGCGCCAGGTGGCCAAGGCCGTGAAGGCCACGTACTCGGCGATGTGGCCGGCGAACCCAACGAACGTGCGGTTGATCGGCAGCCTGATGATGCGCGTCGCGCCGTCCCGCTCCTCGGCCTCCTCGCCCGCCACGCGCAGGCAGAAGATGTCGACCTCGTAGCCGGCCGCCGTCAGCGCGTCCGACTGGCGCCGGACGCGCGGGTCGCCGGGCAGGATGGCGTGAACGACGATCGCCACCCGGCGCGTCTCGTCGGTCACGTTGCCTTGACCTCGTCCCACAGCTCGTCCTTCTCGGCCAGCGAGAGGGCATCCAGGTCCACACCCCGCTGCCGGGCAAGCTCCTCGACCCGCTGGTAGCGGCCGACCCAGCGATGATTCGCCGAGCGCAACGCCTCTTCGGGATCGATCTTCATCCAGCGCCCCAGGTTGACCAGCGCGAAGAGCAGGTCGCCCATCTCGTGCAGGCGCTCCTCGTCGCTCTCGGCCTCGCGCAGCTCGGTGAGCTCCTCGGCCACCTTCTCCCACACGCCCTCGATCGCCTCCCAGTCCCAGCCGAGCGATGAGGCGCGCTCCTGGATCTCGCGGCTCCCCGGGAGGGCCGGCAGGGCGCGGGCGACACCGCCGAAGGCGCCCTCGTGCTCCTTGCCGCGCTCGGCGCGCTCATCGGCCTTGATCGACTCCCAGTTGCTGATCACCTGCTCGACGCCGTCGACGCTGATCTCGCCGAAGACGTGAGGATGGCGCCGCACGATCTTGTCGGCGATGGACCGATACACATCGGTCAGGTCGAAGGCGCCCTCCTCGGCGGCGAACTGCGCGTGCAGGATCACCTGGAGGAGAAGATCGCCCAGCTCCTCGGCAAGGTCTGCCGGCGTGCCGTTCTCGATCGCGTCGACCGTCTCGTACGCCTCCTCCAGCAGGTACGGGCGCAGCGTGAGGTGCGTCTGCTTCCGATCCCACGGGCAGCCGTCCGGCGCGCGGAGGCGAGCGCTGATCGCGGCCATGCCGTGGGGCGAGGCGAGGTTGTCGATCGGATCGAGCGCCGGCACGAGCCAGTCCTCCGCGACGAGCGATTCGGGGTCGAGCGACTCCAGCGTGGCGTGCGTGCCGTCGCGCAGCCGGGTCAGGAGGTGGCCCGGAGGGTAGAGCGCGAGCAGGACCGATCGCGCGCCGTCGCGCGCATGGCGGCCGGGCAGCGCGGGCCGCCGCGC
>JBOGSW010000052.1:0-11526 GCA_050695815.1 Candidatus Limnocylindria bacterium | reverse complement strand
CCGGCAGGCGGTCTCGGTCTCGAGCAGCGCCAGGGTGGAGCCGGGAATCCGCCCGGCCACCACGAGCTCGCCGTGCCGATCGCGCACGACGTCGCCGACCCGATCGAGATGCGGCACCTCCAGGCTGCCTCCACCGGGCAGCCGGGCCATCTCCAGGTAGCCGAGGGTCGCCCCGTCCAGCGGCCGCGTGTCGCGCAGCCGGGTCGCGAGCCGCAGCAGGGCGAGGTCGAGCGTCGTGTCCACGTCGAAGCGGGCCCAGGCCGTTGCCCCCAGGTCACGCCAGGCGAAGCCGGCCTCGTTCAGGCGTCGCGGGGCGGCGTTGTCCGTGGCGCAGCTCTCGAGCGTGGCGAGTGCCGCATCGAGATCGCCGGCCACCACGAAGGCATCGGCGCTGAAGCGGCTGTTGGCCACGACCTCGCCATGGATGGGCGAGAGGAGCGCGTCCAGCCCGTCGTCGCCCAGCAGGGAGAGGGCCCCACCGCCCGCATAGCCGATGGCATCCACCTGCCCACCGCCCGTCTGCAGCGCCCGACGGGCGCCGGCGGCGAACCAGCGACCCCAGTGGAAGGGCTCGTCGCCCGCGAGCACCGCGAAGGGAAGCGCATCCGCCGCGGCACCCAGGCGGCCGAGGCGGTGCGTGAGCTCGGTGGCCAGCAGTCGTTGCCCATCGGCGGCGATGGCGGCGTGGGTGCCGAACGCCTGCCCCGTGGCCGGCAGCGCAACCAGGACGAGCGGCGCCGGACGATCAGCCAGCGAGGGACGCATCGGTCCCGACCAGGTCGTGGAGCTGTTCGAGGTGCATGAGGTCGTGCACGCCGACGAACATGAGCCAATCCCCGCACCGAAGCCGGCCGACGAGCGGATGGTCCATCCGGCAGCGCCCGGTCTCGTGTCCGGTGATCCGTGCCGCGGCCTCGCGCAGGGAACGGCGTGACTTGTCGAGCAGCACCAGGAGCTCGTCGCGCGACGCATCGGGGCGGCCGGGGACCGAGGGCGTCACCACCGGCGGCCGATGCTCCGGCCACTCGCCCTCGACGTCGAGGGCGGCCCACGTCGCCAGGAAGCGGCGCGCGGCCGTCGTGTGGGCGAACGCCTGGGCCACGTTCCAGTCCTCCTCGCCACCCGGCGCGCGCAGCAGGCGCTCGGGCAGGGCGCGCAGGACCGTTTCGAGGGCGTCGCCGAGTACCTCCTGCTGTGCCAGGATGCCGGGTGCCTCTCCCTCGTGGACGCGCGCTCGCAGCTCGCGGCGCAGGGCCTTGAGCCCGGTGAAGGACGAGCCGAGGGCGTTCCAGCAGGCGACGACGTCGGGCGCATCGGCCTCGATGGCTGAGCGCCAGGCGGTCAGAGGCGTTCGAATCGGTCCACCGGCATGACGAACACGGTGGCGCCGCCGACCTCCACCTCGACCGGGTAGGGCATGTAGAACTCGCCCGGCTCCATGATCGGCGGCATCGGGTTCACGAACTGCTTCCGCGAGTGGCAGTTGGCGCTGATGATGGCCAGCAGGTCGTCGAGCTGCTCATCCTCCACGCCGACCAGGATGGTGGCATTGCCCTGCTTGAGGAACCCGCCCGACGAGTTGAAGCGCGTGGCGCGGTACTCCTTCTCGAGGAGCGCATCCACGAGGGTGGCTGCATCCTCGTTGTGCACGATGGCGATGACGAGCTTCATCGGTGGACGGCTCCTTCGTACAGCGCGATCACGTCGGGCGACGGCCTCCCCCGATTATGGCGCAGGGGAGCACCCGAGGGCCACCCGTCACGCATCCCGTGCCATTGATTCTGCGGACAGCGTTATCGAGCGCGTCCCTCCCGGGGGCGTGGCGCCCGCGGTCCGGCGATCAATCGTCCTGGTTCGTCGCCGCGCCGTTCCGACGTCGCGGATCCGCGATCTATGCGCGGCTGGCTGGCGTGAAGGTGCCCGGTGGGCGCTCCCAAGCCACCACCTGACCGATAGATTGGCGCCACGCCGCCCGACAGGAGCCTCGCGACAGAATCGGCCGATAGATCGCGCCTCGATAGATCGCGCCTCAGCCAGGCAGCCGGCGCTGCACCACCGACCGGATGGCGGCATCGGCCTCCTCGACCGAGCCGGAGCCGTCGACCACCGTGATCCGGTCGGGCTCCGCATCGGCCAGGCGCAGGTAGGCGGCACGCACCTGCTCGAAGAAGGCGACCTCCTCGGTGTCCTCGAAGCGGTTCCATTCCGTCCGCCGGCGGGTGCGCTCGAGTCCGACCTCCACCGGAACGTCCAGGAGCAGGGTGAGATCGGGGCGCACGCCGTACGTGGCAAATTTCTGGAGGCGCCCAAGCTCGTCCATGTCGTTGCCGTAGCCGGCGCCCTGGTAGGCGAGCGACGAATCCGTGTAACGGGCGCTCACCACCCATTCGCCGCGCTCGAGCGCCGGCCGGATCACGCGAGCCACGTGCTGGGCGCGGCCGGCCGCGAAGAGGAGGGCATCGGCGCGCGGATCGAGGTCCTCGCTCATGCCGCGCATGTGGAGCACGATGCGCCGCACCTCGTCGCCGAGCGGCGTGCCGCCCGGCTCGTGCGTCAGGACGGTCGCGGTGCCGCGCTCGCGCAGCCACTCCGCCAGGTGGCGCGCGGCGGTCGATTTCCCGCTGCCCTCGGGACCCTCGAGGGTGATGAACCGGCCGCGGCCGGTCACGCGGGAGGCAGCACGCTCGTGGCGACGAGGGCCACGGCGACGAGGGCGATGATCACGAGCAGCACGATCCTTCCGGCGCGACCGCTCATCGCCAGGCCTGCCCCTCCTCGGGCAGCAGCTCGACCCGGCGGTTCGGCTCCGAGCCGCGCGAGCGCGACATGAGGGCGTTGCGCTCGGCCAGCTGGTGCTGGAGGCGGCGCACGTACGCGTTCTGCGGCGCCAGCTCGATCGGGCGGCCGGAGGCCTGCACCAGGCCGATCGCCTCGGCCGTCTCGCGCAGCGCGGCCTCCTGCGGATCGGTCTCGAGGTCGAAGAGCGACGCGAGCATGTTCTCCATCTGGAGCGTCGTGTTCGTCTTGAGCACGTAGATCGGCACGCCGTTGGACTCCGCGTCGCGCAGGGCGGCCGGCTTGCGCTTGTAGTAGTTGCGCAGCGTGACGACGGCATCGGCCTCATCGAGCTCGCGGGCCACGTTGACCGGCACGCCCAGCTCGCGGACCGCCTGCTCCAGCCGCTTGCGGCTCACGCCGAACGCGAAGACGCTCATGGGCCGATGGCCACGCGCCTGCTCGGGCGCCGGCCGCTGTGCGCCGATGCGCCGATCGGTCCCGGCGGGACCATCCATCTCGGCCAGCGCCTGCTCCAGCTCGCGCCGCGCATCGGCCTCGTTCGATGCGCCGGCGCCCGATGCGCCGGCGCCCGTCGAGCCGGCGATCCGTTCACCCGGCAGGGTCCGTGGGCCGCGTCCGCTCTCCCCGGCCGACCCCCCCGGCAGGGGCCGCAGGCCGGCGCGCTCGTAGCGGCCGCCGCTTCCGCTGCGTCCGCGGCTGAAGGCGCCGAAGCCACCGGTCGGCTCGAGCGGCGCGAAGGCCGGGTTGCCGGCGCCCGTCTCGCTGATGCGGTAGTCGTACTTGGTGGCTGCCTTCAGGTCGCCGGCATCGTCGCGATAGCGCGCCTCGGGCGGGACCATGTGGCCGCGCAGGATGGCGTCGACCGTCTCGGCCACGTTGCGGTGGACGATGACATTGTCGCGCTCGACGATCTCGACCAGCACGTCGAAGGTGGGCGGTGCCTTGCGCTCGAGGACCGTCTTCTGCGTCCCGCGCCGGCGAGCCTCCTCGTCGCCCAGGGTGACCGGCTGGATGCCGCCGACCAGGTCCGAGAGCGTGGGGTTGAGCATGAGGTTGTCGAGCGTGTTGCCGTGGGCGGTGCCGACCAGCTGCACCCCGCGCTCGGCGATCGTGCGGGCCGCACCCGCCTCGAGCTCGGTGCCGATCTCGTCGATCACGATCACCTCGGGCATGTGGTTCTCGACCGCCTCGATCATGACCGAGTGCTGCTCGGTCGGCGTGCGAACCTGCATGCGCCGCGCGTCGCCGATGCCCGGATGCGGGATGTCGCCGTCGCCGGCGATCTCGTTGCTGGTGTCGACCACGATCACGCGCTTGCCGAGGTCGACGGCCAGCACGCGCGCCACCTCGCGCAGCATCGTCGTCTTGCCGACCCCCGGCCGCCCAAGGATGAGGAGCGACTGCCCGGCCTCGACGATGTCGCGGATGATGTCGATCGTGCCGAACACGGCGCGGCCGATGCGGCAGGTCAGGCCGACGACCTTGCCGGATCGATTGCGGATGGCGCTGATGCGGTGCAGCGTGCGCTCGATACCCGCCCGGTTGTCGTCGCCGAAGACCCCGATATGGTCGATGACGTGGGCGATATCGGCCTCGGTGATCTCGCGATCGAGGAGCACCTCCTCGCCGTGCGTGAAGCGCGCCTCGGGGCGGCGGCCGAGGTCCATGACGACCTCGAGGAGGTCCTGGCGGTTGGCGAACGAGCGCAGGCGCGCCACGATCTCCGGCGGCAGCGCCGCCATCAGGGCGTCGAGGTCGTCCGTCGTCTCGCGGCGCTGCACGTGTGGTCTGACCTCCGCTCTCTTTGTCACTGCGTCACCAAGGTCACCGGGTCACCGGCACCATCGCCGGCTGGCGGACCTGCGCTCGCACCTCGCGGACGAGAAGCGTGACCCGCCCGATCGGCTCGAAGCCGGCCGCTTCTGCCGCGCGCGTACCCGTCGACTCGTATGTTCGCACCGGAGCGAGGATGCCCGCACCGATCGCGTCCACGCCGAGGCGTGCGAGGACCGCTCGCAGGAAGGCCGCGCCATCGGTCCCTTCGCGAACCAGGAAGCGCAGGTAGTGCGGGCCCGACTTGCACTGGCCGTGCTGGGCGAAGCCGCCGACGCGCTGCTCGGCCGGCAGGAGCCAGGCGTTGACCTCGCCGAAGTTGAGCACCGGGTTGAGGCTCGACCGCGGCACGATCGCCTCCTGCCCGACCGACTCCCAGTCGGCGGCGCCGTAGCCCTCGATCCGGGCGATGGCCGGCGGCGTGGCGTGGGTCCACAGGTCGAACAGGTGCCAGGCATCGGGCGCGCCGGCGGGCTGCAGGTCGGGCAATCCGGCCTCCATCCCATCGCGCGATGCCTTCCGCCCGTCGCGCGAGACGAGCGAGCGCAGCCACGAGCGCGGGCCGCGCGTCTGCTCCGGCGGGCGCCACCAGATCTCCTCCTGCGCGTAGGCCATGAACCCGGACTGGCCGAAGAGCTCGAGGTTCTCGCGCACGTCGGCGCAGGCGGCGTGGAAGCGAGCGACGTCATGCCGGGTGCCCTCCGCCAGCAGCGCGTCGAGCAGGTCGTAGCGGATCTCGGCCGCCATCGGCGCATCGATGGCATCGAGCTCGGTGATCACCCAGTCGTCGCGGTGCGGTTCCTCCACCGCGCGGCAGCTGCCCACCAGCTCGCCGTCGACCTCCGCCACGAGGTGCACCGATGGCGCGCGCAGCGGCAGCCAGGACGGGATCAGGCTGGAGAGGCTGAGGCGCGGCGACGCCGCACTGGGCGCCGGCACGGCCATGCTGCGCCGGTGGGCTTCGGCGGAGGCGTGGACGCTGCGCGACAGGTCGGCCAGCGCCGGACGGTCGGTGATGCGCGCGCTCCGAATCGTCCGCTCGGTCTCGATCACGCCGCGCTCTCCGCCCCCCTCCCGACGAGCGTCGCCAGGAGCCGATGCATGCGCCGGTCCCCGGTCAGCTCGGGATGGAACGCGGTTGCCAGCACCCGGCCCTGGCGCACGGCCACCGGCTGGCCGTCGGGGTCGCGTGCCAGCACCTCGGCCCGGGGTCCGACGCCGGTCACGACCGGCGCGCGGATGAAGACCGCGTGGAGCGGCTCCGCGCCGAGCGCCGGAACGTCGAGATCGGCCTCGAACGAGTCGAGCTGGCGGCCGTAGGCGTTGCGCCGGACCTCGATGTCGAGGAGGCCGAAGATCGGCTCCTCGCCGTCCGCGTTGCGCTCGGCCAGGAGGATCATGCCGGCGCACGTGCCGAGCATCGGTGCGCCGCCGCGGGCCAGCGCGGCGATCGGCTCGCGCAGTCCGTACGTCTCGATCAGGCGGCGCATGGTGGTCGACTCGCCACCGGGCAGGATGAGCGCATCGAGGTCGACGAGGTCGCGCGGCAGCCGGACCTCGACCGGCTCGGCGCCGATCTCGCGGATGGCGTTGACGTGCTCGCGCACGGCGCCCTGCACGGCGAGGACGCCGATCCGAGGTGGTCGCCCGGATTCGCTCATCGGGTCGCGACCTACCAGCCGCGGACGGCCAGGCGTTCCTCGGGTGGGATCTCGCCCAGGGAGGTGCCGCGCATCGGCTCGCCGAGCCCGGCGCTCACCTCGGCCAGGATCTCGGGGTTGTCGAAGTGCGTGGCGGCCTTGACGATGGCGGTGGCGTAGCGCTCCGGGCTCTCGCTCTTGAAGATGCCGGAGCCCACGAAGACGGCCTGCGCGCCGAGCTGGCGCATGAGGCTGGCGTCCGCGGGGGTGGCCACGCCACCGGCGCTGAAGTTGGGCACCGGCAGCTCGCCCAGGTCGGCGGTCTGCTTGACCACGTCGTATGGCGCGCGCAGCTCCTTGGCCGCGGCGAACAGCTCGTCGGGCCTCATGCTCTGCAGCTGGCGGATGCCCTTCTGCACGGCGCGCATGTGGCGCACGGCCTCGACGATGTCCCCCGTGCCGGCCTCGCCCTTGGTGCGGATCATGGCCGCGCCCTCGCCGATTCGTCTGAGTGCCTCACCGAGGTCGCGGCAGCCGCACACGAACGGCACGCTGAAGTGGTGCTTGTCGATGTGGTGCTCCTCGTCGGCCGGCGTGAGCACCTCGGACTCGTCGATGAAGTCGACCTCCAGCGCCTCGAGGATCTGCGCCTCGGCGAAGTGGCCGATGCGGCACTTGGCCATGACCGGGATCGTCGTCGCCTGCTTGATCTCGTTGATCAGCTTCGGATCGCTCATGCGCGCCACGCCGCCGAACTTGCGGATGTCGGACGGCACGCGCTCCAGCGCCATCACCGCCACGGCGCCGGCCTCCTCGGCGATCCTCGCCTGGTCGGCGGTGACGACGTCCATGATCACGCCGCCGGCCAGCATGCGCGCCAGGCCGACCTTGGTGGCCCAGGTCGATCGTTCAATCGTGGTCATTCGTGTTCTCAGTGCTCGGACCGATGGCGTCGCTCCGCGTCGCGTCGCGCCGCCGCTTGACTTGGAGCCCAACATTCTACTCCGGGGCGCCTTCAGAGCCCCCGGGGCGGTCGCCGCTGAGCGGCGCTAACGATGAACGAGCCCCACCGAGCCCCACCGAGCCACACCGAGCCGCCGGCGGCGAACCTCTTGCGCCGGGATGGCGCCGCTGACCGGCGATGGTCGTGAACGTACGGCCGATACCCCGCCGGCCGCCCGATCTCCCTGCGGAAGTGGCGCCGCTCAGCGGCGATGCGATGTTGGGTGGCGGGCACGGCCGCCGATGTGACACTCCGGCACGCATCGGCCAGGCGGGGCGGGCCGACAGGTTGTTCGGTGGCGGGTGGGTGCTGCGGCGGCACAGATCGGCCACCCGCGGACGGGTTCGAGGAGCCCTCGGGTCCCTGCATGGCCGATGCGTGACGCAGCTGCACATCCGAGGCGACCGCGGCGGAGGAGTTGAGCGGACGTTGGTATGATCGGCCCTCGGAAAGGCGCAACGGGATGATCAACGCACCGGTACTGGTCCTCAACCAGAATTACGAGCCACTCAACGTCTGTGACATCAGGCGTGCCTTTCGGCTGCTCGGCGCTGCGAAGGCGGAGCTGCTCGCACGCAACCACCAGGTCATCCACACGCCGACCATCGAGATCCCGGCCCCGTCGGTGATCCGGCTCCAGTATCACGTCAAGCGACCGCAGCCGCGCGTGAAGCTGAGCCGTCGCGAGGTCTTCAGCCGCGACCGCCACACCTGCCAGTACTGCGGCAAGATGAGCCGGGACCTGACGATCGACCACGTCATGCCCAAGCACCGCGGCGGGCGGCACGAGTGGGAGAACCTGGTCGCGGCATGCCGGCCCTGCAACCATCGCAAGGGTGGGCAGACGGTGAGCGAGGCTCGGATGCGCCTCCTGCGCGAGCCGCGCGCGCCGCGAGCCGACCTGCGCTACCTGTTCGGCACGTACCTGTCCGACGAGCGAAACGACGGGTGGCGCACGTTCCTCTTCCTGGAGCCGATCAAGCCGCTGCAATCGGCCGGCTGACGGTGGCCGTGCCATCCGGGCGCGAGCTCATGGTGCCGGACCTGCCCGCGCGGATCGCCGAGGTCCTCTCTGTCCTGTCCGGCGCGGGCCACGAGGCGGCGCTGGTCGGTGGCTGCGTGCGGGATCGGCTCCTCGGGCGCTCGGACCTGGGCGACTGGGACGCCGCCACCTCGGGGCGCCCGGAGGAGGTGGCCGCACTGTTCGACCAATCGACCTGGGAGAACCGCTTCGGGACGGTGACCGTCGGTGGGTCGCCACAGGTCGAGGTGACCTCGTACCGGGCCGAGGGCGGCTACCGCGATCGGCGCCGGCCGGCGGACGTCCGATTCGGCGTCTCCCTGGCCGATGACCTGGCGCGGCGCGACTTCACGGTGAACGCCATGGCCTGGCTGCCGATCGACCTGGCCGCCGGGCGTGGCCAGCTGGTCGACCCGTTCGGCGGCGAGCAGGATCTCCGGGATCGGGTGCTGCGCACGGTCGGCGACCCGCACCAGCGGTTTACCGAAGACGCGCTGCGCCTCATTCGCGCGGCTCGCTTCGCCGGCCGTTTCGAGATGGTCATCGATCCAGCCACCGAGGCGGCCATCCGCGAGCTGGCTCCGACCGCCGGCGCCGTCTCCGGCGAGCGGGTTCGCGACGAGCTGCTGCGCATCCTGGCCCTCGACCCGCGGCCCTCGCGAGCGCTGCTGCTGCTCGAGCGCCTCGGGTTGATGGGGGTCGTCCTCCCCGAGCTGGCGGCGCTGCGAGGGATCCCGCAGGCCAAGGCCGTGCCCGGCGACGCGCTCGACCACTCCCTCGCGGCCGTTGACGGGGCGCCCATTGACGCGGCGCCTGGCGCCGCGCTCGGCGATCTTCGGCTGGCCGCTCTGCTCCATGACGTGGGCAAGGCCACGACCCTGGCCGGCGGCCACTTCATCGGCCATGAGGAGGTCGGCGCCGACCTGACGGCGGCGCTCCTTCGGCGTCTGCGCGTGCCGGCCGCGCTGGCCAACCGCGTGGTCGAGTCCATCCGGCACCACATGTACGCCTACGACGACTCCTGGACCGATGCCGCCGTGCGGCGCTTCATCCGCCGCACCGCCGGCGTCGATCGGCGGCTCCTCTTCGCGCTGCGCCGCGCTGACAACGCGGCATCCGGCGTGGGACCGATGGGAGACGAGAACCAGGCGGAGCTCGAGCGACGCATCGCCGATCAGCTGGCGCAGCAGCCGCGACTGCTGCTCGAGCATCGGCTGGCGATCGACGGCCACGATCTCCAGAGAGAGCTCGGGATGGAGCCCGGTCCGGCGATCGGCGCCGCCCTGGATCGGCTCACAGAGATCGTCCTGGATGACCCGAGCCGCAATGAGCGGGCGACCCTGCTGGGCCTGGCCCGCGAGGCGGCAACGGAGCGGTGACCTCGCGCACCGCCGATGTGCGCGCCACCGGACCCCGATGGCCGATGCTTCAGGGGACGCTGCTACAATCGGCCGTCCGGATCGATCATTGGAGTGCCTCATCGATCGTCTGCTCGCCGCGCGGAGGGACCCTGCGCCGATGACCGCCAGCGTGCGACGGGCCCTGCGGCTCGAGCACCGGCTCACACAGCCAAACGCATCGCTCGCCGACCTCGAGACGGCGGTGGCGATCGCCACCGAGCACGAGCTCGCGGCCCTCACCGTCAACCCATGGCTGGTGAAGATGGCCAAGCGCCAGCTCGGGCGCTCGCGGGTCGTGCTCGGGACGGTCGTTGGCTTTCCACACGGCGGCCAGCTGCTCAGCGTGAAGGCCTTCGAGGCGTCGAAGGCGCTGGAGCAGGGCGCCACCCAGATCGACTTCGTCCTCAACGGCGGGGCGCTGGCCTCCGAGGACGACGAGACCGTCTTCAACGACATGCTGGCCGTGCTCGACATGGCGCACTCGGCGCTGGCTGCCGCCGGGGTGATCATGGAGGCCGCCCCGCTCTCGGACGAGCTCGTGCGCCGCGCGTGTCGCCTGGCCGAGCGCGCCGGCGCCGACTACGTGGTGACGAGCGCCGGCGCGGCGACGGTTCCGGCAACCCTGGCGCGCACGAAGCTGCTGCGCGACAGCGTCGGTCCGCGCATCGGCGTGAAGGCGGCGGGGCGCTTCCGATCCACCGAGCAGCTGGGCCAGGCGGTCCGCGCCGGTGCCACCCGCGTCTCCGCATCGGTCACGCCCGCGCTCGCGCGCCAGGCGGCCGAGTCGGATCGGCTCGCGGTCGTGGCCGGCTAGGTCGAGGAGGAGTGGGTTGAAGATTCTCGTCGTCGGCGGCGCCGGATACGTGGGATCGACGAGCGTCGAGCGCTTCGTCGAGGGCGGCCACGAGGTGATCGTGTACGACGATCTGTCGAGCGGTCACCGCGACTCGGTCGTGCCCGAGGCCCGGCTCGAGATCGGCGACATCGCCGACGGCGATCGACTCGAGCGCCTGCTGGCCGATGGCGTCGAGGCCGTCCTCCACTGCGCCGCCCGCTCCCTGGTCGGCGAGTCGATGGCCGATCCGGGGCTCTACTACCGCACCAACGTCGCCGGCGGCGTGTCGCTGCTCGAATCGATGAAGCGCGTCGGGGTCACCCGGCTCGTCTTCTCCTCCACGGCCGCCGTGTACGGCGAGCCGCGCCGGGTGCCGATCGCCGAGGCCGACCGCACCCAGCCGATCAATCCGTACGGCGAGACGAAGCTCGCCTTCGAGGGCGCCATGCGCTGGTTCTGCGCAGCGCACGATTTCCGAGCCATCAGCCTGCGCTACTTCAACGTCGCCGGCGCCACCGAGCGCAACGGGGAGGACCACGACCCCGAGACGCACCTCATGCCGCTCGTCCTGCGCGTGGCCGCCGGCGACGCCACCCACGTCCAGATCTTCGGGCAGGACTACCCCACGCCGGACGGCACCTGCATCCGCGATTTCATCCACGTGCGCGACCTTGCCAACGCTCATCTCCTGGCGCTCGAGGCGACGGGCGAGGGCGACCCGTCGCTCGAGGTCTACAACCTCGGCTCGGCAGCCGGCTTCAGCGTGCGCGAGGTGGTCGAGGCCGCCCGCCGCGTCACCGGCCGCGCCATTCCCGCCCGTCCGATCAAGCGGCGCAGCGGCGATCCTCCGGTGCTGGTCGCCTCGTCCCGTCGCGCGCGTCGCGAGCTGGGCTGGCAGCCGGCCCATTCCACGCTCGAACAGATGCTGACCGATGCCTGGGCCTGGCGCGAGGCGCACCCCAACGGATACGCCGACCGCGCCGCCG
The DNA here is from genome assembly GCA_050695815.1 of Candidatus Limnocylindria bacterium. Taxonomy (GTDB): domain Bacteria; phylum Chloroflexota; class Limnocylindria; order QHBO01; family QHBO01; genus JACDBZ01. The sequence goes on along the minus strand of JBOGSW010000052.1, from coordinate 9 downwards.
ACGGCAGCC
>JBOGSW010000051.1:0-3490 GCA_050695815.1 Candidatus Limnocylindria bacterium | reverse complement strand
CGCCGCGCCTCGAGGCAGCGACGCAACGGCAGCGCGAGAACGAGCATCGACACGGAGAAGAGGTACCACGATGACGAAGGTGACTGCCGGGATCACGACCTCGGTTGACGGATACATCACCGGGCCGGACGACGGGCCGGACAAGGGGCTCGGCGAGGGCGGCGAGCGGCTGCACTGGTGGGTCTTCGGCGGACCATGGACGTACGACTCGCATCCCGAGGTTGAGCCGGTCGGCGAGGACAAGGTTGCGCTCGACGAAGCGAACGACAATGTCGGCGCCGTGGTCATCGGTCGCGGCATGTACGACGCCGCAGACGCGTGGGGCGGGACGAACCCATTCCCAACGCCGCTCTTCGTCGTCACGCACCGCGTCGAGGATCAGCCGCCGGCCGATGCGGGATTCGTCTTCGTCGGCGACTTCGACGAGGCGGTCCGACGCGCGACGGAGGCCGCAGGCGGGAAGGACGTCGGCATCGGCGGCGGTGCGGACGTCATCCGCCAGGGCCTGCGCGCCGGGATCGTCGAGGAGCTCACAATCACCCTCGCGCCGGTCATCCTCGGCGCGGGCAAGCGCCTCTTCGACGGCTTCGACCGCGACGTGACGCTCGAGCTCGCCGGCCCGGTGCGCCAGTCACCGTTCGCCACGCACGTGAAGTACCGCGTGGTGCGCGACTGATAGGTCGGGTTGCACCCCGGGCCGGCACGCACGCCGATGCCGATGACCCTATTCGTAACCGCGACAGTTACAAATTAATGAACCATGCATCGCGTCCCTCGGCATTGACAAACGTACGTTGATCTGTACGCTAGACCGATGCGAACGGTTCCGATCACCGAGTTGCGTCAGCGCGCCGCCGACGTCGTCGAGGAGGCGAGTGCCAGCGACGAGCCCACCGTGATCCTCCAGCGCTCGCGGAAGGCGGCGTATCTCGTCAGTCCCGAGCGCTTCGAGCACGACCAGGAGGAGCTGCGAGCCCTGCGTCGCGCCCTCTTTCTGACGGAGGTCCGGGAGGCGGAGGCCGAGTACACCGCCGGCGGAATGCGCGAGTTCGACGACATGGAGGCCCTCCTCGACGACCTCCGCAGTTGACCGGATGCGCATCCGGGCCTCGAGCCGCTTCCTTCGCCGCGCGAAGAAGCTGCGCGAACCGCAGGCCACCATGCTGCGCGCCGCGTTGCGCCGCTTCGCGGCTGATCCCCGCGATCAGCTATTGCGGACCCACAAGCTGAAGGGTGAAATGGCCGAGTACTGGTCGTTCAGCGTGGACGACGATCTCCGGGTGCTGTTCCGATGGGATGGTGACATCGCGTTCCTGGTGAACCTCGGGACCCACGACGACGTGTACTGATCTGTGCGCGGCGCTGTTCCAAGAGGCGCCATGACGACGATTTTCAGTCCGCTCCGTCAGCCACCGCAGGGATGTCAAGCCCGAGGTGATGTGCCAGCGCATGACGAACTGCGCGGCGCACGCCTCGGTCGCGCACGATCCCCATCGGCGCCGAACGCACCCGCCGAAGAGAGATCGTGCGCACCTGGCTGGTGAGGATGACGGCGTCCCGGGTCTGGCCCGCCTCGCCACGCGAGATCGGGATGTCGCCGGGATATCGTGCGTCGTGGCGCGCGGCGGAGATGGGACACACGGTCGCCAAGCCGGACCGATGAAATGGCTCGTACGACACGACCAGTGCCCGGCGAGCTCCCGCTTGCTCATGGCCCTGGACCGGATCGAGGTCGACGACGACGATCGACCAACGCAGCGCCCCCGTCAGCGCGGCCACGTCTCCCGGTCCGCCGAGCCGTAGGCGCCGGCAAGCTCCTCCACCTCGGCGCCGAACGACGGGTCAGCCGCGGCGCGCTCCCAGGCATCGGTTTCCTGCTGCTCGCGGAGGCGACGCTCGAGCTCGTCGACAGCGAGCTCGATCACGGCGTCCTGCGACGGCGCCACGCCGTAGCGCTCGGCCATCTCCCGCACTCGCTTCACGGTGCCAGGGGCCAGGTTGTAGGTCCGCTTCACGCGCGTCGCCATGCGCCGAAGTCTGATGAGTCCGCGATGACGTGTCAATCTGGACCCATGGCGCATCGCGTCGCCCGCTACGGATGTCCGGTCAACGGAAGCCGTCAGGGTCCCCCGCGGTCACCATGCCCGATGAAGTGCTCGGCTCGGGGATCGGCTCGCCGCGCGATCGCAGCATCGCGACGTGCGCCCGCAGCGCGGACTTGATGAGGCGTTCGGTCTCCGCCCGCGTGTCGCCAGCCGCCACGCATCCGGGCAGGTCCGGAACATAGGCGGAGTATCCGGTCGGCGTGCTCTCGTAGATGACGGTGTAGTTCACGCGAGCTCCTCAGGATCGATCCCAGCCTGCTTGAGGATACTGCGCCAGGTGCCCTCGGCAAGCTGCTTGCTCGGCTTCCCGGCGATCGTAACCAGCCCGAGCCGGTCGGGGTGGACGAAGTGACGATGACTGCCGCGAGTCCGTGCCCAGTGCCAGCCGTGCGCCTCGACGAGGCGGATCGCGTCGCGGACCTTTGGCATCGCTGAATCATGGCTGACACCACGTTGTCGACCGCTTACTGCACCCTTACCGCCGCGACCCAAAGTCGTCGGACGCCATGGTTGCCCGCCAGCGACTCCGAGCAGCCGGCGACCAGATGCGACGGAGCGCTTCTACCCCGTCGGAGGGATCTCAAGACCGGTGTTGGTTCACCACGACGATCAGGTCACCCAGGCTGGCGTAGCGCTCATCGACTCGGCCGATGGCTCTGGCGACGGCGCCCGGCTTCATGTCACGGGTGGCATCACCTTCGGCGAGGACGAGAAGAAGGCCGGCGTGATGCCCTGGGAATTGAGCCAGTCCGATGAAGTCGCCCGCGTTTCTCGTCAGCACGGCAGCATCGTGCCGCTGAGCGAGATCCCACACCGCCTGATCAGTTAGCCCGTTCTCGATGCGGATGATCTCGTGACCGCCCTTTCGACGTCGGTTCAGCAGCTCCGCGCTCCGTAGATCCTCGTCAACGCACAGCCGCACGCGTGACTCGGCTGGGCTTCGGAGGTGAGTGCTTACGTTGCGACAACGTCTGGTTGGCGAGGAGGCGCTCTTCAGCCTCCTCGGCAGCGATCAGGTCGGAGTGTTCGGCCGCGTACCGCTGAGCCTCCAGGACCGCCGCCACCGGGAGGTCGTACTCCTTAGCCGCCCGCTCGGCCGACCAACCATTCGTTTCGATCGTGCGCGCGAGGCGCCCGGCGAGTAGCCGTCGTCCCTTGATTGCGAGCTGCCGGCGCCACGGGTGAGGCCGGGCCACCAACCACTGCCACCGCGGAGCCAGAGCCTCTTCGAGGCCGGGAATGATCGGCTCCTCAAAGGCGGCTGGGAGCTGGTCGGTGTCGACCGCGATCACCCGGCGTCCCGCCTGGCGCTGACGCACGACCCACGAGAAGACGGCGATCGATGCCTGCACGGCGTCGCCGGTCGCGCCGCGGTAGTACTGCTC
>JBOGSW010000050.1:0-10549 GCA_050695815.1 Candidatus Limnocylindria bacterium | reverse complement strand
GGGCGCTCGAGCGGGCGTGCCTGGACACGGGGGTCGCCTACCACGTGGGCCTGACAGCGACGGCGAGCGGCTTCTACGCTCCGCAGGGACGGCAGATGCGCACGCTCCCCGTTCGCTATCCTGAGCTGGCAGATGAGCTTCGCCGCCAGCGTGTGGCGAACCTCGAGATGGAGTCGTCGGCACTCTTCGTGCTGGCACATCTTGCGGGACTGCGGTCGGGGACCGTATGCGCGGCCTACGCGCAGCGCACCGACGGCACGTTCCTCGAAGGCGCGGCAAAGGAGGCCGCGGAGGCACGCTGCATCGATGCCGGGCTGTCCGGCATCCACCTGCTCTGGCAGGTCGACACCGACGGTGGCGAGACGCTCGACCACCGCGGAGCATCGTTCGGCCGGCGGGCGGGTAGCTCACAACCACCGACCGGTCGCGAGACCGGCGACAAGGGAGGCACCTGACTGATGGCGACCGAAGCCTACTGCGTGAAGTGCAAGGCAAAGCGCGAGATGCAGAACGAGAACAAGATCACGATGAAGAACGGCAAGCCGGCGACCGAGGGCAGCTGTCCGGTCTGCGGCACGAAGATGTTCAGGATCGGCGGCTGATCGCTCGTTCGTTCGCGAAATTTCCCGAGGCGCGGCGGGACCTTCCCGGCGCGCCTCGTCGCATCTCCTAGAATGGGAGGTCGTGGAGCAGCCAGCCGATCAGCCGGTCCTCGCGATCGACCTCGGCGGGACCCAGATCCGGGCCGCACTGATCACACCCGACCTGACGGTTCACCACCGTCGCGCCGAGCCGACGGCCGACGAGGACGGGGTCGACAGCGTGGTGGGGCGGATCTGCGAGGTCGCCGCCGCGGTCCGCGACGATGCCGCAACGGCCGGCCTCCCGAAACCGATCGGCATCGCGATCGCCTCACCCGGCCCGCTCGACCCGTGGCGCGGCGTGGTGTTGGATGCTCCCAACCTGGCCGGCTGGCATGACGTCCCCCTCGCCGAGCGCCTGTCGACCGCGGTCGGACTGCCCGCCTTCCTCGAGCGCGACACGAACGTCGCGATCATCGCCGAGTGGCGCCACGGCGCCGCACGCGGCACGCGGCACGCGATCTACGTCACCGTCTCGACCGGCATCGGCGGCGGCATCATCGCAGACGGCCGCCTGCTGACCGGCATCGATGGCACGGCCGGCGAGGTCGGCCACCTCACCGTCGAACTCGACGGGCCGATCTGCGGCTGCGGGGGCATCGGTCACGCCGAGGCGATCGGCTCCGGCACCGCGCTGGCGCGCGAGGCACGCTCCCTGCTCGAGAGCGACGCGTCCCCGCGCCTGGCCGAGCTGGCCGCCGCCGGCGACGAGGTCGATGCCGAGCTGCTGGCGCGAGCCGCAGCCGACGGCGACCTCGCCAGCGGTGCCGTCTTCGAACGCGCGTGGGAGGCGATCGGCGCGATGTGCGCCAGTCTCGTCAACCTCGTGGCCCCGGAGGTGATCGTCATCGGCGGATCGATCGCGCAGCATCAACCGCAGCTCTTCGACATCGTGCGCGCCGAGATCGCGCGCCGCTCGTTCGAGCATCACGCCCGGCGGGTCCGGCTCGCGCGGCCGCACTTCGGGCCCGACGTCTCGTTGATCGGTGGGCTGCCGATCGTGAATGACCGAATCGACGACCCGGCCTTCGCGGGCGGGTCGCACCTCCCGCCGGGGGCGGCATCCGCAGTGCAAGGAGCAACCCATCCGTGACCACCCGCATCGGTATCAACGGCTTCGGCCGCATCGGCCGCCAGACGCTCAAGGCCATGATCGAACGGCATCCGGCCGACCTCGAGGTCGTGGCCGTCAACGATCTGGCCGACGACGAGACGAACGCGCACCTGTTCAAGTACGACTCGACCTACGGCCGGTTCACCGGGGAGGTGCGTGCCGGCGAGAACGAGATCGTCATCGACGGACGCGGCATCCGCTCGTTCAGCGAGAAGGATCCCGCCGCGCTGCCATGGAAGGACCTGGGCGTCGACATCGTGATCGAGTCGACCGGCGTCTTCACCGATGCCACCAGGGCGTCGGCTCACCGCGACGCAGGCGCGAAGAAGGTGATCATCTCGGCTCCGGCCAGGAACGAGGATGTGACGCTCGTCCTCGGCGTGAACGAGGATCGGTACGACCCTGAGCAGCACCACATCGTGAGCAACGCCAGCTGCACGACGAACGGGCTGGCGCTGCCGGCCAAGGTCGTGTTCGACAGCTTCGGGGTCGAGCGCGGGCTGATGACGACGGTCCACAGCTACACGAACGACCAGAACGTGCTCGACGTCTTTCACAAGGACCTGCGCCGCGCGCGGAGCGCCGGCCAGAACATCATCCCCACCACGACCGGCGCGGCCAAGGCGCTGGCGCTGGTGATCCCCGAGCTGAAGGGCAAGTTCGATGGCTTCGCCCTGCGCGTCCCGACGCCCACCGTCAGCATCATCGACTTCGTGGCCATCACCGAGAAGCCGGTGACGGCCGAATCGGCCAACGAGGCGCTGCGCGCGGCGGCGGATGGACCGATGCAGGGGCTCCTTGGCTACACCGAGGAGGAGCTGGTGAGCATGGACTTCAAGGGTGACGATCGCTCGAGCATCATCGACGCCGCCTCCACCATGGTTACCGGCGACCGCCTGCTCAAGGTGATCGCCTGGTACGACAACGAGTGGGGCTACTCCTGCCGGGTCGCCGACCTGGCGGCCTTCATGGCCGAGCGGCTCTAGAGGCCGCCGATGGATGCCAAGACGATCCGCGACGTCGACGTCGGCGGCAAGCGCGTCTTCCTGCGCGCGGACCTGAACGTTCCGCTCGACGATGGACGGATCACGGACGACACCCGGATCCGCGCCAGCCTGCCGACGATCGTCAACCTCCTCGAACGCGGCGCGATCGTGATCCTCGCCAGCCACCTCGGCCGCCCCAAGGGAAAGGTGAACGACGCGCTGCGCCTGAAGCCGGTCGCGGACCGGCTCGCCCAGCTCCTCGGACGCCCGGTGCGGATGACCGGCGACGCGCTCGGGGCGGGGGTGCAGGTGGCGATCGACAAGCTGCGTCCCGGCGAGCTCATCCTCCTCGAGAACCTGCGCTTCCATGCCGCAGAGGAGGCGAACGATCCCGAGTTCGCCAGGGCGCTCGCCGGCTCCGCCGACCTCTACGTGAATGACGCATTCGGCGCCGCGCACCGCGCTCACGCCTCGACCGAGGGGATCACGCACTACCTGCCGGCCGTGGCGGGGCTGCTCATGGAGCGCGAGGTGGATGCCCTGTCGCGGCTCCTCACCCGCCCGCCGAAACCGTTCCACGCGGTCATCGGCGGCGCGAAGGTGTCGGGCAAGCTCGAGGTGCTCGAGGCGCTCCTCTCCCGCTGCCAGGCCGTGCTCGTCGGCGGAGGGATGGCCAACACGTTCCTGGCCGCGAAGGGGCTCGAGCTCGGCAAGAGCCTGGTCGAGGAGGACCAGCTCGACAATGCCGAACGGATCACGGCCGAGGCGCGGCGCAAGCGGGTGCGGCTCATGCTGCCGACCGATGTCGTGATCGCGCCGCAGATGCACCATCGGGCGAAGACCCAGGTCGTGCGGATCGGCGAGGTGCCCAGGGACCAGATGGTGGTCGACATCGGTCCGGACACGATCAAGGCCTACGCCGAGCACCTGGCCAAGGCGAAGACGATCTTCTGGAATGGACCGATGGGCGTCTTCGAGATTGAGCAGTTTGCGGAGGGCACGAACGCGATCGCGCGGCTTCTCGCCGCCCGCAGCGCGAAGGGCGTGATCACCGTCGTCGGCGGGGGCGACTCGGTGGCTGCGGTCGAGGGGCTCGGACTGGCGGACCGCATGACCCACGTCAGCACCGGTGGCGGCGCGTCCCTCGAGTTCCTCGAGGGCAAGACACTCCCCGGCGTCGCGGCGCTGCTGCCCGCCGATGCCGAGATCGAACCCGCAGGAGAGAAGTCGTGAGCACGCTGATCGAGGACGTCATCGGCCGCGAGATCCTCGACTCGCGGGGTAATCCGACGGTCGAGGTCGACGTCTTCCTCGACGGCGGGGCGGTCGGGACGGCGATGGTCCCGTCGGGTGCGTCGACCGGTGCCCACGAGGCCGTCGAGCTGCGCGACGGCGACGAGGGGCGCTACGGGGGCAAGGGCGTGCTCGAGGCGGTGCGCAACGTCAACACCACCCTCCGCCCGGAGCTGCTGGGGGTGGATGCGCTCGACCAGGTCAGCGTGGACCGCCTCCTGATCGCGCTCGATGGCACCGAGAACAAGTCGAAGCTCGGCGCGAACGCCCTGCTGGGCATCAGCCTGGCGGTGGCGCACGCCGCGTCCGAGGCGGTCGGGCTGCCGCTCTACCGCTACCTCGGCGGAGCCGGCGCCCGCACCCTGCCCGTGCCGCTCGTCAACATCCTCAACGGCGGGAAGCACGCCATCGACTCGACCGACTTCCAGGAGTTCATGATCGCGCCGTTGGGCGCTCCGAGCTTCGCCGAGGCGGTGCGCTGGGCGGCCGAGACCTTCCACGTGCTCGGGACGCTGCTGCACGAGCGCGGCTTCGCGACGACGGTCGGTGACGAGGGCGGCTACGCGCCCAGTCTGGATAGCAACGAGGACGCCATCGCGGCGGTGATGGCCGCCATCGAGCGGGCGGGGTACGTCCCCGGCGAGCAGATCGCCGTCGCCCTCGATCCCGCCATGACCGAGCTCCACTCGGACGGCCGCTACACCCTTGCCCGCGAGGACCGATCGCTGACCGGTGCCGAGCTGATCGACTTCTGGGCCGACTGGGTCGAGCGCTATCCGATCGTGAGCATCGAGGACGGCCTGGCGGAGGACGACTGGGAGAGCTGGGCGGCGATCACCGAACGGCTCGGCGACCGGGTCCAGCTCGTCGGGGACGACCTGCTGGTGACGAACACGCGCCGGCTGGAGCGCGCGATCCGCGAGCGGGCGGCAAACAGCATCCTCGTCAAGCTCAACCAGATCGGGACGCTGAGCGAGACGATCGAGGCGGTCGAGATGGCGCAGCGTGCCGGCTGGACGGCGATCATCAGCCATCGCTCGGGCGAGACAGAGGACACGACCATCGCCGATCTCGTCGTCGCCCTCAACACCGGGCAGATCAAGACCGGATCGATGAGCCGATCGGAGCGGACCGCGAAGTACAACCGTCTCCTCCGCATCGAGGAGGAGCTGGCCGATGCGGCCGTCTACGCCGGGCCTGGCGCATTCACCGCGCACCGGGGCTGAAAACGAAGAACACCGGATCGCGTGATCCGGGGTTCGCTCGTCTCGTGTGCCTGGTCGCCTACGACTCGTCGCCGTCCTCTTCGCTCCTGGCGCGGCGACGTGCGGCGGCCGACTCCCGGCTGGCGCGCGTGACCGCGACCTTCGCCTTGCCGGCGGCCGTGCGCGGTCGATCGGCGGCCCTGCCGGCGGCGGCCTTCGATGCCTTCGAGGCTGCGACCTTCTTGCGCTGAGCGGTCTTGCTGGCGGCCGTGCGCTTCCGGGGCGCGGCCGGCGCGGCCTCGGCCCCGTCGAGCAGATGGGCCGCGTTGACCTTGGCCATCAGCCGGCTCTTGCGGCGCGCCGCGTTGTTCGGATGGAGGATGCCCTTCTCGGCGGCCTTGTCGAGGGCGCTGATCGCGGCGGTCACGGCCTGCGGGCCGTCGCCGTCGGAGCGGCCGAGGGCGATCTCGGAGGCCTGTAGGACGAGCGTCTTCGCCTCGCTGCGCGTGCGACGGTTCATGGCGCGGCGGCGAAGCGACTGGCGCACGCGCTTCAGGGCGGAGGGCGTGCGGGCACCCTTCCAGGTACGGGCGGTTCTTGCCACGTGGGGTCCTCAGCTAGGATTCGAATAGGCACACGGACAGGCACTCACGACTCAGAGCGCCGCGGAGGCGGGAGTATAGCACCGGCCCCCTCATGGGCCAACCGGCGCCACTCGACAGCCGGACCTCGAGCGGCGACAATCGCGGCGGCCGGCAGCTTGAGCGCGCAAGCCCTCGCGCCGATGCGGGCCGCAGATGGAGAGAACCGCAGGGAGGACGTACGGCGCTACGATCAGCGCAACGGTCGGGGGCCACCGCGCGTCTATCCCATCGATGCCATGACAACCATCACCATGCCTCGCCGCCTCATGCGGCCCGTGGCGTCGCCTCCAGGCCGGCGCTCGATCCTCATCGGCTTCGGCGCAACGCTCGTGGCCGGCCTCGCCCTGCTGGCCGCCGCGTCTGTCGCCATCGGCGCCATCGTCGGCGATCGCATCCACGGCGGCGTAGGCGTGGGCGGCGTGAGCCTGGCCGGCCTTGACCGCGCAACCGCCGCCGAGCGCATCGAAGCCGGTCTGCCGTCGCTCAGTGAAGGGCAGGCGCTCCTGATTGCTGGGCCGGCCGACCAGGAGGTCTCTTTCGCCGATCTCGGTCGCGGTTATGACGTGGACGCCATGGTCGACGCCGCGTTCGGCGTGGGACGCGGCGGCAACCCGGTCGTCGACGGGGTGGCCCGCCTGCGCAGCCTCTTCCACGCCAGCACGATCCCGATCGCGGTGCACGCCTATGACGCGGATGCGCTCGAGCGCCTCTCCGCGGAGGCTGCGGAGCGATTCGGCCTGCCCATGGTGGATGCCGGCGTCGTTCGGAAGGGAACGACATTCGAGCTGACCGCCTCGCGCATAGGGCGCGTGGTCGAGGCGGCCGAGATCCGGGGGGCGCTCGCCGCGGCCCTCGCCACCAGCGATCCGGCCGACGTGCGCATCGAGCTGACGCCGGCGGCGGTCGCGCCAACGGTCACCACGGCGGATGCGCGGGCCGTGGCCGCCGAAGCCCGCGGCATGGTGCAGGGCCTGTCGCTCGAGATCCCCGGCGCGGCCGAGGACGAGGCTCCGATCGCCGTCAGCGCCGGGACGATCGCCGAGTGGATCAGCTTCGGTCCCTCCGACGAGGCCGCCTACGCGCTGCTTCTCGACCAGGAGGCCATGACGGCCGAAGTGGCGGCGATGTCGGAGACGGTCGACCGCGACCCGCTCAATGCGCGGTTCGACGTGGCCGGGTCGGGCCTGGGCGGCATCGTAGACGGCCAGGACGGTCGCGTCCTCGACGTCGAGGCGACGACGAGCGCGCTGATGGGCGTCCTCGACCGCCGGGCGGGCGGGTCCCCGGTCGCCACGCTCGCCATGGCGGTCGACGTGACCGAGCCGGCGCTGACCACGGCCGAGGCCGAGGCGGCCCTGCCGCAGATGCGGATGATCTCGTCCTGGACGACGTACTACGTCCCCGGCGACGGCAACGGGTTCGGCAACAACATCAACATCCCGGCCCGCGACATCGACGGTCGCAACCTGGCGCCGGGCGAGACGTTCAGCTTCTGGGGCAGCATCGGTCCGGTCACGGTGGAGCGTGGCTTCCAGTACGGCGGCGTCATCATCGGCGGGCGGAGCGTCGCCGGTGGCGCCATCGGCGGCGGAATCTGCTCGACCTCGACCACGATCTTCAACACTGCCCTGCGAGCGGGCCTGGAGATGGGCGAACGGGCCAATCACTACTACTACATCGACCGCTATCCCGACGGGCTCGACGCCACGGTCTACATGGACCCCAACTTCACGCAGGACATGACCTTCCGCAACGACACGGACAACCCGATCGTGATCCGTGGCTTCGGCGGCAACGGCTTCGTCACCTTCCAGATGTGGAGCATCCCGACCGGCCGCACAGTGGTCATCACCGATCCCGTCACGAGCAACCACCGGGCCGCCATCGAGACCACGCAGCTCGACACGAGCATGGCCCCCGGCACCGCGCGACGCGTCGAGTACCCGCACGCGGGGCACGACGTGTCGAGGACCCGCTTCGTGTACGACGCCGACGGCAACGAGATCCACCGCAACGCCTACTTCAGCTCGTATCGGACCGTGAATGGCATCACGGCGGTGGGACCGGCTCCGGCGCCGCCGCCCCCGGCTGACGATGACGAGGACGAGGAGGCCGAGACGGCGGCCACCGGCGACACACCCACGCCGTAGCGCCCCGGGAGCCCGTTCGCATCGGCTCCGCTAGACTTCCGCCTCGTGATTCCCCCGGAGCGCATCCGCAACTTCAGCATCGTCGCGCACATCGACCACGGGAAGTCGACGCTCGCCGACCGGCTGCTGGAGGTCACCCACACCATCGACAAGCGCCAGATGACCTCACAGGTGCTCGACTCGATGGATCTCGAGCGCGAGAAGGGGATCACGATCAAGGCCCGCGCGGTGCGCCTGCACTACGACGCGGCCGACGGCAAGACCTATGCGCTCAACCTGATCGACACGCCCGGACACGTCGACTTCACCTACGAGGTGAGCCGATCGCTGCAGGCGTGCGAGGGCGCCATCCTGGTCATCGACGCGACCCAGGGGATCGAGGCCCAGACCCTGGCGAACGTGCACCTGGCATTGGCCCAGGACCTAACGATCCTGCCGGTCATCAACAAGATCGACCTGCCCAGCGCCGACGTCGAGATGGTCATGCGCGAGCTGGAGGAGACGCTCGCCATCCCGCGCGAGGAGGTGCTGCTGGCCAGCGCCAAGGAGGGGACCGGCGTGAACGAGATCCTGGAGGCCATCGTCGCGCGCGTCCCACCGCCGCCTGCGGAGACGTCGGCACCGCTGCGGGCCCTGGTCTTCGACAGCCACTACGACCAGTACAAGGGCGTCGTCGCCTATGTCCGCCTGGCGGCCGGGGTTCTGCACGACCACGACCGCATCCGGTTCATGGCCACCGGCGCCGAGTCCGAGATCCTGGAGCTCGGCTACTTCCGACCGCAGCCGGTGCCCACCCCGCGGCTCACCGCCGGCGAGGTCGGCTACGTGGCGACCGGCCTGAAGAGCATCCGCGAGGCCCAGGTGGGCGACACGCTCACGTCGGCCGCCCACGGAGCCGATGCGCCTCTGCCGGGCTACAAGGAGCCATTGCCGCTCGTCTTCGCCGGCATCTATCCGCTGCGGGGCGACGACTATCCGGAGCTGCGCGACGCCCTCGACCGGCTGCACCTCAACGACGCGGGATTCGTGTACGAGCCCGAGTCGTCGGCGGCCCTGGGGTTCGGCTTCCGCTGTGGGTTCCTGGGGCTGCTGCACATGGAGATCGTCCAGGAGCGGCTCGAGCGCGAGTTCGACCTGGACCTCATCGCGTCGGCTCCGAGCGTCGAATACCGGGTCAAGCTCCACCACGGCGACGACGAGCTGGTGATCGACAATCCGGCCCAGATGCCGGGTGCCGGCGAGATCGAGGCGATCAGCGAGCCGTGGGTCGCGGCGCAGGTGATCACCCCGACCGACTACATCGGTCCGCTCATGGAGCTCGCCACCGGCCGGCGCGGCGAGTTCCAGAACATGGAGTACCTCGACCCGCAACGGGTCAACCTGCACTTCGAGGTGCCGCTGGGCGAGCTGATCATCGACTTCTACGACCAGCTCAAGAGCCGGTCGAGCGGGTACGCCAGCCTGGACTACAGCTACATCGGCTACCGCCCCGGCGACCTCGTCAAGCTGGACGTGCTGGTCAGCGGTGAGCCGGTGGATGCGCTGAGCCTGATCGTGCATCGGTCGAACGCCTACCGTTCCGGCAAGGCGCTGGTGGAGAAGCTCAGGGAGCTGATCCCGAGGCAGATGTTCGAAGTGCCGGTCCAGGCGGCCATCGGCTCGCATATCATCAGCCGCGAGACGATCCGGGCCATGCGCAAGAACGTGCTTGCCAAGTGCTACGGCGGCGACGTCACCCGCAAGCGCAAGCTCCTCGAGAAGCAGAAGGAAGGGAAGCAGCGGATGAAGCGCATCGGCTCCGTAGAGATCCCGCAGGAGGCCTTCCTCGCCGTGCTGCGCATGAACGAGGGCGCATGAGCTTCTTCGAGTCACTGCGCCTGGCCATCGCACTGGGCCTGACGCTGTTCCTGGTGCTGCTGCGATTCGACTCGGAGCGCATCACGCGCAGCGACTACTTCCGGTACCGCACGCCGTGGATGGGGCCGGTCAGTTACTACATCCTGGTCATCGGCTTCGCGATCGGGATCGCAGTGATCCTGCCGTCGGGGCGACACCAGCTCTTCCTCACCGGCGGCGATCCGGACCGGGTCTTCGGGGTGATGCTCCTGTTCGTGGCGATCGCGCTCCTCAACGGGGTGGCGCTGGCGTTCCTGCGCTACGGCGGCATCCTGCCCCTGCCGACCGAGCTGCTCCCCTCGCGCGTGCTGGGTGCGGTCGCCAACGCGGTGAGTGAGGAGCTGCAGTTCCGCTCGGTCGTGCTGGGCATGCTCCTCTTCGCCGGCATGGACGCCGGCTGGGCGATCGCCCTGCAGGCCCTCGTCTACGGACTCGCCCATCGTCGCCTGTGGCGCGAGCGTGACTGGTACTTCCTGGCGGGCTCGGTCCTGCTCGGCTGGGCAGCCGGCGTGGCCACCGTCCATACCGGCTCGGTGATCCCGGCCATCGTCGGCCACTTCGCGGTGACCATGTCCCTCTTCGCATTCGCCGGAGGGCGCCTGCGCCAGCGACCGATCTAG
>JBOGSW010000049.1:0-18001 GCA_050695815.1 Candidatus Limnocylindria bacterium | reverse complement strand
GACCTCGAGAACCTGCTCAAGACGCGGCCCGCGGCCGAGGTGCCGTACACCGAGGTCGAGATGATCCGCTCGGTGAACGAGGGCGTGCCACTCGTCATCGGCCGGCCCGCATCGCCGGCCGCGGCGGCGCTCAGACGGGTGGCCCAGGCCGTGATCGGGATCGAGGCGCAGCCGGCACCGGCGAAGGCGGAGCGGCGTCGACTCTTCCGGCGTCGCTGATCCGCCCCCTTCGTGACCGATGCGTGCGGCGGCACGCGCGCGTGCCGGAGGAGGGACTCGAACCCCCACGCCTTGCGGCCGCCGGGTTTAAGCCGGCTGCGTCTACCGTTCCGCCACTCCGGCCCTGATCCCACCGGTCTCCGGTTGATGGAGGCGACGAGGGGGATCGAACCCCTGTACGCGGTTTTGCAGACCGCTCCCTGACCACTCGGGCACGTCGCCACCGACTCGGTGATGGGCATCATGGAGCCTAGCCCACGGCGAACGACTCTGCATAGCCGACTTCATACAAGTGGGTGGGTTCTGGCTGCCCCGCGAGGATTCGAACCTCGGTTAACGGATCCAAAGTCCGCTGTCCTGCCACTAGACGACGGGGCATCGCTCGTGTCGCACGCTAGCAGGTCGATAAGCGCCTATCCCGGCCGGACATGAAAATGGAGCGGAAGACGGGACTCGAACCCGCGACCCTCACCTTGGCAAGGTGATGCTCTACCAACTGAGCCACTTCCGCCCGCTCGTGCGCCGATGATAGCGCGTTGCTGGTGCCGAGGGTCAGAATCGAACTGACGACACCCGCCTCTTCAGGGCGGTGCTCTACCGACTGAGCTACCTCGGCGCCGATCCGTCCCGGTGCCATATCGGGCGGCCCCGAGGATACCGATGCAGCTTCGCCGCCGCAACTCGCGAGGCGGGGGCCGGAGCGATTTCACGGGGTGGAGCTATCGGCGAAGAAGGGGCCGAATCGGGGCCAATCTTGGGCGTCTGTTTTCACGCGGTGACGTAGGCGATCAACGAGAGGCCTCTCCTTCGTCTTTACCTTCATGGGGTGAAATGCGAGCATGACTTCGTCAGATGGCATCGCCAGTGCCGCTAGCCACCCGATCAAGGGGTCTGAGTGCCTCTGAGCCGTCGATGTGAGCGTGGCGGGAGCCCATGAGCCGCCCGACGGCCAACATCGGCCGCCTACGGGCACCATCAGTGCCATCTGACGAGAACCGTCCCGGCAGGGTCATGACATCCGAGCCGGCCGTGGCTGAGCGGATCACCGGAGTCAGCCCGACGGCGGCGCCAGCCCCATGCGTCCCGCGATGTTCTCCAGGGCGCGGATGCGGTCGCCGATCGGCGGGTGCGTGTCCCACAGCGACTTCGCCCGCTCCTCGAAGGACTTGATCGGATTGACGATGTAGAGGTGTTGTGTCGCGCGGTTGGCCACCTCGAGCACCTCGCGGTCGTCGCTGATCGTGCGCAGCGCGCGCGCCAGGCCGATCGGATTTCGCGTCAGCTCGACGGCGGTGCTGTCGGCCAGCGATTCCCGGCTGCGGCTGACGGCCGCCTGCACGAGGCGCCCGATGAGCGGCGCCACCACGGCCAGCACGAGGGCCAGGATGAAGATGATGGCTGCCGCTCCCCCGCCGCCACCGCGGTCGTTGTTGCTGCGCCGCCCGCCGCCCCAGAACGTGAAGCGGAGGAACCAGTCCGCCAGCAGCGCGATGCTGCCGACCAGCACGCCGACGAGCAGCGTGAAGCGGATGTCGAGGTTGCCGATATGGCTCATCTCGTGACCGATGACGCCCTGCAGCTGCTCCCGATCGAGCTTGTCGAGCAGGCCGGTCGTGACCGCCATGCTGGCGTGCTCCGGGTCGCGCCCGGTGGCGAACGCATTCGGCGCCGAGTCGTCGATCACCCACAGCCTCGGCGGCGGCAACCCGCCGGCCAGGCGCATCTCCTCGGCGACGTTGGCGAATTGGCGATAACGCTCCGGCGGCTGGGCCCGATCGACCTCGTGCGCCCCGCTGGTGGCCATGACGAGTGCGTCACCGGCAAAGAATGAGCCGACGCTCATGACCGCAGCGACGACCACGGCGAGGACCACCCCACCCCAGCCGAATCCGGTGGCATAGCCGATCGCGCCGCCGAGCACGCCGAGCACGACGATGACCACCGCGACGAGCAGCCAGCTGCGGCGCCGGTTGCTGGCGATCTCGCGGTAGAAGGTGGTTGGCGCCGGGCGCGCCTCGGCGCTCATCGGTCCGTTCCTAGGCGGACCGCAGGTTCACCTCGGGGACGGCCGCATCCTCTTCGGCGATCTGGAAGTAGTCGCGCTCGTTGAAGCCGAACATCCCGGCGATCAGCACGTTCGGGAAGCTCTGGATCGAGGTGTTCAGCTCCCGCACCGTGCTGTTGTAGTGCTGGCGGCTGAACCCGATCTGGTTCTCGGTCGTGGTCAGCTCCTCCTGGAGCTGCATCACGTTCTGGTTGGCCTTCAGGTCCGGGTAGTTCTCGACCAGCGCGAAGAGCTGGCGCAGGGCGCCGGTCAGGAAGTTCTCGGCCTGCGCTGACTCACCCGCCGCTCCGGCTCCCTTGTCGGTGGCGCTGACGGCCGCGTTACGGGCCTCGATGACCCTGGTCAGGGTCTCCTGCTCGAAGTCCATATAGCCCTTGACCGCGTTGACGAGGTTCGGGATCAGATCGTGGCGTCGCTTGAGCTGAACGCTGATCTGGTTCCACGCCTCGTCGACCATGTTCCGCAGGCGGACCAGGCCGTTGTAGGCGAAGATCAGGAAGAGGACGATGACCGCGATGACGATCAGTCCGATGATGGCCCAGAGTGGCATGCCGGTGCTCCTCGCGCTCGGGCGTTGACGATGACAGATGCTAGCAGGCGGGATGGTGGGCGGTGAGGGGCTCGAACCCCCGACCTCCTCGGTGTAAGCGAGGCGCTCTGACCAGCTGAGCTAACCGCCCCGTCGCGGCATGGTACCCCGGGCGGGCGCCATTGGGCACGTGGAGTCGAGTGCTCAAGGCGTCGGAAATGGCCGGTGGGCGCCGCTCAGCGGCGCCATCGATGAACGACAGCTCGAGAATCGGCATTCGTTCTGGTCCTGCGCCGATCAGCGGCGCGAATCGGCCACAACGCAACCATTGGCGCGATTCGTTCGCGCTTGGCGCCGCTCAGCGGCGATCAGCTCTCAGCGACGAAGTGGTCGTTCGTCCCAACGGCGATATCGCGCAGACGGCCGCCGCCATACACGCTTGCGCCATGCGGTTCAACTGACATATGCGCCGATGGGGACGCGTTATGTCGGCGACGTCGTGCGCCGAGGCGGCAAACGGGGCGATCGAGAGGACATATGCGCACCGATTTGCACCGATGTCTCCGCAAGGCCGGGACTCACCCCCGTAAGGCGCCGTCCGGGGTGCAAATGTCATCTGAACGGACGAGCGCCACGGAACGAGGAACGGAAGGGCGAAAACGCAGAAGCGCGGCGCATCGGTCACGAAGGAAGTGGTGCCCAGGCCGGGACTTGAACCCGGATGAGTTGCCTCATACGCCCCTCAAACGTACGCGTATACCAATTCCGCCACCTGGGCCAGAAGACTGATGCGATTGGTACCGAGGGAGGGACTTGAACCCACACGACCCTTAAGGGTCACTAGGTCCTGAACCTAGCGCGTCTGCCTATTCCGCCACCTCGGCACGGCGCACCCGGAGCGGGCTCCGAGTGCGTGCGGCGATGATACCACAGGGCCTCAGGCGCCCTGCTGGAACAGGTTGAGCAGGCTGAACGCCACGAACAGCACCGCGAGCACCACGGTGAGGCGGAAGAGCGTGCGCTCGATGCCGCGCCGGCTGCGGTACGCGGTCACCTCGCCGCCGAACGCGCCACCGAGGCCGGTCCCGCGCTGCTGCAGCAGGATCGACGCGATGAGCGCGATGGCGAGAATCATCTGGGCGATGAGAAGGGGGGTCTGCATTGCGCTGCGCAGTCTATCAGAGCGGCTCGATCAGGGATGAACCGGTCATCTCGGGTCCGGCCGGGATGCCGAGCAGCTCGCACAGGGTGGGGGCCACGTCGGAGAGGGCGCCATCGCGCAGGCGCGCCTCGCGATGCGCCTCGCTGACGAGGACGATCGGCACCGGCGAGGTGGTGTGCTTGGTCTGCGGATTGCCGGCAGCGTCGCGCATCTCCTCGATGTTGCCGTGGTCGGCCGTGATCACCAGGTCGGAGCGCGTGCCGAGCGCGGCGCGGACGACGCGCCCGATGCAGCCGTCGATGAACTTGGCAGCGGTCACCGCGGCCGCCCAGACGCCCGTGTGGCCGACCATGTCCGGGTTGGCGTAGTTGACGACGATAAAGTCGTATGCGCCACCGTCCAGCGCGGCGACGACCGCATCGGTGATCGGTCCGGCGCTCATCTCGGGCGCCTGGTCGTAGGTCGCGACGGCTCGATTCGAGGGAACCAGGATGCGCTCCTCGCCGGGGAAGGGATCCTCGACGCCGCCGTTGAAGAAGTAGGTGACGTGGGCGTACTTCTCCGTCTCAGCGACGTGCAGCTGGCGCTTGCCGAGCCGCGAGAGATGGGCCGCCAGCGAATCGGCAATCACTGGCGGGAAGGCGACCCTGGCCGGCAGCTCGTCGGCGGAGTCGTACGCGGTGAGCGTCGTGAGCGGCACGACCGGCGCGCCGGCGCGGTCGAACTCGCCGAAGTCGGTCGTCGCGAGTGCACCGGACAGCTGGCGGGCTCGATCGGCGCGGAAGTTGAGGTGGACGGCCACGTCGCCGGCTGCCACCGGCACGGCCGCGTCGAGCACGGTGGGCACGATGAACTCGTCGTCCTCGCCACGCTCGTAGGCAGCCGCGACCGCCCCGGCGGCTGACGGCGCCCGCAGCCCGATGCCGTGCACGATGGCGTCGTAGGCGCGCCTGGTGCGCTCCCAGCGTCGATCGCGGTCCATGGCGAAGTAGCGCCCGCCGACGGTCGCCACGCGAGCATGGCCCCCGAACCCGGCCTCGAGCTCGGGCAGGAAGCGGTCGGCCGATCGCGGCGGGGTGTCGCGACCATCGGTGAAGGCATGGAAGTGCACGCGGTCGGCCGGGATGCCCGACCGATGCGCCAGCTCGACCATGGCCACGATGTGCTCGTCGATCGCGTGAATGCCACCGGGACCGACGAGCCCCAGGAGGTGCAGCCGGCTCCCCCGCTCGAGCACGTCGGCGCAGGTCGCGACGAGCGCTTCGTTCTCGAAGAAAGTGCCGTCGGCGATCGTGGCGCTGATGCGCGGCAGGTCCTGCAGGACCCGGAATCCGGCTCCCAGGTTGAGATGCCCGACCTCGCTGTTGCCCATCTGCCCGTCCGGCAGGCCGACAGCCTGGCCCGAGGCTTCGAGGCGAGCGGTCGGCCACTCCCCGACGAGGCGGTTCCAGTTCCACATCGATGCCGCGAGGAGCGCGTTGCGGGCCGGGTCATCGCCGATGCCGAAGCCGTCGAGGACGACGAGGACGACCGTCACCCCGAGGACGCCGCGGCGCGGAGGATGCCGGCGAACGTGTCGGCGTTCAACGAGGCGCCGCCCACCAGCGCGCCATCGACATCGGGCTCGGCGAAGAACTCGGGCGCGTTGTCGGGCGTGGCGCTGCCGCCGTAGAGGATGGGCACCTCGTCGGCTCCGACCGGGTCGGCCTCGCGCAGGATGGCGCGGATCTGTGCGGCGACGGCCTGCGCATCGGTCCCGGATGCGGCGTCGCCGGTGCCGATTGCCCAGACGGGCTCATAGGCGATCACCAGGCCCGACCCGGCGATGGGGTCGAGGCCGCGGATCGCGGCGCGCACCTGGCGCTCGACCACGGCCGTCGTCGCGCCGGACCGGCGCTCGTCGGCCCGCTCCCCCACAGCGGCGATGGGACGCAGCCCGTGGGCGACGGCACTCGCCACCTTGCGGCCCACATCCTCGTCCGTCTCGCCGTCGTACTGTCGACGCTCGGAGTGGCCGAGGATCACCCACCCGGCGAGCCCGGCGAGCATGAGTGGGCTCGTCTCCCCGGTGAACGCGCCCCGCTCCTCGTGGTGCATCGTCTGCGCGCCGATCCCAAGGCTCCCGTCGCCGGCCACTCGGCTCACGCCGGCCAGCCAGATCGTGGGCGGACAGATCACCGTCGTCACGCCAGGCAGCCCATCGGCGACGTCACGGACGGCCAACGCCAGCGCGGTCGCCTCGTCCAGGCTCGCCGGGTTCATCTTCCAGTTGCCGGCGATGACCGGTCTGCGCATCACGCCTCCTCGTCGCCGGCGAGCTCCACGAGCCGCCGCAGCCGATGGTTGACGGCCGATCGGCTGACGCCGAGACCGGAGGCAAGGGTATCGAGATCCGCGTCGGGCTGGAGCCGCCGGAGCGTTGCCGTCTCGCGCAGCGCCCCTCCGAGCGTGCGGAGGGTGCCGTCCCCCTCGAGGCGCTCGATGGCGCGAAGCTGGCGGTCGGCGGCGCGGACGGTGCGCCCGAGGTTGGCCTCCTCGGCGTTCACCAGCCGGTTGAGGCGGGCGCGCACGTCCCGGCTCACGCGCACCGTCTCGAGCTCGAGCACGCCCCTGTTGGCGCCCACCAGGCGCAGGAGCGCCGCGATCTCCTCGTGGCCCTTCAGGTAGACGATCTCCCGGCCGCGGCGATGGGAGCGAAGGGCTCGCACGCCTGAGTCGGCCAGCGCCGCCTGGAGTGATTCGGCGTCGCCGCGCCGGCGTAGAACGAGCTCGACGTGAGCCCCCGACGCGCCGAACGAGATCGATCCCGCGCCCAGCAGCACGCCCCGCAGGAACGAGCGTCGATCGCAGGCAGGGGCGTCGTCCCACGACCAGGTGCCCAGCCGATGGGGCTCGAGCTCCACGACCAGGTGCTGCCGCGCCCACGGGGTGCGAGGCCCCTCGACGCCGGCCGCCTTCGGAAGCTCGACGGGATGACCCAGCGACGACGCCAGCGCCACCGCGGTGCGAGCCGTGGCACGGTCGAGCGTGCGCAGAGAGGCTCCGTCGCTGCCGTGGAGCAGGCCGAGCAGCTCGGCGCGACGGCAGCAGGCACGCGCGGGATGGATCCTGGCCAGCTCTCCCCTGACCTCGCCTCCTCGCAGCACGGCTGACGTCAGGAGGCGTGCGCCGTGGGCCGCCGGACCCGACGCTGGCGCGGCCGCTCCACCGAGTCTTCCTGGAGCAGCCGCATCAGCGCGGTCGCGAGCTTGGCCGGATCGTGGCGATGCGCATTGGTCGCGTCGATGAGGTCCTCCTCGACGATCGCCACTGGCAGATCCTCGAGGTGGCGAACGTCGACCTCGACCGGCTGTGCGCGCCAGCCTGCCGGACGCCGCGCCGAGCTGTTGTGGTTCAGGAGGACGTAGTCGATGAGGTCGTCGCCGACGTGGGCGAACAGGGCGCGAAGGTGGTCGGACGCGCTCAGGTTATCGGTCTCGCCCGGCTGGGTGGCGACGTTGCAGACGTACACCTTCAGGGCGGATGCCGCCATGAGGGCGTCCCGAACATCGGCGATGAGGAGGTTCGGCAGGATGCTGCTGTACAGGCTTCCTGGACCGATGACGATCATCTCCGCCTCGAGGATGCGCTCCAGCGCCTCGGGGTTGGCGCGCACGTCGGCCGGCTCGATGAAGACGTGGTCGATCTGCTCGTCGGCGGCGGTGATCCCGACCTGGCCATGGAGATGCCGTCCCGATACGAGCCGCGCCGACAAGTTGAGCGGCACGCTCGTGGCCGGCAGCACCTGGCCGCGAACGGCGAGGACGCGGTTCGACTCGCGCACCGCCTCCTCGAAGTCGCCCGTCACCGCCGTCATGGCCGCGATGAAGAGGTTGCCGAAGGCATGGTCGTCGAGGCCCGAGCCCTTCGGGAAGCGGTACTGCATGAGCTGGGTCATGAGCGGCTCGGCGTCGGCCAGCGCGGCGATGCAGTTGCGGATGTCCCCCGGCGGCACGATCCCCAGCTGCTGGCGCAGCCGGCCGCTGCTGCCACCGTCATCGGCCACGGCGACGACGGCGGTGATGTTCGCGCTGTAGCCCTTGAGGCCGCGCAGCAGCGTCGACAGGCCCGTGCCGCCGCCCAGCGCCACGAGGCGTGGCCCGCGCGCGAGGTAGCGCTTCGTGTAGAGCACCTCCATCACACTGTCGCCGCGGCGCACGAACGGAGAGACCACCGAGCGCATGAGGCCCCAGGTACCGATGCCGGTGAGGACGATCCCGAGCCCGGCCACCAGGGCGGCGCGGATCTCCGGCTCGAGCCACGCGCCGGTGAGCCAGTACACCACCGCGATCTCATCGGCGGCGTTGTCGCGGTACAGGTCGCGGATGAAGATGGCGGCGCCGAGGCCCAGGATCGCGATCCCCGTGCCCAGCAGCACGAGCCATCGCTTGAGGTGCATGCCGGGGTAGAGCCAGCGGGGCAGGCGCGGTCCCTTCATCGCTCCAGCTCCCGGTGGAAGACGGCGACCGATGCCGACGGCAGCTCGTCGAGCCGCCTGGCCAGCTCCTCGGCCAGCGCGATCGAGCGGTGGTAGCCACCCGTGCAGCCGAGCGCGATGTGCAGGTGCTCCTTGCCCTCGGCGCGATAGGCGGGCGCCGTCAGCTCGAGCAGCTCGACGACGAGCTCCAGGAAGCGCGTCGCCGACTCCTGGCCGAGGACGAAATCTCGGACCGGCTCCTCGAGCCCGGAGAGCGGCTTGAGCGTTGGGTTCCAGTACGGGTTCGTGAGGAAGCGGACGTCGAAGACGAGATCGGCCTCGAGCGGGATGCCGTACTTGAAGCCAAAGGTGACGATGTCGATCTGGAGCTCCTGGCCCGGTGCCTCGCGTGGCACGATCTCGAAGAGCCGCTCCTTCAGCTGGCCGATTGAGAGCCCGCTCGTGTCGACGACGTGGTCGGCCAGCTCCCTGGTCCGGGCCAGGCGCCTGCGCTCGTCGGCGATGCTGGCCTGGACACCGCTGCGCGTTTCCTGCAGCGGATGCCGGTGGCGCGTCTCGCTGAATCGGCTTACCAGGCTGACATCGTTCGCCTCGAGATAGATCAGCTCGAGGCGATTCCCGTCGGCGGCGAGTGCAGCGCGTGCCTGCGCGATGGCCGGCGCCGGATCGCCGGCACGAATGTCCAGGACGAGGGCGGAGCGGCGGTAGCGGTCCGGCTCCGCCTCCCTCAGCGCGAGGTAATCGTCGAGCAGCGCGGGCGGCAGGTTGTCGACGACCGCGTAGCCGAGATCCTCGAAGAGCTTGCTCGTCTGGCTCTTGCCGGCGCCGGAGAGGCCGCTGATCACCACGAAGTGCCCGGGCGCATCGGTCCCCGGGCGGGCAGGCGCGTTCGCTGCCGACCCCGACCCGTCCGCCGACATGCTGCCTTCCTGCTCTCTCGCGGCTGCCGAGCGCGCCACCGTTCCCTCCTGCTCGAACGCGATGGGAGTATAGACCGCGCTCAACGCGACTCCACCTGCCTGCGACCCTCGAGCAGGCCGCGCACGGTGGCCGCTGCCGAGCGACGGATGGCATCGAGGTCGTATCCACCCTCGAGCGTGAGGGCGACTCCGGGAAGCTCCGACCGTGCCGAAAGGGCGCCGAGCAGCCGCGCCACCTCGCCGAAGCCGGCATCGGTCACCTCGAGGTTGGCCAGCGGGTCGTCGCGATGCGCGTCGAAGCCGGCCGACACGAGCAGGGCGTCCGGGGCGAAGGATTCGACCTCGGGGAGCAGCTCATCGCGCCATGCGCCGACGAAGGCGTCGTCCCCGCTCCCCGGAGGCAGCGGACGGTTGTGCCCGGCCGCCGATGACTCGCCGCTACCCGGGAAGAGCGGTGACTGGTGGGTCGATGCGTAGCAGAGGTCTGGATCGGCCTCGAAGATGGCCTGGGTGCCATCCCCGTGATGGACATCCCAGTCGACGATGGCGATCCGTGTGGCAAGGCCCGCCTCCCGAAGCGCGGCAACGGCGACCGCGACGTTGTTGATGAGGCAGAAGCCGCTCCCCCGCTCCGCCGAGGCGTGGTGGCCCGGCGGGCGGACCACGGCGAAGGCGACCTCGGCATCGCCGCTGGCGGCGGCCCGCGCAGCCTGGAGCGTCGCCCCGGCTGCGAGTCGCGCGGCCGCGAGCGACTCCCGAACGACGTAGGTATCGGCGTCGAGCCATCCCTGCCCGGCCTGCATCGACTCGAGCAGGGCGAGATAGTCGCGGTCGTGGACGCGCAGGATCTCCTCGTCGGTGGCGGTCACGCAGGGCACCTCGCGCACGTCGTCATCGGCCCCGTCGCGAACTCCATCCGCCACCGCCCCACGGCGTTCGGGCCGATCGGGATGCCCGCTGCTGGCGTGGGCGTCCATCGCCGAATCGGTCAGCAGCCAGACCGTCATCGGCGCATGAGCCGGATGATCTGGAGGGTGGCTTCGAACAGCCCGTACATGACGACCGCCAGGCCCAGCGAGCCGATGAAGATGTCACCGGGTGTGATCACCACCGCGAACACCGCGATGAGCACGATCGCCTCGCGTCGCCGACGCGACAGGAAGGCGTACGACAGGATTCCCAACCGCACCAACAGGTACATCACGATCGGGAACTCGAGCGCCAGCCCGAACGCCAGGAGAAGCGTGGTGACGAATCCCACGTAGTCGGAGAGCGCGAGCAGCTGGGGCACGCCCTCGGGCGCGAAGCCGAGCAGGAAGTCGACCGCCACCGGGATGAGCAGGTAGCCGAGCGCCAGGCCGGCAGCGAAGAGGACGATGGCCGCGCCGAGCAGCGGCCAGACCAGGCGGCGCTCACCGCGCGTGAGGCCCGGGGTCACGAAGGCCCAGACCTGGTACAGGATGACCGGCATCGCGAGCGCCACGCCGGTCATCAGGGCGAGCTGGATCCTCACCCCGAAGGCCTCGCCCACGGTCAGCTGGACGAGCTCGGCACCGTTCCCTGGGAGAGGCGAGCGCAGGAGCACCAGGATTGGGTCGAACAGGAAGAAGCCGGCGATGCCGCCGAGAAGGATCGCCACCGCGATGACGATGATCCGCCGACGCAGCTCCTCGAGATGCTCGACGAGGCTCATGGTCGCTTCGTCGCCGGGGGTCACGGGGCTCGAGCTCACGTCAGGCAGCGCCATCCGATGGGCGTTGCTCGGGGCTTCGGAATCGGGAGGCCGCTAGTGCTTCGGCGTCTCGCCGGCCGGATGGTCGTCGCCAGACGGGCGCTTCGGCTCGCCGCGCACCGACTCCTCGAGCTCGTTGGATGCCTTGCGGAACTCGCGAATTCCCTTCCCGACCGCGTTGCCGATATCGGGCAGCTTGCCGGGGCCGAAGATGATCAGGACGATCACCAGCAGCAGGATGAGCTCCATCGGTCCGGGAACCGGCATCTATTCGGAACCTCCTTGGTGGGCCGCCTGGGCGGCACTGGCCTCCGAGTGTAGCACCGCCTCCCCCATTCGGCGCCTGAGCCCTTCTGCCGCCGATGCAGCCGCGTCCCGCCAATCGGGACCGAGCGAGGCACCGGCGATCCCTCGCGAGACCGAGACCAGCCCTGGTGCCCAGGCACCGTGGCAGGCGCGCGTGGAGGCCTCGAGGTCGCCGCCCTGGACGCCGACGCCGGGCACGAGGAAGCCGGGTCCGGGAACGGCGTCGCGCAGCGCCGCGAGCTCGGCCGGAGCGGTAGCGCCCACGACGAGCCCGACGCGTCCATCGGTCCAGCGCTCCGCCACCCAGCGCGCCACGCGCTCATGCACCGGCGTGCCCTCCGCGTCGAGCTCCTGGATGCGTGGCGCCGACGGGTTGCTCGTCCTGGCAAGGACGTAGACGAGCCGATCGTCCCAGGCCAGGAAGGGCTCGATCGCATCCTCGCCGAGATACGGCGAGACGGTGACGCCATCGGCCCCGAGGTGGCCGAACAGGCCGGCCGCGTAGCGCTCCGCGGTCGAATCGATGTCGCCGCGCTTGGCGTCGAGGATGCAGACGAGGTGCGAGGGAACGTCGTGCCGCACGCGTTCGAGAGCAGCCCATCCGGCGGAGCCGAAGGCCTCGAAGAACGCGACGTTGATCTTCACGGCAACCGCCTGTTCGAGCACCGCGGCGATCAGGTCGCGCGCGAAGGACTCGACGCCGCGCACATCCGGCGTGTATCCCTCCGGCAGGCGGTCCGGATGCGGGTCGACGCCGATGCACAGGGGGGCGCCGGTCTCGGCCGTGCGCGACCTCAGGCGATCGAGCGGCGTGGCGCTCATCCGACGGCCACCATGGCGCGCGGGATGCGACGCTCCAGGAGCGGGCTGGCGGCCGTGTCGGCAAAGTCGAGGAGGCGCAGCCTGAGGCGCGGGAGCCCGCCGAACGAATCGCGTTCCAGGGTTCCGACAATATCCACGTCGCTCCCCGCCTCGGGCAGGACGCGCTCCGGCGGCAGGCCGAACGCGATCGCATCGAAGGTCTCGAGGCCGCGACGCATCCGAAACGCGACGTGCTGCTCGCGCGCCCCGACGCGCCGCGCATCGGCCAGGCGCATCCCGGTGACGGCCAGGACGGGTTCGAGATGGCCCGGGCCGTACGGCGCGAGCTGGAGCAGCTCATCGGCCAGCCCCCAGTCGAGGTGGCGCGCGCTGAGCACCAGGTCGACCACCTGGCGGCCGGGGCGCTGTGGCTCGGTGGTCGCGACGAGCGGAAATGGCCGCGAGAGGGCGGCAAAGGCATCGGCGAACGCGTCCCACGACGGTGGCAGCAGGCTGAACCCGCCGGCTCCGGCATGGCCGCCCCGCTTGGTGAGGTGCATGCCGACCGCCTCGAGCGCGGATGCCACGTGGAAGTCGACCGGTGCGCGAACCGAGCCGCGGACCTCGTCACCGACCAGCGCGGCAGCCGCAACCGGACGCGCCAGGGAGTCCACCAGGCGGCCGGCGACCAGGCCGAGGAGGCCGGGTGCCCACGCGTCGTCGCGCACGACGAGCGGGACGTCGCCCGGTCGCGCCTCGGCGAGCAGCCGGGCGGCGTCGACAGCCACGGTCGTGAGCTCGCGCCGGCGCTCGTGGACCGCCTCGAGCTCCTCCGCGAGCTGGGCAGCGCGCTCGGGGTCCTCGGTGAGCAGGAGCGAGATGGCCAGCTCAGTGTCGGCGATCCGCCCTGCCGCGTTGATGCGCGGTACGACCCCGTAGCCGAGCTCGCGGGCGGTCGGATGCCGAGGATCCTCGCATGCCCGGGCGAGCAGCGCGCGCAGGCCGGCGTGGTCGGTCCGCGCCAGCTCATCGAGCCCGAGGCGCACGATGGCGCGGCTCTCGCCCGTCATCGGCGCCATGTCCGCGACCGTGCCAATGGCGGCGACCGCGGCAAGACCCTCGGAGCTCACGCCACGATCGGCCAGGAGCGCCGCGGCAAGCTTGTACGACAGGCCCGCGCCGGTGAGGTCGGCGTCCGGGTAGGCGCAGTCCGGCCGGTGCGGGTCCACCACCGCCACAGCGCGCGGCAGGATCGGCGGTGGGAGGTGGTGGTCGGTGATCACCACGTCGAGCCCGAGCGATCTCGCCACCTCGACCTCGGCCGCGTTGCCGACGCCGCAGTCGCAGGTGATGACGAGGCGGACGCCACCACGGGCGAGCTCGGCGAGGCCGGCCGCCGAGAGCCCGTATCCCTCCGCCAGGCGTGATGGCACGTATCGAAGCGGGTCGGCGCCGAGCCGGCGGAGCGCTGTGACCCAGACGACGATCGCCGTCATCCCATCGGCGTCGTAGTCGCCCCAGATGGCGATCCGCTCGCCCGCGTCGACCGCGGCGCCGATGCGATCCAGCGCCCGATCCGCATCGGCCATGCGGGAGAGGTCGTGCAGGGCGCCGCTCCCGGCGTCGAGGAAGCGTCGCAGCTGATCGTCGTCGGTGAAGCCGCGTCGGGCGAGGAGCGTCGAGACGGCGCGCCCGAAGCCGCTGAAGGCCGGCGGCTCCGGCACGGGCTCGGGGAGCAGCCACTCGAGGCTCGGGACGATCACCCCGCCATGGTAGCCGCGGACGATGACCGCCGGCTTACCGTTC
This sequence comes from Candidatus Limnocylindria bacterium, assembly GCA_050695815.1. GTDB lineage: Bacteria > Chloroflexota > Limnocylindria > QHBO01 > QHBO01 > JACDBZ01. The sequence continues at coordinate 3,984 of JBOGSW010000049.1, read as the reverse complement.
GGTTACCGGCTCAGCGCCCGGCGCGGACGGGCTTTGCCACCGAGTCGCGGGCCTTGCGACGCCGATCCCACTCGTCCCAGCTGACGAGGATCTGGGCCGCGTTGAAGATCGAGGAGTAGGTCCCGCTCACGACGCCCAGGATGAGGGCCAGGGTGAAGGTGCGGATCGTCGGCGGACCCAGCAGCAGGAGCGCGCCGAGCGTCACGATCACGGTGAGCGACGTGATGAGCGAGCGGCCGATCGTCTGCAGGATCGAGTGGTTCACGATCGCTCCGAACGACTCTCCGGAATGACGAACGCGGTTCTCCCGGATGCGGTCGAAGACCACGATCGTGTCGTGGACGCTGAAGCCGATGATCGTCAGCAGCGCGGTCACGAAGAGCGCGTCGAACTCGACGTTGAAGAAGTAGCCGAGGAAGGCGAACGTGCCGACGACGAGGATCACGTCGTGCAGCAGCGCCACGATCGCCGCCGTCCCGAACCGGAATCCGAAGCGCATCCACAGGTAGCCCAGGATGAAGAGCTCGCCGATGACGATCAGGATCGCCGAGCTGCGGATCAGGTCGGCGCCGATGATCGGCCCAACGGTCCGGACGCTCCGAGGGTCGCCGTTCCCGAAGCGGTCCTCGAGATCGGCTTCCAGGTCGGCGAACTCGGTGCCCTCCGCGATCGGCGCCGGCGTCGGCTCGGCCGACGGGCTGGCGGATGCCGAAGCGGAGGCTGAAGGCGAAGCCGATGGCGCCGCGGACGCCGCGGCGGTGGCGCTGGGGCTGGCGCTGGCGCTGGCACCAGGGCTGGCGCTCGGGGCCGCCGAGACGGAGGCCCGCGGTGACGGCGAAGGCTGGTCCGTCTGGGCCGGGATGAGGTCGATCGGCTCCGTGCGAATCCGCAGGAAGCCGTCGGAGAGCGTCGTGACGACCGCGTCGGGGTGCCCGAGCTCCGCGAGCGCCACGCTCATCTCGACGGCGGTCGGCTCGTCCGCGTAGCGGACCTCCCACTCGGTGCCGCCGGTGAAGTCGATCGATGGCTTCAGGCCGCCGAGCAGGATGAAGATGATGCCCGGGATGGTGATGAGGGCGCTGATCGCGTACCACACGTTGCGCCGGGCGACGATGTCGTACATCGGTCAGCGCTCCACGTGGTAGAGCTCGAGCCGCCGGCCCCAGCTGGTGCGGGTGACGAAGCGCAGGAGCGTACGGGACACCGTGACCGCGCTGAACATGCTGATCAGCACGCCGATGATCAGGACGAGGGCGAAGCCGCGCACGACGGTGGTGCCCTGCCAGTAGAGCCACCCCGCCACCAGCAGGCTCGAGACGTTCGAGTCGAGGATGCTCGACCAGGCCCGGTTGAAGCCTGCCTCGATCGCCGGGCCGAGCGTCTTTCCGGCGCGGATCTCCTCCTTCATGCGCTCGAAGATGAGGATGTTGGCGTCGACCGCCATGCCGATGCTCAGGATGAACGCCGCCACGCCGGCGAGGGTGAGCGTCACGTGGATGACGCGGAAGATCGCGTAGATGACGAGCGTGTAGAAGATGAGCGCGAGCGCGGCCAGCACGCCAGGCAGCCGGTAGTAGGCCACCATGAAGAAGAGGACGAGGACCAGGCCCACCGCGCCGGCGACGAGTGCCTGGACCAGGAAGTCGGCGCCGAGGGTGGGATCGACCTGCTCGAAGCCCTGCTCGGTGAGCGAGACCGGCAGCGCGCCGAAGCGGAGCGTGTTGTAGAGGCTGGTGCGCTCCTCCTCGTTGGCCGCGGTCGGCGGGCCGACGGTGATGATCGTCGTGCCCTGGCAGATCGGCTGGTTGATCGACGGGACCGTGATCACCTCGCCGTCCAGCGCGATCGGCCCTGGCCGGTTCACGTTGGCGGTCGTGAACTCGCACCAGATGTCGCTGCCCTGGTCGAGGAGGCTGAACGAGACGCCGATCTGGTTGCCCTGCCCCACGTCCGGCGCGACGCTCCCCGGCTCGATCTGTCCGCCGTTGAAGAGCTCGCGGACGGTGCCGTTCTCGAGCAGCGGCGCCAGGTCCTGCCCGGCCGTCAACTGCTGCCCCAGCGGGTCGATGAACTGGAGCTGGCCGGTCGACCCGACCAGGTCGCGCACCTGCTGCGGGTCGCGCACCCCCGGGATCTCGACCACGATGCGCCGCGAGCCGTCGCCGCCGACCTCGGATCGGACCTGCGGCTCCGTGACGCCGATGCCCGCCACGCGACGCTCGATGATGTCGCGGGTGAGGGCCAGGTCCGCCTCGGTGATCTCTTCGTCGCTCTGCGGAACGATCTCGAGCGTCACGCGCGCGCCGCCCTTGAGGTCGAGGCCCAGGACGGTGCGGAACTCCACGCCGAGCACCTCGTCGGGCAGCCAATCGAGGCCGAGCGTCGTGCGCGGCAGGTTGATGAAGATCGCCACGAAGGCGATCACCCCGATCACCCATGGGGCGATGCGACGCCAGGTCATGCTGTGGCCGTGTCCCTCAGAACGGTGGGATCTCGCGCGGGCGCCGTGCGCCGCGGACACGAAACACGCCGCTTGACGAGCGGCGGGCGGCGCCAGTATAGCCCACGACCATCGGCGCGCCCGTGCGAGCCGGGACCTACGCCAGCATTCCCTCGCGGGCGAGCTGGCTTTTCAGACGCCCCGCGAGCTCCCGGCTGATGCCTGGGGTGGCCGCCACCTCCTCGACCGATGCCTCCCTGATCCGGCGCACGGACCCGAAGCGCTTGAGCAGCGCCTTCTTGCGGCCGGGACCGATGCCGTCCACGTCGTCGAGCTCGGACCGCAGCGCGCGCTTGCCGCGCACGTCACGGTGATACGTGATCGCGAACCGATGCGCCTCGTCGCGAATGCGCTGGACGAGGTAGAGCGCCTGCGACCGCCGAGGCAGCACGACCGGCGCGGCCTGGCCGGGCAGGTGAAGCTCCTCGAACCGCTTCGCCAGCCCGACGACCGGGACGTCGGTGATGCCGAGCTGGTCCATCACGCCCATCGCCGCCGAGAGTTGTCCCTTGCCGCCGTCCACGATGACGAGATCCGGCACCGCCCAACCGGCCTCGCGCGGCCGGTCCGCGTCGTCCTCGGGCACCTCGTCGGCCCCGACCGCGTCGAGCGAGAGCGCGCCCGTCTCCGAGCGCAGCTTCGCCACCCGGCTGAACCGGCGGCGCAGCACCTCGGCCATCATCCGGAAGTCGTCGGGCGTGTCGCCGGACCGGATCCGGAAGCGGCGGTACTCCTTCGGCTCCGGGCGGCCGTCGATGAAGACGACCATGCTGCCCACCGCCGACGTGCCCTGGATATTGCTCATGTCGTAGCACTCGATCCGCGCGGGCGGCTCGGCCAGTCGCAGCTCCGTGGCCAGGTCGGTGAGCGCCTCGTCGCGCCGCGCCGTATCCGCCAGCCACTCGGTTCGCTCACGCTCGAGTGCCTCCACCGCGTTCCGGGTGGCCAGCGCCACCAGCCGCCGCTTCTCGCCACGCTCCGGCACCGAGATCGTGACGCGCACGCCACGTCGGTCGGCGAGGTACGCGGCCAGGTCATCGGCCTCGGCCGGCACGAGCGGCGTCAGCACGGCGCGGGGCAGCGCATCGGTGCTGGCGTAGTACTGCTGCAGGAAGGAGCCGAGCACCTCCGCATCGGTCACGTCGCGAGCACCCTCGACGATGAAGTGCTCCCGCCCGATGAGCTTGCCGTTGCGCACCTGCATGACCTGGACGCAGGCCTCGTCCTCGGCGCGGGCCAGGCCGATGACGTCGTGCTCCGCGCGGCTGAACGCCGCCATCTTCTGCTGCTCCATCGTCCGCTCGACGGCCCGCAGCTTGTCGCGTGAGGTCGCTGCCTGCTCGTACCGCAGCGCCTGGCTGTGCTGCTTCATCCCGCGACGGAGCTGCGCAGCGATCGGCTCCTGCTTGCCGTCGAGGAAGTCGACGATCTGTCCGATCGTCTCGCGGTAGTCGGGCTTCGGGATAGCCTGGATGCAGGGGCCC
>JBOGSW010000048.1:0-3481 GCA_050695815.1 Candidatus Limnocylindria bacterium | reverse complement strand
GGCCCGGACTCCAGGAACATCTCGTAGAAGACGAGCGCAAGGCCACCGGGCAGCTCCAGGATCTTGGCCACGTCGACGGAGACCGTGACGGCGGCCAGGCCGATGAGCAACGCGGCGCCGAGGAGCGACAGATCGCGCTTCGCGTGGGATGGCCTCTCGGGTCGGGCGGCGGACTGGCCGATGGCCGTCACACGAGCCTCCGGCGCAGCCAGATGGAGACGAACTCGATGAGCATGACGAGGACGAAGAGCTCGACCACGATGACCGACACGTTGCTCCAGTTGAAGAAGCGGTACTGCGTGAAGAGCATGTTGCCGATGCCGCCGGCGCCGACGATGCCGATGACCGTCGACGCCCGGATGTTGAGCTCGAAGGTATAGAGCGAGTAGGCGACGTAGTTGGGCAGGACCTGCGGCAGCACCGACCAGCGCACGGCCTGGGTGCGGTTTGCGCCGCCCGCGCGAGCCGCCTCAATGGGACCGGGGTCCACGCCATCGACCGTCTCGGAGAGGAGCTTCGCGACCACACCGATGTTGAAGAAGACGAGGGCCGCGATGCCCGGAAGCGGCCCGATTCCGATGGCCGCGACGAAGATGAGCGCATAGAGGATGTCGGGAATGGCCCGCACGACGCTCAGGACCGCGCGCCCGACGAAGAGCGTCGGCCGGTTGGGTGCCGTGACGCGCGAGACGATGAAGGCGACCGGCAGGGCGATGGCGCAGCCGATGGCCGACGCCACGACCGCGATCTGGACCGTTTCGAGCATCGGCTCGACCGTGTTGTCCAGGAACTCCCAGTTCGGGCTGAGCAGCTCGCCCAGGATGCCGGCGCCGCGCGTGATGTCGGCGATCAGGTCACCGATGTTGAGGTCGATCCCGAACTCTTCGCTCAGCGAGGCCCAGGTGATGACCCCGAAGACGACGATGCCGGCCGGGACGGCGAGGGAGGCGCGCGGCTTCGCCGGACGTCGCGTCCCTCCGGCGGCGGCCGTCATATCGCGACGGCGGGGGTCGGCTCGCCGAGCAGATCGTCGGCGGTGAGGGAGCGTCCGTAGATGTCGCGGAAGACGTTCTCATCGGCCTGTGCGCCGGTGCCGTCGTAGACGAGCTCGCCGGAGCGCATGCCGATGATCCGTTCGCCATACACCTTGGCGAGGTCGAGGAAGTGCAAGTTGACGATGGTGGTGATGCCGAGATCGCGATTGATGCGCTGCAGGTCGCGCATGACGACGTGGCTGGTGGGAGGATCGAGGCTGGCGACCGGCTCATCGGCGAGGAGAATCGTCGGCTCCTGCGCCAGTGCGCGGGCGATCCCGACGCGCTGCTGCTGGCCACCGGACAGGTTGCTGGCGCGCACGAAGGCTTTCTCGACGATGTCGACGCGCTCGAGCGCCCGCATGGCGATCTCGACGTCAGCCGGCCTGTACCAGCCGACCAGGGACCGCAGGGTCCCCGTGCTGTGGAGGCGTCCCATGAGCACGTTGTTGAGGACGCTCGTCCGCTTCACGAGGTTGAAGGTCTGGAAGATCATCCCGATCTTCGAGCGAATCTCGCGCAACTGCTTCGAGCTCGCGTCCCGGACGCTCACCCCGTCGATGGTGACGTCGCCGCCGCTGAGCGGCACCAGGCCGTTGATCACGCGGATGAGCGTCGATTTGCCGGCACCCGAGAGCCCCACGATGACGATCATCTCGCCGTCGGGGATCTCGAGCGTCAGGTCTCTGAGCGCGTGGACGCCACCGGGGTAGGTGACGGACGCGTTCTCGAATCGGATCATGGGCGGTTGAGCATGGTGGGCGGTGGACCGAGCGGGGCCCGTGGTGGCCCCGCTCGATCGGTGCTGGCTACCCCTCGTAGCCGAGCTCGTCGACCGCCTGGCGGACGAGCTCCAACGCCTCGAGGTTCGGCTCCGTGAAGGCCGTGATCTGGTAGATCGAGTCGAGGACCGCGGCCCCCTCCTCGGACTCGGCGTACGCCATCAGGGCGTCCGTGATCTGCTGCTGCAGATCCGCCGGCAGATCACCGGAGACAGCGACCCCGTCGTTCGGGATCTCACCGCCATACGCGAACACGACGACCTCACCGGCGATGTCGCAGTCGGTCGTGGCGACCGTGCGCGCATCGTCGAAGCTGACGCCCACCTCGGCCTGGCCCTCGCACACGGCGATGACCGAACCGTCATGACTGCCCGGGAAGAGCGGGTTGACGTCACTGGTGGGGTCGATCCCCTCACCGATGAGCACGGTGGCCGGGAAGATGTAGCCCGACGCCGAGGTCTGCTCGACGAACGAGAAGTCGGTGCCCGGCTCGAGGTTCGAGAGTGCCTCCAGACCGACCGGACCCTCCGGCGTCTCGTCGTTGGCGCGCGCGGTGCCATTGCAGTTGAGGAAGGTCACGTCCGCGTCGTCGATGACGCGGATGTTCTCCTCCACCTCGGAGATGGTGCAGTACTTGTCCGGGTTGTTCGTGAAGAACTGGGTGTGGTAGGTCCCCGATCCGAAGCGCTCGGACTGGAGGATGACCTTCGCGTCGGCGCGGTCGATGGCCTGGATCAGGCCGTACGGCGGCAGTGCGCCGATGTGAGCCTGGCCGGTCTCCATGGCGGTGACCAGGCCGGTGTAGTCGTTCGAGACCACGCCGGTGACGGTGATGCCGAGCTGCTCGGTCAGGTAGTCGGCGAGCGGCTGAATGTCCTCGACCAACTGCCCGGCCTCGCTGGACGGCACGAAGCCGATGACGAGCTCATCGGGGACCTCGGCGGCCTCCGACTCAGCGGGCTCCGACTCCGCGGCCTGGCTCTCGGGTGCCTCGCTCTCTTCCCCCTCGGCGCTCGGGGATGACCCGCCGCCTCCGCAGGCCGTCGCGATGATCATCATCGCCACCAGCACTGCAAACAATCGCAGGTGCTTCAACGTTTCTCCTCCATGGCCGCGCCTTGCTCTGCGCGGCGGCTCGGGCCGGCCGACGTGACTCCCCTCGATCACCCGCTCGCGCGGAGGGCGGCGGCGGCAAATTCCCGGGCATCATACTCGCCCCATCTCGATTTGCGCAGTGCCATCTTCGGCGGGTCAGGCCCCGACGCCCAGCTGCCGCATCATCCCCATCTGGTCGAATTGGTGCCAGTGCTCGACGATCTGGTCGTCGCGGACCCGAAAGATATGGATCTCGCCGATGGTGTACGTCTTCCCGCTCGGCGGCATCCCCATGAACTCGCCGCGCTGGGTCGCGCTGGCCGTGACCCTGGCCGCCACGCGATCGTCCTCCGCGACGAGGTCCTCGACCACGAAGGTGGCGCCGGTCAGCCCCTGCGCGACGCGCCCCATGGCCTGCTTGAGATCCTTCCTGCCGTCGCCGGTGGAGGGCCAGGTGTGCGGCACGAAGTCGGCGGCGACGAGCTCGTCCACCGACTCGAGCCTGCCCTCGACGAAGACCTCGTCGATGAATCGGCGCACGAGCGCCTTGTTCTCCTCGATGCTCATGTA
>JBOGSW010000047.1:0-4265 GCA_050695815.1 Candidatus Limnocylindria bacterium | reverse complement strand
CGCGCGGTATGTCGAGACGCGGGAGCTGTTTGAGCAGACGATCGAGGCGCTGTCGAAGGCCGTCGACGCACGCGACCCGCTGACGCGCAACCACTCGAGCCGGGTGAGCCATATCACCGAGGCGATGTGCCGCGTCCTGAAGCTCAACGAGTCGGAGATCGAGAAGATCCGCTGGGCCGGGCTGCTGCACGACGTGGGGAAGATCGGCATCAGGGACGACATCCTTCTCAAGGAGGGTCCGCTCGACAAGGAGGAGCGGATCCTGATGAACCAGCACCCGACGATCGGTGCGGAGATCGTGAGGCCGGCGACCCAGCTTGCCGAGGAGGCGCCACTCATCAGGGCACACCACGAGTGGTTCAACGGCTCGGGCTACCCGGACGGGATCGAGGCGCTCGATATCCCGCTCGGCGCGCGAATCCTCACCATCGCCGATGCCTACGAAGCCATGACGAGCTCGCGCCCCTACCGGAAGACGCCGCTCACGCACGAGCAGGCCATCGACCAGCTCGAGAAGTTCGCCGGTATCCAGTTCGATCCGGACATCGTGCCGATCCTCATCGGTCTCGACCGCAGCATCCTGGACCGTCCGCCGGATCGGCCGGATGAGCTGCCGACCATGCTCCATCAGTCCGACCGTCGCGACGCCGAGACGAAGGCGGAACCGGTGACCGAGCAGAGGCCCGCCCTGGCCTCGGAAGATGTTTCTTAGCACCATCCTCGTCGCGCTCATCGTGGGCGCACTCGCAGGGGGCGGACTCCCCCGGCTGGCCAACCTCCACCTGCGGTGGAGTGTCCTCCTCATCATCGCCCTCGGGCTGCGCCTCGCAGCCGGCCTGAGCCGCGAGCTCGATTTCACCGCCGGCTGGCCCTTCGGCTGGGCGTACGTGGCGGCCTACGCCTTCATCTTGGGCTGGCTCTGGTTCAACTGGCGCGTGCCGGGGCTCCAGATCGCGGCGGTCGGCATCGGCGCAAACATGCTCGCCGTCCTCATCAACGAGGGGCGGATGCCGATCTGGTCGGCGGCCTTCACGGCCGCCGGCTTCTCGTTCAGCGACGTCGCCAACGACCCGTTCCACTTCATCCTCGAGACCGATACGATCGCCGGCTTCGTCGCGGGCGGCGGCCTGTTCGGCGACGTCGTCCCGCTGCCGCTGCCGATCATCCGCGACGTGGTCAGCATCGGTGACCTGCTCCTGGCGCTCGGAATCTTCTGGGCGATCGTGTACTCGATGACGCGCCCAGAGGCTCCCTCGCGGGCCGCCTTCGCGCTCGGCTCGAACCCGGTCATTCGGCCCGGGGCGGCCGGGGCCGGCACGATCGGCGTCCCCTACTCCGGCCCTTCGCGCATCCCGGCCGAGGTGTCGATGCGAGCGGCCGAGGACGCCGGCGTCCGCCGCCAGTCTCCCTATCTGCGGCTCGTCGAGAACCGCAACTTCTCCCTGCTCTGGGTCGGCCAGTTGGTCAGCCTGTTCGGCGAGCGCATCCACACCGTGGCCCTCGCCTTCCTCGTACTCGAGGCTACCGGCTCGGCGGTCGAAGTCGGCCTCACCTTCGCGGCCACCGCCATCCCGAACGTGGTGCTCGGACCGCTCGCCGGGGCGCTCGTGGACCGATGGGATCGCCGCCTCACCATGCTCGCCTGCGACATCCTCCGGGCGATCCTGCTCGTATCGGTGCCGTTCGTGATCGACATCAGCATCGGTCTCATCTACGTCATGGCCTTCCTCATCGCCACCGTGACCCTGCTCTTCCGGCCGGCCAAGACGGCAGTCATCCCGGCAGTGGTCGAGGAGCGCGACCTCGTCACCGCCAACTCGATGAGCAGCGTCGCCGATACCGCCGCAGACCTGGTGGGCCTGCCGGTGGCCGGCATCCTCGTCGCGGTCCTCATCGATGGGCAGGCGCTCGAGCTGGCCTTCCTGCTGGGCGGAGTCACCTACCTGGTGAGCGCACTCCTCATCTTCTTTATGAGCGTCCCGCGCGAGGAGCTCATCTCCACCCCCTTCCGGCCGCGCGCCGTCTGGGACGAGATGGTCGAGGGCTGGAACTTCCTCCGACGCCAGGCCGAGCTGTTCAGCAACACGCTCGTGTCGACGGTCGCGCAGCTGGCGGTCGGCGCCGAGATCGTGGCCAGCGTGCCGTATGCGCGGCGCATCCTCGACTCGTCAAGGATGGATCCCGAGCAGACCTACGCGCTGCTGCTGACCGCGGTCGCGCTGGGCAGCGTCCTCGGGGGTCTGGCGGTCGGCGCCATCGGCGAGCGAATTGCGAAGGGGCCGTTGATCATCGCCGGCTTCATCGGCATGGGCCTCTCGCTGGCGATCGCGGGGCTCGTCACCGATCCGTTCGTCGCCATCGGCATCTTCTTCTTCACCGGCCTCGCGAACATGCTCTTCATCATCCCGACCATCACCCTCTTCCAGCAGCGCACGCCCCAACGCCTCATGGGTCGGGTGGTATCGAGCCGGCAGGCGCTGGTGTTCGGGGCCATCGCACTGTCGATGGGCCTCTCCGGCTGGCTCTCGGAGCTGATCGGCGCCGATACGGTGCTCATGGTCGCCGGCGGCATCTGCGCCCTGTCCGGTGCCGCGGGCATCTTCGTCCCCGCCATGCGCAACGCCCGGTAGGACCCGCTACCGTTCGGGATCGCTCGGGATCGCTCGGGATCGTATATACGGTATCTGCGCTGCGCCAGCACCGACGACCTGCTACCCTTCGCGCGCCGTGGGACTCCTGCTCGACCTGGCGGTCGCAGCCCTCGCCCTCGTCGTCATCGGCTCGCTGGCAACCCTCGCCTGGACGCTCGCCGTGAGCGCCACGCACGCCACGCGCCACGGACGGGCGCGGGTGACGGCGGCACGCCGCTCGGTGATCGACCTGGAGGGGCGGCTGAAGTCGACGGCCGCCGAGACATCCTCGACCCTCTCGGCCATGGTCGAGCGCACGAAGATGGACCGATACGAACCACCGCCACCCGGAGACTCAACCCGACCAATAACGAGCCCCGAATGACGAGCAACGAATGACGAGCAACGAACCGAAGCGCGCGCCCGGCTACCGCGGCGCGCTGCCCACCCGCGACGACCGCCTCGCCCGGCCCTGGCTCCTGCTCGTCATCGGTGTCTTCGTGCTCATCTTCGTCCTCTCATTCCTGGGCATCCCCTCGCGCCTGTTCCCCGAGGCGACGCCCATACCCCTTCCCTCGAACCCACCGGCCTCGAGCTCCGCTCCCGGTTCCGTGGAGCCCTCGCCCACTGCCGAGTAGCCGCGATGTATCGACCGGGTTTGTCACAAGGGCCGATCCGGGCGGCCTGGGGTCGATCTATCTCTCGTCCCGCGGCGTGGGAGTGCCCTCGAGGCGCCGACACGCCGCCCAGTTGCGCATAGATCGCGGATACGCGACGCGGCACCGCCCCGATGCCAATCTGCGTCGATAGATGCCAATGAGCGGGCCGCCACCGCCGAGTGGTCACGGGGGCGCGATCTATCCACCGATTCTGGCACGAGGCGCGATCTGGGCGGTCCAGGGTCGATCTATCCGTCACCACTCGGCGTGGGAGTGCCCCCGCGGCGCCGACACGCCGCTCAGTTGCGCATAGATCGCGGATCCGCGGCGTGGCACCGCCCTGATGCCAATCTGCGTCGATAGATCGACCCACAGTCGACGCGCCCACCCTACCGGCGAGGCGGGTGACGCCTCCGGATCCAGAGCAGTCCATCGCGCCCCAAGGGCGTGCCCGCACGAAGCGCGTTGAGCACCTCGCGAGATCCCGCCGGCAGCACCGTTTTGATGAATGCGCCGTGTGGTTCGATCGCCGCGCGGTTCCGCTTCGTGTCCTCCACGACCATGACCAGCCTGACCGGTCGCTGGTGCCGTGCGGCGAGCCAGTCGCGCTTACGCAAGTTACGCCGCAGCTGATCCTGGAAGTCGCGCAGTTGTCGGTCGATCTCGGCGTCAATGATCTCCATCGGTCCAAAGAAGCCGATGTCAGCGGCCTCGCCGTGATCGCCGGCGCGGGTCTCGAGGTCCGGATTCCAGGAGGGATGCGCGAGTGCCTGCAGGATCTCCGCGAACTCGAGCTGACCCGAGTCGCGGAGCGACGGGGGCCTTCCGCGATAGGTGCGAATGACGATGTCGATCCCGACGGATTCGCCGACCGCGCATAGCGTGTCGACCTGGATGCCCGGATCGCCCGCCTCCACGCGACGCATCGTCTCCGGCGAGACGCCCGCCCGACGGCTCGCATCGGTGATCGTCAGGC
>JBOGSW010000046.1:0-12833 GCA_050695815.1 Candidatus Limnocylindria bacterium | reverse complement strand
GCATCGGTCCGGTGCTCGACGATGCGGGCTGGGGCCGGATCCTGGCGGGCCTCGAGCGGGACGGCCTGGCCCATGCCTCCGAGGGCAGCCTGCGGCTGGGCGCCGCTACAATCGGCGCATGAGCATGAAGCTGACGGTCGGCGATCCGCTGCCGTCGGTCGGGCTGCGGGCCACCGACGGCTACCTCCTCAACCTGCGCAGCTTCGTCACGAAGCAACCGGCCGTGATCCTCTTCTTCGGGGCGCCGACGCTGAAGGGTGCTGCCCGGAAGCGCGGCCTCCAGGCCATCGAGGCGCTCAAGGCGGGCCACGAGCGGCTCCACCAGGCCGGGATCGCCGTCGTCGCGGTGAGCGCGGACTCGGAGCAGCAGCAGACCGAGTTCGTGGAGGCGCAGGAGCTGCCGTTCCTCCTCTTCAGCGACGAGCGTCGCAGCGCGATCGAGATGCTCGGGATCGATACGGTCGCCGATGGTGCCAACGTCAACGTCGCGCAGCCGATCGCCTTCGCGGTGGATCGGGATGGCATCGTCCGCTCGATCATCGAGCGAGTGAACCCCGACGCGCTCGTCGACCAGGTGATGCGCGCCCTGTCGGAGCCGATGCCGGCTGCGGCCGAGGACGCCGCCCCAACGTCGTAGGCGCCGCGCCCACTGCCATGCTCGCCGCGCGGCTCCACGCCCCCGGCGACGGCCTCCGCCTCGAGGAGGTCCCGCTGCCCGAACCGGCCGGCGCCGAGGTGCGCGTCCGCGTCGCCGGATGCGGGGTCTGCCACACCGACCTCCACATCACCGATGGCATCCAGGCGCGGGTCGAGCTGCCCGTCACGCTCGGTCACGAGGTGGCCGGCTCCATCGACGCCATCGGCCCCGACGCGGTGACACCGTTGCGACGTGCCCGCCTGGCCATCGGCGACCCGGTCATCGTCTTCGGCGGCTGGGGATGCGGCGCGTGCCGCGAGTGCGCCTCGGGCGCCGAGCAGCGCTGCGCGTCTTCACGCGCCCCGGGTTTCCAGGCCGATGGCGGCTACGCCGAAGCCATGATCGTGCCCGATCCCCGCCATCTCGTTCGCCTCGGAGCGCTCGATCCCGTGCGAGCTGCCCCGCTCGCCGATGCGGGTGTCACACCGTATCGGGCCGTCCGACGCGCCGAGCCGTGGCTGGTGGCCGGCGCCCGGGTCCTGCTCATCGGCTGCGGCGCGCTCGGAGGGTTCGCGCTGCAGTACCTGCGTCTCCTGCCGGCCGCGCGCCGCGAGCTGATGGTCGCCGTTCGTGAGCTCGACCCAGCGCGGCTCGAACGCGCGGCGGAACTCGGGGCCGACGTCGGCGTCCTCGACGGTGAGCCCGCGATGACGCTCGAGGCCATGAGCGGTGCGGCGGACGTGGTGCTCGACCTCGTCGGCAGCGACGAGACGCTGGGTCACGCCGCCGACGTCGTGGCGCCCGATGGGCTGGTGCTGCTGGTCGGCGAGGCCGGTGGGCGCCTTCCATTCGGCTTCGACCGGCCGGCGGTGGAGTCGTGGCTGACGAGCGTGGCGTGGGGATCGCGCGACGACCTGCGGGACGTGGTGCGGCTGGCGGCGCGGAATCGCGTGCGGTGGGAGGTGGAGCCGATGCCGCTGCGGGAGGTCGCGACCGCCCACGCTCGGCTGCGCGCAGGCAATGTGCGCGGCCGCCTGGTGCTCACGCCCGGGTCAGACGCCCCGAGCTGAGCTCAACGTGGGCGCACGGGACGCGTGCAACGTCAGCCGCCGAGGAGGCGCCCCAGGAAGCCCTTCGGCCCGTGGTCGCGGACATAGAACGGTGCGGCGGTGGCGTCGTACATCTCGCGCAGAGCGGCCGCTCGCAGATCGGTGACCGCCAGCAGGCGTCGTGAGCCGAGATGCTCGGTGGCGACGGCATGCAGGCGGTTGCGGACGGCGTCGAAGTCGCCCAGGACGGCGTCGGGCCCGAGCTGGATGCCGGCCGTCCAGCCGGTTCCCGCCCGCAGCAGCCATGCTCGCTCGACCTGGGGCAGGTCGACCAGTGCCGCGCGGAGCTCGCGCCCGAACGGGTCCGGCACCTGCTCCGGCACCTCGAGCTGTTTCAGCCCGCCGAGCGGCCGGCGCGCCCGCAACGCATCCGGTCGGTTCGGGTCGATGCCCGCGACCAGGAACGGCAGCACGCCGACCGCCACCTCGACCTGGGAGGGGGCCTCAGGGTCGACCACCACCCGGACCTGCGCATCGTCGGCGCGCTCGAACAGGTCGCGCGCGGGGAGGCGCACGTGGTCGCTGCCGGGCGGGCCGAAGGCGTTGAACAGCTCGGGGCTGGTGTAGGCAGCGATGAATCGCTCGCCGTCCTCGCCGGTGGCGTGGCGGAAGGCATCGGCTCCGATGCGCTCGGGATCTGGGATCTCACCGGTCGACGAGCGGACCGGCACCAAGAACTCGCCGTCGATCAGCTCGTCGAGTCGTGGCGCCATCGCGCCCGGCTGCGGATCGGTCATGCGGCCTCCTGCGTGAGCTTCGCCAGCGCGTCGTCGATCCGCGCGAGGGACCGCTCACGTCCCAGCAGCTCGAGCGATGCGAAGAGCGGCGGCGAGACGGTCCGGCCGGTGACGGCAACGCGTACCGGCGAGAAGAATTCGCCCGCCTTGATGCCGGCCGCGTCGGCCGCCTCCCGACAGCGCTGCTCGAGCAGATCGGCGCTGAAGTCCACGTCGTCGAGCTCGGCGAGGACCTCGCGAGCGCCCTCGAGCGCCACCCGCGCCCCGGGCGGCCCGCCCTTCTTCGGATGGAGCAGCTCGGGCGCGTACCAGCTGGCCACGACCTCGTCCGGCTCCCACACGAAGCCGATGAGCCCACCCACGTCCCCGAGCTTCACGAGCCGCTCCTTGATGAGCGGGATCATGCGCAGCAGGTCGGCATCGGCGATCGCCTCCGGCACCCAAGCGCGCAGGCGCAGCGCCAGCTGCTCATCGGTCATGGCGCGGATGTACACGCCGTTGAGGTGATCGAGACGGTCGCGGTCGAAGATGGCGCCGCCCTTGTGGACCCTGCCGATCTCGAACCGCTCTGCCAGCTGGTCGAGGCTGAAGATCTCCTCCTCGGTGCCCGGCGACCAGCCCAGGAAGGCGAGGAAGTTGACGAATGCCTCGGGCAGGTAGCCCTCCTCGCGATACGCGGTGATCGACGTCTGTGACTTGCGCTTGCTCATCTTCGTGCGATCGGCGTTGAGGATGAGCGGGATGTGCCCGAAGATCGGCTCCGCGTAGCCGAGCGCCCGCATGAGGGCGATGTGCTTCGGCGTGTTGGAGAGGTGATCCTCGCCGCGGATGACATGGCTGATCTCCATCGCCTCGTCGTCGACGACCACCACGAAGTGGTAGAGCGGCATCCCGTCGTTGCGCACGATCACGAAGTCGCCCAGCAGCGCGTTGTCGAACTCGACCTCGCCCCGCACCAGGTCGTCGAAGCGAATGACCTCCGGGCTGACCTTGAAGCGAATGACCGATGGGCGACCCTCGGCGATGAATGCGGCGCGCTCCGCATCGGCCAGGCCCAGGCAGCGCCGGTTGTAGCGGGGCGGCTCCTTCGCCGCCTCCTGCTGCTTGCGGACGGCCTCGAGCTCCTCGGGGGTGCACCAGCACCGATACGCGGCACCCGACGCCAGCAGCCTATCCGACTCCCGCGCGTAGAGCTCCATCCGGCCGCTCTGCCGGTACGGCGCGTACGGGCCGAGCTCGTCGCCCCCCGCCACCTGCGGGCCTTCGTCCCAGCTGATCCCCAGCCAGTGCAGGTTGTCGATGATGTCCGTCTCGAACTCGACCGTGCTGCGAGCCGCATCGGTGTCCTCGATGCGCAGCACGTAGGTGCCGTCGGCATGTCGGGCGGCCAGGTAGTTGTAGAGGCTGGTGCGAGCGGTACCGATGTGCAGCGGCCCGGTCGGGCTCGGCGCCATCCGGACGCGCATCGGTCGATTCTCGCTCGTGGCTTCGTTCATCTCCACCTCGATCGTAGCAGCCTCGCTGCGATCGCCGTCCCGCCTCCCCCGGGTCCAGGCCGGGTCTAGGCATGCCGATCGGGCGAGCATATGATCGCTCGACACCAACGGAGGAGACGGGATCGATGTCCGCGAAGAATTCCGGTGCGTTCGACGAGGAGGCCAGGTACGACGAGTTCCCACCCGGCGCGTCGGGCCCCTACGGGCCGAGCGAGGGCTTCAACAGCTGGGTCCAGCTGAACGACGAGCAGTGGTTCAACGATGCGGCACTGGCGAATCCGGTGATCCAGGCCTTTCTGAGCGCGCCGTTCACGGTGAACTATGCCCAGTTCAAGAGCAGCACCCGCGAGGCCGAGTACTACGTCCACAAGCCTCACAAGGCGATGAGGGGCCTTCCGGGCATGGACGAGGATGATCCGGGGATCGTGGGTGGCGTGGTCAACCTTCCCCATGACCCGCACATCGTGACGCTCATCCTCAACCACGAGAACACGATGGCGAAGAAGATCATGCGCTCGATCACCGTCCAGGAGGGGCACGTGACCGGCCAGGTGGTGCACAAGGAGGAGGACGGCGACTCGCTCTGAGCCGTCGAGGGCCGATATGCGCTGCCCGGACTGCGGGTTCGCGAACCACGCGGGGGCACGCTTCTGCGGCTCGTGCGGGGGCCAGCTGGCGCTCCTCTGCCCCAACTGCGGGGCGGGGCTGACGCCGGGCCTGCGCTTCTGCACGGCGTGCGGCCACACGCTTCCGAAGGCCGCGGGTGACGAGCCTCCGCCCGCCGGCCCGCGCGGGCCTGTCGCGGAGCGCCGGCTGGTATCGGTCCTGTTCTGCGATCTCGTCGGCTTCACCGCGCTGGCCGAACAGCTCGACCCCGAGGAGGTCCGAGAGCTCCTCGCCCGGTACTTCGAGGAATCCCGCTCGGTCGTCGCCCGCCATGGCGGCACGCTCGAGAAGTTCATCGGCGATGCCGTCATGGCCGTGTGGGGGGCGCCGATCGCGCACGAGGGCGACGCCGAGCGGGCGGTCACGGCCGCGCTCGAGCTGGTCGGGACGGTGGCACGCCTGGGGGGTGCGGCCGCGGACCGCGGGCTGTCGGCGCGGGCGGCCGTGGCGACCGGCGAGGCTGCGGTCACGCTGGGGGCCGTGGGACAGGGCATGGTGGCCGGCGACCTCGTCAACACGGCCGCGCGGCTCCAGTCGGCGGCCGGACCGGGGGAGGTGCTCGTCACCGATGCGACCCGCGGCGTCATCGGCTCGACATTCGAGCTGAAGGCGGCCGGGAACCATCGGCTCAAGGGCAAGTCGCGCCCGGTGCGAGCCTGGCACGCGCTCGGGACGCGGGCGTCTATGAGTGCGGAGGCGTCGACCGTCGACGGTCCATCCTTCGTCGACCGCGAGGCCGAGCTGAGGATGCTGACCGAGGCCTACCACGGCGTGGCCGCCGACGGGCGCTGCCGGCTGGTATCCATCGTCGGTGAGTCGGGAGTGGGCAAGGGCAGGCTGGTCGGCGCGCTCATGGCATATCTCGACGCCCTTCCCGACGTGGTCCATGGCCACCGAGGACGCCCACCCGCGTACGGCGACGGGCCGCCCTTCGCGCCGCTCGCCGAGATGGTCCGGGCGCGCCTGCGGATCTCGGAGGGCGAGGAGCGCGAGATCGCCCTCCGGCGGCTCTCGGCCGGCCTCGCCGAGTTCGTGCGCGACGACGCCGAGCGCGCCTGGCTCGAGCCGCGGCTGGCGACGCTGCTCGTGCCGGACGAATCGGGCGAGTACGTCCGCGAAGAGCTCTTCGCGGCGTGGCGTAGGTTCTTCGAGCATGTCGCCGAACGCGCCCCGGCCATCCTCGTGTTCGAGGATCTCCAGCGTGCCGATGATGGCGTCCTCGATTTCGTCGAGCACGTGGCGGGCTGGTCGCGCGATCGCCCGATCCTGATCATCACCCTCGCTCGCCCCGAGCTCCTCGCGCGCCGCCCGACCTGGGGGTCGATGGTTCGTGCCTACACCGCCCTGCACCTCGACCCCCTGCCACCCGAGGCGATGGCTGAGCTGCTCGAGGGCCTGGCCCACGACCTCGAGCCCCCGATGCGTCGCGCCGTTCTGAAGCGCGCCGAGGGCATGCCCCTGTACGCGGTGGAGATGGTCAGGATGCTGCGCGACCGCGAGGCCGACGGAATCGCGGCGGCGACCGACGCCCGGACGCTGCCTCCGTCGCTGCAGGGTCTGATCGGTGCGCGGATCGACGCTCTCGGGAGTGAAGAGCGCGGCCTCCTCCTCGCCGCGGCGGTCCTCGGGCGCCGATTCCGACCTGACGCGCTGCTCGCGGTCAGCGGAGACGACCCTGGCGCGATCCGGGAGGCGACCGCGACCCTGATCAGCCGCGGCATGCTGGTGGTCGACGACGAGCCACGCTCACCCGGCCGCGGCCAGCTCAGCTTCTCGCAGGAGCTGGTGCGGGACGTCGCGTATCGGACCCTCTCGCGTCACGAGCGCCGCGCGCTGCACCTGGCGGCCGCCCGCCACCTCGCCGGCGTCGACGATGACGAGCTGATCGAGGCCACGGCATCGCATCTCGTCGCGGCGCACGAGGCGGACCCTGCGGCCGACGATGCCGATGTCGTGGCCTCGGCGGCGAGTGCCGCGCTCATGCGCGCCGCCCAGCGTGCCGTGGCGGTCCACGCGCCGGATCGGGCACTGACCCACCTCGAGCGCGCGATCGAGATCTGCCGCAGCCCCATCGAGACGATGGCGCTGCGCGAGGAGGCGGCGGCCGCCGCGCGATCGGCCGCGCGCTTCGAGCTCGCCGAGTCGCACCTGCGCCAGCTGCTCGCGGACGCCGAGCGCGAATCCGATCTCGCCCTGCGTGCGCGCGCCGGCGCCCGACTCGTCAGCCTGCTCCTCATGACGCAGCGCAACGACGATGCGATGGCCGAGCTCGCCCTCGCGCTCGGCGAGGGTCCGAGCCACCCCAAGGACCCCGCGTCGATCGAGCTTGCGGGGGAGCTGGCGAGGGCGCACATGCTGCGCGGGTCGCACGCCGACGCGGTCGACTGGGCGGGTCGCGCGCTCGCCGGCGCCGAGCGTCTCGGCCTGCGGAGGATCGGGATGGAGGCGCTCGTCACGCGCGGGACGGCGCGCATGCTCCTGGGGGAGCCACGTGGCATCGAGGACGTGCGGCGCGCGATCGACGAGGCCGGGACTGCCGGGATGCTGGCGACGGAGCTCCGGGCCCGAAACAACCTGGCCTGGCTGCTCATCACCGACGATCCGGCCGCGACCCTCGACGAGGCGCGCCGCGGCATGGAGCTGGCCAAGGAGCTCGGCATGCGCGACTGGATGCTCCAGCTCGCCGACGTCGTCGGGGCGGCGGGCGTCGACACCGGCCACTGGGACCTTGCCGTCGAGACCCTCGCCGGCCTCGAGGAGGAGCCGATGGCCACCTCGACCCGGATCGACTTCGCGGTGACCCTGTGCGTGCTGCGCGCATTGCGCGGCGAGGTGCCCGCGGACGCGCCGCTCGCCGCGCTCGAGCCGTTCGACCCGGCCACCGATGCGCAGACCCTGGCGGTCGTGCACCAGGCGCGCGGGTGGGTGGCATTCTGCGACTCGCGCTTCGATGAGGCGCGGAAGCTCGCCGAGGCGGGTGCCGTCGGTGCGGTCGACGTCTTCCTCCACGACGCCCTCGTCCTCGCCGCCCGCGCGGCGATCTGGGCCGGAGACGCCGATGCCCGCGCGGCGATCGCCCGCGCCGAGGCCGCACCGGCGCGCGGACGGGTGATCGACGCTGTCCGACTCTCGCTCCGCGCCGCCCTCGCCGCTCGAGACGGCGCCGCGGACGCCTCCGCCCTCCAGCAGGAGGCGTCCGATCGACTGCGCCAGCTCGGTCTCCCGATGCAGCTGGCGCTGTGCCTCATCGAGCGGGGCCGCTTCGGCGGCGGCGCGGCCAGCGTGAACGAGGAGCTGACGACGCTGCTGGATGGCCTGCGCGCCGAAGGCCTGCGGCGCCTGGCGGTGACGGGGCAGGCGACGGGACAGGCGACGCCCTCCGGCGCCGGCGGGTAGCCTGCGCGGGATGCTCCATGTCACCCGAAGCTGATCGGTGTTCCTGAGCGGTACGCTTCTCAACGTCGCGACCGTCCTGGCAGGCACCGCCATCGGCCTCCTGGTCGGCGCGCGTATGCCCCCGCGCATGCGGGAGAGCCTGACCACCGGCCTCGGCCTGTTCACCATGCTGCTCGGCGTGAGCATGGGGCTCGGGGTCCTGGCCGATCCGGTGGCGCAGCCCGGCGATGACCTCGCGGTGCTGGCGGCGATCCTGCTGGGCGTCGCGATCGGCGAGCTGCTACGCCTGCACGACGGACTGGAGTGGCTCGGAGGCTGGTTTCAGCGGCGGCTCGCTCGTGGCGACCGGCCGAGCCGGATCGCCGAGGGCTTCGTCACCGCCAGCCTCGTCTTCTGCGTCGGCCCGCTCACGATCCTGGGCTCGCTCGCCAACGGGCTCGACGGCGACACCAGCCTCCTGGCCGTGAAGTCGCTCCTCGACGGCGTCGCCAGCATCGCCTTCGCGGCCGCCCTCGGCCCCGGGGTCGCCCTGGCGGCGATCACCGTGTTCGTCGTCCAGGGCGGGATCGCGGGCGGTGCCTTCCTCCTGCGCGACGCGATGGACGCGGCCACCATCCTGGCCGTCACCTCGGCCGGCGGCGTGATCCTGCTGGCCGTGGCCCTGCGCCTCCTGGACCTCAAGGCGGTGCGCGTGGCGAACTTCCTGCCGGCGCTCGTCCTGGCGCCGATCTTCATGCGCCTCGCGGAGCTGGTGCGCGGCGCCCTCGGCTGAGGGACCGTCGCGTCGTTTCACCCCCTGGAGGCTGTGAATCAATCGGCGGAATGCGGCGCCGAAACCGACTTCACCGGGTGACGGTAGCGGCGATCAAGACCTCGAAATCGGCCGTTAGATGGTCGCCTGTTGCGGCGGGTGACCGCATCGGCGATGGAGATCCGGCTGCTTCGCAGATACCTTCATGGGGCGAAATCCGGCAACGGCCGGCAACGGCCGGCAACGGCCGGCAACGGCGATCGTCTCAGGCGAGGCGGAAGACGGCGCGCACGTCGCCCGAGCGCTCGCCACGTGGGTCCACGATCGGTGGTGCCTCGTACTCGACCAGGTGACCGGGCAACGGGTCGGTGACGAGGCCGAGCTGGCGCAGGATCTCGATGGCCGTCGCGTCACCACCGCGCCGCGCCAGGTTGCCGTCCTCGATCTTGGCCGCGATCCCCATCGGCCCATCGCCTGCGGGTGCGTCATTCGGGAGCGCCCCCGGCGGCAGGCCCATGGCCAGCACGCCCTCGGCGCCGCCCTTGCTGACGATCCGCTGCGGGTAGGCCCGCATGAGGGCCGTGTCGATACGGCGCCGCTCCCCGGCGACGAGCTCCGGATTCGCCATCATCGCGTCGCGGATCCGCGCCAGCGCCGAGCGCAGCGGCGGGTCGGCAACGGCCGACGGATCGGCCAGGCGGGCGAAGGCCACCGCCAGCCCGCGCAGCGGCAACCCGAAGGAGACCACGCCGCAGCCGTCGGTGGCAGTGGCGATCTCCTCGATCGGCACGTCGGAGAGCGCCGACACCGTCTCGAGCGCCTGACGCTGAACCGGATGGTCGGGGTGCCAGTAGGTGTCGATCGGCCAGCCCGAGGCCTTGGCGAAGAGCACCATGCCGGCATGCTTGCCCGAGCAGTTGCCACGCAGCACGGTCGGCGTCTCGCCGTCACGAATGAGCCGATGCGCCGTCTCGGGGTCGTACGGCGGATGGATCTCGTTCTGGAGGACGGCGCTCGTCAGTCCGGCGCGGCGCAGGATCTCCTGCACCAGGCGAACGTGTCGATCCTCGCCGCTGTGGCTGGCCGCCATGATGGCGAGCGCCTCGGTTCCGAGCTCGTACTCGTCGAATCGACCGGACGCAATGAACGGGGCGAGCTGGAACGGCTTGGCGCTCGAGCGCAGGAAGATGAACTGCTCCGGATCGCCGAGCGACGTGATCGACGCGCCGTCGGGCGCCACCACGACGATCGACCCGCGATGGACCGACTCGACTCGGCCGCCGCGCGTCACCTCGACCAGCACCGGGGGCGCGGAGGAGGCGGACCGGCGGCTTCGGCTCACCGAGGCGGGTCAGGATCGGCGGCGGTCAGCCGCCGCCGCTGCCGCTGCCCTGGCGGGCTGGCTGGCCCTCGCGCTGCTCATTGCCGGACTGCGCTCCCTCGCGCTCGCCCTTGCTGAAGATGCTGCCGCCCGAGCCGCCCGAGCCGCCCGAGCCGCCCGATTCGCCGCCCTGGCCGCCCGCTCGTGGGGTGGCCGGCTGGCCGGCGCCCGGCGCGGGAGCGGTCGGTCGCGCCCCCGGCTCGCGGGTCATCGTCACGCCGCCCTCCCAGTGGGCGCCCTCCTTGACCACCAGCACCTGCGTCTTGATGGCGCCCTTCACGCGACCGGTCGAGCCGATCTCGAAGCGCCCACCGCAGTCGACGTCACCCTCGTAATCGCCGTTGACGATCACGTTGTGGGCCTTGATCGCGCTGCGCACGCGTGCCTGCGGGCTGATGATCAGGGTGCCCTGGCACTCGATCTCGCCCTGTGCCTCGCCCTCGATCCGCAGGTCGCGGTCGCTGACGTACTTGCCGTTGAATCGAGCGTGGGGATCTATCACGCTCTCGTTGCCGCGCTCGTCACGGCGGAACTCGCTGGGTGATTGAGCCACGTCGACCTCACTCGTCAGACTATCCGGATACAGGTTCCCGACCACGTCCTCGCGCGAGAGGCTGTCCGGCTTGGGTTCACGCTTTGATCCGAAGACCATGCTTCTCGAGACCTCCTGGTGCGGATCCGAGCGACGGGCTGGGCACACGGTCCGTGCGCGATTGGGTCGTGCAGGATGGATAGCCTAGCAGCATGCCGCCACCGCAGGTAGTTGCGAGGCCGATCACCGCAGGACGCGTGCCGTCAGCCACGCACGAGTCGGGCGCGCGAGGCGAGCGCGATCACCGCGGCGGCAACAGGCACGACGGCGAGCGCCACCCGCAGGCCCGCGAGCTCGCCGATGATCCCCACCAGCGACGGACCCACCAGGAAGCCCGCGTACCCCAGCGTGAGGACGTACGACGCGGCGCGGCCGGCGTACGCGCCCGCTCGACGCGCGGCCAGGCTCACCACCACCGGGACCGCGAACGAGATGCCCAGCGCGGCGACGGCCATGGCGGGGATCGCAAGGCCGGCCACCGGCACGGCGAGCGCCACGCTCATGCCGGCGACCACCATGAGCCCAGAGACGAAGAGCGTGGCTGAAGCCCCGAGCGTGCCTGCCACGCCCGCACCGACGAGCCGGCCAACGAGCATGGCCGCGTGGAAGGCCGCCGGGCCGAGTGCGCCCACGAAGGCCGCGGCGCCGAGCACGTCGCGCAGGTAGATGGCCGACCACGTCTCCATCGAGCCCTCGGCCAGCAGGGCGAGACCAACCAGCGCAGCGAGCGGCAGCATGGCCATGGCGATGGCGCGGGGCACCGAACCCGCGCCGGGCGGTGTGCGCCACGTCGAGGTGAGCGCCAGCAGCGAGGCGCCGACGATCGCGACCGCCAGGACCGGGTAGACCAGGGCGAAGGAGAGGCCGGCGCCGAGCACCGCGCCACCGGCCAGCGCCCCGGCCAGCCCACCGGCGCTGAAGGCCGCGTGGAGCAGGGTGAGACGGGCCGGGCGGCTCCAGAGCGGGTCGGCCATGGCCGCCGCGTTGATGGCGACGTCGAACGAGCCGCTGCTCGCGGCCCACACCACCACCGCCAGCACGAGCAGCGGGAGAGGCGGCAGGACGGCGACGAGGAGCACGCCTGCCGCCATGGCGAACCCGGCCACGGCAATCCCGCGGCCGGGTCCCACACGGTCGAGGATGCGCCCCGAGAGGAGCATGACCGGCAGCGAGGCGGCGAAGCCGGCCGTCAGGATCAGGCCGAGCGGCCCCGTCGTGAGCCGGTAGTGACCGGCGAGATCCGGCAGCACCGCCTGCCACGCTCCCCACAGCATCCCGAACGCGATGAAGGCGATCGGCAGCGGCGGCAGCAAGGGTCGCATCGGTGCATTGTGCCGATCGGGCGCCCGCTAGAATCGGCGCCGATGCCAGATGCCCGCTCGCCCGTCTCGCTCCACGTCAGCGGACACCCGCTGGTGGCGCACAAGCTCGCGATCCTGCGCGACAAGACGACCGAGCCGAAGAAGTTCCGCGAGCTGGTTCGAGAGCTAACCTGGCTGCTCGGCTACGAGGCCATGGCCGACCTCGATACGCGTCCGGAGCCGATCGAGACGCCGTTGGAGCCGATGGACGCCGCCCGGCTGGAGCCGAGGGTCGGGCTGATCCCGATCCTGCGCGCCGGGCTCGGCATGGTCGACGCCATGCTGGAGCTGCTGCCGACCGCCGAGGTGTGGCACATCGGCCTCTACCGCGACGAGCGCACGCTCAAGCCGGTCGAGTACTACAACAAGCTGCCCGATGCAGCGACCGTCCAGGTCTGCCTGATCCTGGATCCCATGCTCGCCACCGGCGGGTCGGCCGCGGCGACGGTCGACATCCTCAAGCAATGGGGCGCCGCTCGGGTGAAGCAGGTGTCGCTCATCGCGGCGCCCGAGGGGGTCGCCACGCTCTCGGCCGCCCACCCGGACGTGGACATCCACGTGGCCGCACTAGACTCGCACCTCAACGAGCGCGGGTACATCGTGCCCGGGTTGGGTGACGCCGGCGACCGGCAGTTCGGGACCTTCGCCGGTCCCGGCTCGGAGCCGGGCCACGGTCCGGACGAGGAGACGGCCGAGGTGGTTCGGCG
>JBOGSW010000045.1:0-10964 GCA_050695815.1 Candidatus Limnocylindria bacterium | reverse complement strand
GGCGAAGCGCAGGGCCGCGGCAGAGGCCGCCCAACGCGCCCGCGAGCAGGCAGCCCGCGACGCAGCCGCGCGTGCCGCGGCCGAGGCGGCCAACCGCATGTCCGCCTATGGATTCCGCTGGCCGGAGCGCGCCTTCCACGTGACCCAGGAGTGGGGCCCGACGTCATTCGTGCTCGAGCCGCCGTACACGTATCGCGGGACCTACTATCCGCACTTCCACGCCGGGATCGACTTCGCAAACGGCTGCGGCACCCCGATCTACGCCGCCGGCGCGGGCGTGGTGGTCGCCTCCGGCCAGCCGCTGCTGCCCTTTGACACCGGCTTCGGCGTGGTCGTCGACCATGGCAACGGGATCCAGACCTGGTACTGGCACATGCAGCCGAACGTGGTCGTCTCGCCCGGCACGATCGTGACGAGCGAGAACGTCATCGGCTACGAGGGCAGCACTGGCCACTCGACCGGTTGCCACGTCCACTTCGCCGTGAATCACCACGGCGTGTGGGAGAACCCCCGGAACTACCTGCCGTAGCGTTGTTGCGTGCCGCGCGCCGTCGCGTCGTCGCGTGCCGTGCCGTTGCACCGGGTGACACCAATTCCGAAGGACGGCGGGCTCACACGTCCTGGGTTGCACGCGGTGGAACAGGCGACGGGAGAGCGACGGTTCGTTCGACTTTAGTGTCGCGGGGTGCAACCGGAGATCCCCGCGTGCTCCGCGTGGCCCGATCCATCGGTCCAACCACAGCCGTACGCACGCCCCGGCCGGTGGGTGGCGATCTATCGGCGAGAATCGACGCGAGGCGGCTCCCACGTCGCGGATCCGCGGTCTATGCGCAGCTGGCTGTCGTGGAGGAGCCCACCGTGCGCTCGCACGCCACCGTGTCAGGGATAGATCGGCGCCACGACGCCCCCATCAGGCCCGTTGACAGATTCGGTCGATAGATGTCGCGGGACCGCCACCAACCGTGCGGTCACACCTCGAGGGGCATCCTCACGGCGGGGAGGTAGAGCCGGTCGACGTACTCGCTGAGCATGCGTGCCGTGCTGAACTGCCACAGGGCGGCGCGCATGGAGGCACGCATCGTCTCGACCCAGGCCAGCGGGACGCCATCCGACCGATCGAAGAAGCGTGGCGCGATCTCATCCTCGAGAAGCCGATACAGCTCACCCGCATCGGCCGCGTCCTGGGCCGCGTCATCGCCGTCGGGCCGCCGATCGCCGATCGCCCAGCCATTCGAGCCGTTGAAGCCCTCGTCCCACCAGCCGTCGAGGATCGAGACCGATGGGATCCCGTTGATCGCCGCCTTCATGCCGGAGGTGCCGGAGGCCTCCATCGGTCTTCGAGGATTGTTGAGCCAGATGTCGACGCCGCCGACCAGGAAGCGCGCAATGCGCATGTCGTAGTCCTCGACGATGAACACGCGCCCGTGGAGCCGATCCGAGCGCGACAGCGAGAAGATGTGCTGGATCACCTGCTGGCCGGGCCGATCGGCGGGGTGCGCCTTGCCGGCGATCACGACCTGCACCGGTCGATCCTGCGACGACACGATGCTCGACAGGCGCTCCTCGTCGCGGAACAGGAGGTCGGCACGCTTGTACGTCGCGAAGCGGCGCGCGAAGCCGATGGTCAGCGCGTCGGGGTCGAGGACGCCACGCACCGATCGGAGGGTGGTCGGGGCCTCCCCATGCCGAGCCAGTTGGCGCGCCAGCCGCCCCTCGAGGAAGCCGACCATCTCGCGCTTCTGCTGCTGATGCGCGGCCCACAGCTCCTCGCCGTCGATCTCGCCCAGCGTGGCGAGCGGCTCCGGCCCGTTCATGTCGACGCCGAGCGGCACGCCGAGCGCGCGCTGGACCAGGCGCCGAACCGGGCGCCCGAGCCAGGTCGGAACGTGGACGCCGTTGGTGATGGCGTCGACCGGGTGGCCGGCGAGCGCCTGCCACGTCTCGGTCGCGGTGCGACCGTGGAGCTGCGACACCGCGTTTGCGTCAGTGGCATGGCGCAGGACGAACGCGGTCATGTCGAACGGGGCGTTCGGGTCGTCGGTGTGGCCGCGTCCCAGCTCGAGCAGCGCGGGCGGCTCGCTGCGGACGGCCTCGAACCATCCGGCCAGGGCGTGCGCCACGAGATCTCGTCCGAAGACCTCGTTGCCCGCGGGCACCGGGGTGTGGATCGTGAAGACCGCGTCGCGACCGACCCGGCGAAGCGCTTCCCCTGCGGCCAGGCCGGGCTCGGCCACCACGAGCTCCCGCGCCCGCTCGACCAGCAGGAATGCCGAGTGCCCTTCGTTCAGGTGCCAGACGGCAGGCTCGACGTCGAGGGCGCGCAACGCGCGCACGCCGCCGATGCCGAGCACGAGCTCCTGGCACAGCCGCATCTCGCGGCCGCGGACGTAGAGGATGTGGGTGATCGGCCGGTCGGACGGGTCGTTGGCGGGGATGTCTGTGTCGAGCAGCAGGATCGGGACGCGGCCGACCTGCGCGACCCACACCGCGGCGTGCACCGACCGATCGGCGATCTCGACCGACACCTCGAGCGGGGCCCCATCGCGCCCACGCGCGCGGCGCAACGGCAGCTGCCCCGGATCGAGATCGGGCTGGGCGTGCTCCTGGTGGCCATCGGCGTCGATCTGCTGGCGGAAGTAGCCGCGCCGGTAGAGGAGCCCGATCCCGAGGAAGGGGAGGGCGGCGTCCGAGGCGCTCTTGCAGTGATCGCCGGCGAGGATGCCGAGGCCGCCCGAATAGATCTGCATCGACTCGTGGATGCCGAACTCGGCGCAGAAGTAGGCGATCGGTCCCGGCAGGGCGCGCTGCGGCGAGGCGCCGTACCACGATTCGGTGCCGTTCGACATGTAGCGGTTGAACTCGTCGAGGACCCGGCTGGCGTCGACCATGAAGTCCTCGTCGGCGGCCAGCTCGGCCCATCGGCCGTGATCGGTGTAGCGCAGGACGGCGATCGGGTTGCGGTGGCGAGTCCAGGCGCTGGAGTGGATACGGCTGAAGAGCGCCTGGGCGCGCGGCGTCCAGCTCCACCACAGGTTGTATGCGAGCTCGCCGAGCCCCTCGAGCCCGGCGGGGAGGTTGAAGTCGTGGCCGGGCATCGTCGGCACGCGCAGGGAGGTGCTCACGGGTGGCGATGATAGCGACCCCACGGCGTACGATGCTCCGTATGACGTCCCTCCGAGAGCAGACCGGGCTCGACGTGCTCGCGCTGCGAGACCATTTCCCGGCGCTGGCGCGCACCATCGACGGCCGGCCCGTGGCAGACCTCGACGGCCCCGGCGGCACGCAGGTCCCGCGCGAGTGCATCGCCGCCATGACGGACTACCTGGAGCGCAGCAACGCCAACCATGGCGGCGCCTTCACCGCATCGGTCGAGACCGATGCGCTCCTCGCCGAGGCCCACGCGGCCGGTGCCGATTTCCTGGGTGCCCACGATCCGGACGAGATCGCCTTCGGGCCGAACATGACGACGCTCACCTTCGCCGTGAGCCGGGCCATCGGCCGCGACCTGCGCCCCGGCGACGAGATCGTCGTCACCCGCCTCGACCACGATGCCAACGTGGCGCCGTGGCTTGCCGTGGCCGAGGATCGCGGGGCGACGGTCCGCTGGCTCGAGCTCGCGCCGGATGGGACGACCCTCGACCTCGAGGGGCTCGACAAGGCGCTCTCGCCGCGCACGAAGGTGGTCGCCATCGGCCTCGCCTCGAACGCGCTCGGCACCATCACCGATGTCGGGCGGGTGATCGAGGCTGCTCACGCGGTCGGTGCCATCGCCTACGTGGACGCGGTCCACGCCGCACCGCACATGCCGATCGACGTCTCGGCGCTGCGGGCCGATCTGCTCGTCACCAGCCCGTACAAGTTCTTCGCGCCGCACCTCGGCATGCTCTACGGCCGCCGGGATCTCCTCGAGCGCCTCACGGCCTATCGTGTGCGACCGGCCGGAGAGGCGCTGCCCGGCAAGTGGGAGATGGGCACCCAGAACCACGAGGCCCTGGCCGGCCTGCTCGGCACGTTCGGCTACCTCGAGTCGCTCGGCGCCGCGTACGGAGACTCCGACGCTCGCGCCAGCCGCCGGACCCGCCTCCACGCCGCCATGGCCGCGATCCGGGCGCATGAGCGTGGGCTGTCAGCCGGCACGCTCGAGCGGCTGGCGACGGTCCCCGGCCTGCGGATCCACGGCATCGCCGATCCCGACCGCATCGACGAGCGCGTGCCGACCTTCTCGGTCACGCTCCCCGGACACGACCCACGCCGGATCGCCCAGCACCTCGCCAGCCGCGCCATCAGCACGTGGGACGGCGACTTCTACGCCTGGGAGCTGGTGCGCGCGATCGGCCTGGACGATGCTGGCGGGCTGCTGCGCATCGGTCTGGTGCACTACAACACCATCGACGAGGTCGACCGCCTGGTGGAGGCGCTCGACGAGCTCATCGGCTGAGCGGAGGACGCGCTACCCTTAGCGGCCCTGATGGAAGGCTATTCGGTCACCGAGGCGGCATCGGTCCTGGGCGTGCCGACGGAGCGCGTGTGGGAGCTCCTCGCGCGCGGCGTCCTGGCGGGAACCCCCGAGGGCGAGGCCGGCATGCGCGTCTTCCTCCAGCCGCGTCCGGCGCCGGTCGCGGAGGTTCCGCCGCCAACGAACGGCGGGCACATTGACCGAGATCAGCCGGAGGCCTCTCCGTTCCGTGAGCTGCTGACCGAGTTCCGCGGCCTGACCGAGCGCTATGGCCAGGCGCTGCTGGCGCTCGGCGAAGCGCGTGGCGAGGTGGCGTCGCTGCGCTCTCGGGTCGATCTGCTGGAAGCCCGCATGGACCTCCGTCTGCCGATGGGTGGACCGATGCCATCCGCCTCGTACGCGACATCGCCGCTCCCACCGGTCGAGGAGCGCCGCGTGATGCCGGCCGCCCCGGCTCCCGAGGCTCCCTCGACGGAGGTGGATGCAGCGCAGTCCGAGCCGACCGAGCCATCCGAGCCGCCCGCGCCATCCGAGCCATCCGAGGAGGAAGAGGAGCACGCCCGCCGGCGACGCGCCCGCGGCCCCCACGACGCGGTCGAGAACTTCGCCGAGGCGCTGGCGCGCGCCGAGGATCCGAGCGACCCCGAGCTGCCGGGCGCGCGCGACGCCGCCGAGGCGCTGGCCGGGTTGCGCGACTCGTGGAGCGAGGTGGCCGGCGAGGCGGCGCTCCCTCGCGAGCTTCCCGTCGCCGAAGAGGTCCCGGTGGCGGAGGAGGACACCGCTGCCGAGCCCGCCGAGGCCCCCGAGGTGGCCACCGATCACGAGCCGGATGCCGAGGTCGAGCCGTCGAGCATCGAGCCCGCCGCTGCCGTCGCGCCTGAGCCGATCGCGGACGAGACCGATGAGGTGGCGGAGGAGCTCGAGATCGAGCCCGAGCCTGAGCCCGATGCCAAAGCAGAGCCCGATGCAGGCAAGGCCGAGCCTGGACCTGAGGACCTGGCGGAGCAAGCTGAGCCCGAGCCTGAGGCCGCGACTGTCGAGGCAGATGCCCATACGGAGGCCGAGGCGGAACCGATCGCCGCCGAAGCCGAGGCGAAGCCTGCGGTGGAACAGGCTGGCACCGATGCGGAGCCGATGGAAACCGAGTCTCCGGCAGCGCCGACCGGGACCGATCAGCGATACACGGCAAGCATCGGTGACGTCGACTGGCTCAGCGAGGAAGAGCTCTTCACGACCGATGCCATCGCGGACGAACCGGTCATCGACAGCGGCCCGCCGCCGGTTGCTGCCGAGCCGACGCCCGCCGAGGTGGATACGGCTGAGCCAGATGCCCCTGAGCCGACTGCCGCTGAGCCGGCCCTCGGAGAGCCGGAGCCTGAACAGGGGGACTCGAAGCCGAGTGCGGTCGAGGACGAGGAGACAATGCTGTGGCTCGGCGGCTTCCCGGTGGAGAATCGCCTGCAGCCGCCACCCGAGGCGGCCCCGATCGACCCGCCGGACGCGGCGGAGGAGATCGAAGTCGCCGCGCACGGCGGCGGTCGAGGCCAACCAGCGGACCCCGAGGGCACAGCGCCAGGCTTCCCAGGCTCGCAGGAACTCGACGAGGCGCTGGCTGCCCTGGATGCCCTCTCCCGCCCGCGGGATGAGCAGGAATCGGAACCCGCGCCGGAGCCCGCGCGTCAGCAAGGTGCGCCCGAGACAGAGGATCGCGACAGCACAGAATCGGAGCCCGTGGCCGACCAGTCGAACGAACCGGTCCCAGAGGAAGCGTGGCCACCACAGCGGCAGGTCGTCGGATCGCGCCTCCGTCGGGAGTCCGCCCCGCCAACCGTGAGCTCCGCCTCGCGCGCGTACCGGCGCCTGCGGCGCATCTTCCCGGGGTAGTCAGCTGACCGCCGCTATGGACCGATGCGGGTCACCCGCGCTACCTGCACCCAGCGCCCGGCCAGCTCACCCTCGCCGATGAGGACGTACTCGACGCCGTTGATGACGGCCACCGCGTAGGCGCTGACGCTGGTCGGCGCGGCCAGCTCGACGGCGCTGCGGGCCAGGATCGATCCGTCGGCGCCGAAGGCCAGGCCCTCGACCGGTCCGGGACCGATGGTCAGCTGGCGCGCCGGATACAGCGTGTGGGGCCGGAACTGCTCCGCGCCAACCGGCCACTGAACGTGGCAGCCAGCTCCGCCGCGGGACCTCCTCGCAGCGTATGCAACTGGGCGGTAGCATCACGTGCGGTAGCAAGCGCTGCGCGCCCGAACGTCAGCTTCCAGGGCGGAGGCTGTAGCCGAGATGTCGCGATGCCCGCGCCTTGCAGCGTGGCTATCGCCGCATTCTCACCCGCGCCGGCGCGACGTTGCAACCCGAGCGCGCCAGCTCGAACGCACCGACATACGTTCTATGTCAGCAGCACAGAACGTATGTCGCGAAGCCGCGCGTGATAGTCCGGCCCGAGGCCGAGGGGATCGGATGCCCGAGGCTTCGTCGCGGGGACGCCGAACGGGCGCCTCGAGGGGCCATTGTTGCTCAGGGCTCGGCCAGCGGGTGGCGCCATCGCAAGCCTGGGAAGCGGCTGAAGTCGCGATCCGTGGTGATCCATTCACTCCCCGACTCAATGGCCAGCGCAGCGAGGTACGCGTCGGGGACGAGGTTGCCCTTGGCGCCCACGGCCAGGCACAGCCGTTCGAAGATCTCCCAGTGGCGCGCGCCAGGGATCACGGCGACGGCGTTGGGCTGCGTCCGCAGGGCGATGGCAAAGGCGATCGCCTCATCGATCGGTGCCGGTGGCGAGAAGATCCGTGGATGGGTCGCGACGCGGATGAAGCCGCTGAGGACCAGATCGGACACGGCCAGCGGAGCATCTGACTCCGCGGCCGCCGTCAGCCAGTCCCGGTAGCGCACATGGTCCGGCGCTCCTTCGTGGAACGCGTGGACCAGCACATTGATGTCGGGGAGGATCAGGAGCCGGTTTCCTCCATCCGCTCGAGCAGGTCCGCACTGTCGTCGAGGTCCACGCCGGGGCGCAGCCGGCCGCCCGCAAAGGTCGGCAGCTCAACCTGCCCCCGCCCGGTATGGCTGCGACGCGCGAACGCCTCCCGCAGTGCGTCCTCGACGACGGCGTTCAGCGTCGTGCCCGAGCGCGCGGCCCGCGCCTTGGCCTCGGTCAACAGCTGGTCGTCGATCCTGATCGTGGTACGCATGCATCACAGCATCACCCCCAGGCATCAAGATGTCAAGGAACCGGGGCGATGTCTCAGCGGTCGGGTCCGAGGTGGTAGCCGAGGCGTCGCGGGAGGCCGCTGAGCTCGCGCAGGAGCCGATGCGGGCGGCGGCCGGCCTGCTCGGCGTCCTCGCGCCGGATCATGGCGCCGCGGACGAGGCGCGCGCCGACGTAGCGGAACGGCTCGGGCGGGAAGATGCGGCTGCGGCCCACGACCGGCAGGCGCGTGATCGGCTCGTCCGAATCGAGCGCCAACGCGGCGAGGATGCGCCCGGCGAGATGCGATGGCGCCACGCCGTTTCCGGAGTAGCCCGCGGCGACGTGAAGACGACCGCCGCGGGTCGACCAGACGTGGAGCAGGTGATCGGCGCTGATGTCGATCGGGCCGCCCCACGCATCGGTCAGGCGCACATCCCGAAGCTGCGGGAAGAGCCAGCGGAAGGCAAAGGCTGCGCGGCGCGCCGACGGAACGTCATCGGTGAAGGATGAGCCGATGCGTCCGCCGTAGCCCGGCCGCCCACCGCCGGCGCCGATCGCGATGCGCCCGTCGCGGGTCACGTGCAGGTAGTGGACGCTGAAGCGGGCGTCGACGATCGACTCGCCGCCGGTCCAGCCCAGCTCCGAGGCGACGAGGTCGGGAATCGGCTCCGAGCGAACCATGAAGCTGCCCCAGGCGAGGAGGCGCATGCGCGCGTCCGGCCAGCCCGCGGCCCAGGCGTTCACGGCAAGCACGACCCTCCGGGCCGTCACCTCGCCGTGCGGCGTGAGCACGCGCAGGCGGCCGCCGGGTCCGTCGCGGACGCGCTCGACCCGCGTCCCTTCGTGGATGGCGGCGCCCATCTCGCCCACCACCCGGCGCAGTCCGCGGGCCAGGAGAGCGGGCTGGACGGTGGCGGCATCGCGCATGAGGGCGCCGGCGCGGAAGCGCGGTGAGCGGCATCGCTCGGCGACCTCCGCGGCGCTGAGCGCGCGGAAGGCGGCTGCATCGCCAAGCCTGGCGGCGGCGGCGACGTCGGCGTCAAGGCGTCTGTCGTGGAACGGCGTGGTGGACACGACGAGCATGCCCTGGCGCCGGTAGTGCGCGTCGACGGCGTGGGCATCGCACCAGGTGCCGATCGCGTCAACGGACGCGGCGGCCTCGGCCAGGCAGGCCCGCGCGCCATCGGCTCCGAAGAGGTTGACCAGGCCGGACGCCTCGTCCCACCAGGAGTTGACGAAACCGCCGTTGCGGCCGGACGGTCCGCCACCGCAGATATCGGCCTCGAGCACGACAACGCGCAGCGACGGATCGCGAGAAAGGAGCTGGTACGCCGTCCACAGGCCGGTATAGCCGCCACCGATGATCGCGACGTCGGCATCGGTCCTGCCATCGAGCGGGGGCGCAGGTGCCGCATCGGTCTCCGCTTCGAGAGCCTCGCGCAGCCATGGCGAGCGCTGTCCGCGACCCGGTCGGAGGCGCAGGTCGTCATCGGTCAGAAGGTGGGATTCCACGCGCGGACGATAGCGCGGCTACCATCCACCCATGCAGCGGTACGACGAGCGCACGGCGCTGGTGGTGGTCGACCTCCAGAACGACTTCGCCGATCCGGCCGGGAGCCTGTCGGTGGCCGGCGGCGAGGCGGTCGTGCCGCGCGTGAACGCGCAGGTGCGCAGCGCCCTCGAGGCAGGCGCGCTGGTCGTCGCTACCCAGGACTGGCACCCGCCCTCGACGCCGCACTTCGCCAAGGACGGCGGGACCTGGCCGGTCCATTGCGTGGCCGATACGTGGGGCGCGGCGCTGCACCCATCCTTCGCGCTCCCGGCCGATGCGCCACGCATCCGCAAGGGCGCCAACGGCGAGGACGGCTACTCAGGCTTCAGCATGCGCGACCCCGCGACCGGCGAGACGATCCCGACCGAGCTGGAAGGCCTCCTGCGCGATCGGGAGATCGAGCGCGTGGTCGTGTGCGGCCTGGCAACCGACTATTGCTGTAACGAGACGGCCCTCGACGCGGTCCGCCTGGGCTTCGAGGTCTCCCTCCTGACCGATGCGGTGGCCGCCGTCAACCTCGAGCCGCACGACGGCGAACAAGCGCTGTCCGAGATGGCCGATGCCGGCATCGAGCTGGTGGCGGGGGAGCCGTAGATGCGAATGGTCGTCCGCTCGACGCTGCGCTGGCTGGCCGCCGTGTGCGTGGTGGCGGGCATGCTCGGCCTGATCGGGGCAGGCCCGGTGCGGGCTGGAGCCGATGACGTCCACCTGCTCACCCTCGACGACATCATCAACCCGATCTCGGCACGCTACCTGGAGCACGGCATCGCCGAAGCCGCCGACCAGGACGCCGCCGCGGTGCTGATCGAGCTGAGCACCCCCGGCGGGCTGCTGGAGGCGACCCAGGACCTCACGTCCGCCATGCTCAGCGCCGAGTTGCCGGTGATCGTGTACGTCACGCCACCCGGCACGCACGCGGCCTCGGCCGGCGTCTTCATCACCATGGCCGGGCACGTGGCGGCCATGGCGCCCAGCACTCGGATCGGGGCGGCGACGCCGGTGAGCGGCGACGGCAGCGAGATCCCCGAGGACCTGGCACGCAAGATCATCAACGACACCGCCGAGTACGCGCGCAGCATTGCCGAGGCGCGCGACCGCAACGCCGACTGGGCCGAGGACGCCGTGCGCGACGCGGTCGTGGTAGGAGCCGATGAAGCCGCCGAGATCGAGGTCGTCGACCTCGTGGCCGAAGACCGCGATGCGCTGCTCGACGAGATCGACGGCCAGACCGTCACCATCCTCGGTGCCGAGGTGGAGCTGGCGACCGCCGATGCCGAGGTGGTCGAGCTGCCGATGTCGCCGTTCGAGGACATCCTCATGGCGATCAGCGATCCGAACATCGCGGTCATCCTGCTCAGCCTCGGATCGCTGGGCATCTATTTCGAGCTCAGCGCCCCCGGCTCGTTCTTCCCCGGCATCCTGGGCGCCATCGCCATCATCCTGGGACTCTTCAGCCTTGGCAGCCTGCCGATCAACTACGCCGGCCTCGCGCTGCTCATGCTGGGACTGGCGCTCATGGGCGCCGAGATCTGGGTGGCTTCGGGTGGCGTGCTGGGCATCGGCGGCGGAATCGCCTTCCTGCTGGGCGGGCTGCTGTTGATCGACGACACGCAGGCGCCGTTCCTGGAGGTGAGCCGTCCGCTCATCTACGGGATCACGCTGGCGCTGGTGCTCTTCAGCCTCGTCGCGCTGCGCGCCGTCATGCGCACCCGGCGCCGGCCGGTGGCCATCGGCGGCGACGACATGGTCGGGCTGACCGC
>JBOGSW010000044.1:0-8125 GCA_050695815.1 Candidatus Limnocylindria bacterium | reverse complement strand
GGGCGGGAGGGCTACGACTACCTCCACCACGCCGAGGTCGGCAGCGACAACGCGGCGTTCGTGTCCGATGAGATCACCGACCGGTTCGCCATCGTGGGGCCGATGTCGGAGCAGAAGGAGCGGCTGGCGGAGCTCCGCGAGGCCGGCGTCACGCAGCTCAACATCTACCTCATGAACGGTGAGGAAGAGGATTGCCTCGACGCCTACGGGCGCGAGATCATCGGCGAGTTCGCGTCCACCCCGGCCTGAAGTAGATTGGACCGATGAAGATCGCGTTCATCGCCGGATTCGGTCCGATCGTCCCTGACACCGATGCGTCCCTCGCCTTCTGGCGGGACGGCCTCGGCATCGAATTCGAGGAGGCGGCGCCCGGCTACTTCGCCACCGACAGCGTCGACGGCGTGAAGGCATTCGCCCTGTGGCCGCTCTCGCAGGCCGCCGAATCGACCTTCGGTTCCCCCGACTGGCCGAGCGACACCCCGGCCCCACAGGCCTGGATGGAGCTCGACGTCGAGTCGGCCGAGGCGGTCGGCGAGGCCGTGGAGGAGATGAGGGCCGCGGGCCATCGCGTGCTCCGCGGCGCGAGCGAGGAACCGTGGGGCCAGACGACCTCGCGCGTCCTCAGCCCCGAAGGGCTGCTGATCGGCATCACCTTCACTCCCTGGATGCACGACCACGACCACGACCACGAACACGATCACGAACACGATCACGAACACGAGCACGAGCATTGACCCGGGCACGAGCATTGACCCGGGCGCCGGCAGCTCGTTTCGCGTCTCAGTGACGTGGTGACTTCTACGCGCATCCGCCGGCCCCGTAATCGCGGCTGATTCACCTGGTTGCTGTCGCGCGACAACGGCCGGGCGGACTGAGCGTGGGCGACATCGGTCCCGCCGAACGCCCTCGCGTACGAGTCAGGACATGGCTGACGCGCGAAATCGTCAGCCGCCGATAGACTGAAAGCGTGGACGAATTCCTGCGCTGGGCGGCCGATACGACGACGACGCTGGTGGCCGTGCTCGTCGGCATCACGATTGCCGGTTTCGTGCTCGTCGTCTGGCGACTCATGCGGCTCCCACCGACGAGGGCGGTCGGCCACACCGCTCGCGACCTGGCCGTCATGGCGGCCATCGCCGTCATCGTCGTCCCGACGCTGCTGAGCCCGCTCGACGTGGTCGTCGAGACGCCGCGACTCCGCATCATCCCGTTCGAGGATCTGCGGGATGCGTTCGTCGGCCGGTACAGCCTTGGCCTCGCCGTGATCGAGCTCGTGGGGAACGTGGCCATCTTCATGCCGCTCGGGATGGCGCTGCGCTGGCGATTCCCGGCGCTCGGCGTCCTTCAGGTGGGCGCGGTCGCGCTCGGAGTGTCGGTCAGCGTGGAGGTGCTCCAGGCGCTCACAGGTGGCGGTCGATGGCCGGAGACGACGGACGTGATCACCAACACGGCCGGTGGTCTCGTCGGTGCGGCGCTCGCCGGAATGGCGCTCGTGCGTGAATCCCGATCGTAGCCGCGCCGCGAAGGGGCGGGCGGCGCCAACCGCTTCAGCGCTCGCTGCCCTCGGCCCTCGCCGCGGCCTTCATCGCCCGCTTCGCGGCCTGGTAGTTGGCGAGCGCCTCGGGCGAGTCGACGTCACCGAGGGTCGGGTGCGACGGCAGGACGTCGTTGATCCCGTCCGGCCGGACGCCGAGCAGCCTGGCCAGCACCGCCGTGAGGGAGGCGACCTTCATCTCGCCGAAGCCGGGGAGTGCGGCGATGCGTCGCTGGAGGTCGCGGGCGTCGGACGCATCGGTCCAGAGGCGGGCCGCGTCGCCGTCGTAGGCCCGGGCGACGTGCGCGGCGACCTCCTGGACGCGCTTGGCCATGGCGCCCGGGAAGCGGTGGATGGCGGGTGGCCCCTTGGCGGCGGCGTCGAGATCTGCGGCGTCCATCGCCGCCAGCTGCTTCGCGTCCAGGGTGCCGAGGCGCTCGAGCAGGACCGCGGGGCCTGAGAATGCCTTCTGGACGGGCACCTGCTGGTCCAGCGCGAAGCCGATGAGCAGCGCCATCGGCTCATCCACGAGCAGGCGATCGGCGGCGTCGTCGCCGGTGAAATGGAGTCGATCCGTCGTCATGTGCTGAATGCTACGCCCGAAGCCCGAACGACGTCATCGCCACGGCCTCCCCGCGCTACGATGCTTGTCTGCTGAGCCGATGACGGAGGAACGGATGCGCACGCTGATCAAGGGTGGAACGATCGTCAACGCCGACGCCACGACGGAGGCGGACGTGCTCGTGGATGGCGAGCGCATCGCGCTCATCGGCTCCGACCTGGAGGTCGAGGCCGAGCGCACCGTGGATGCCGGCGGGAAATGGGTGATCCCCGGCGCGATCGACGTGCACACCCACATGGAGCTGCCGTTCGGCGGCACCTTCGCCAAGGACACGTTCGAGACCGGGACGCGCGCGGCGGCCTTCGGCGGCACGACCACGATCATCGACTTCGCGGTGCAGTCCAAGGGCTCCAGCCTGCGCGAGGGACTGGATGCGTGGCACGCCAAGGCCGAGGGCAAGGCGACGATCGACTACGGGTTCCACATGATCATGAGCGACGTGAGCGATGACAGCCTGGCCGAGATGGACCGGCTCGTCGACGAGGGCGTTACCGACTTCAAGCTCTTCACCGCCTATCCCGGCGTCTTCTTCTCCGATGACGGCGCCATCTTCCGCGCCATGCAGCAGACCGCGAAGAACGGCGGCCTGATCCTCATGCACGCCGAGAACGGCCTGGCCATCGACGTCGTGGCCGCACAGAACGTGGATGCCGGCAACACCGATCCGTACTTCCACGGCACCAGTCGCTCGCCGGTCATGGAAGGCGAGGCCACGAACCGCGTCATCCGTTTGGCCCAGGTGGCAGGCGTGCCGGTCTACATCGTCCACCTCTCGGCGATCGAGGCCATGGACGAGGTGCGTCGCGCCCGCGACACCGGGCTGCCGGCCTACGCCGAGACCTGCCCGCAATACCTGTTTCTCACGCTCGAGGACATGGGCAACGGCTTCGAGGGCGCCAAGTTCGTCTGCTCGCCGCCGCTTCGGCCGGCCGACCACGCCCCGGAGCTGTGGAAGGGCCTTGCCACCGACGACCTCCAGGTGGTCTCGACCGACCACTGCCCGTTCGATTTCCACGGCCAGAAGGACCTGGGCACCGGCGACTTCCGCAAGGTTCCGAACGGCCTGCCCGGCGTCGAGGATCGCGTCGACCTGCTCCACGACGGTGGCGTGGTCGAAAGTCGTCTCACCCCGAACCGATGGGTCGAGGTCATCAGCGCCGCTCCCGCACGCATGTTCGGACTCGCCGGCCGCAAGGGCGTCGTCGCCGTCGGGGCCGATGCGGACCTCGTCATCTACGATCCGACGGCCAAGCACACGATCAGCGCGGACACGCATCACATGGACGTCGACTACTCCTGCTACGAGGGGCGGGAGGTGACCGGCAGGGCCGAGATCGTGCTGTCGCGCGGCAAGGTGATCGTGGACGGCGACGAATGGCTCGGGGCAGCGGGTGACGGCCGGTTCCTGAAGCGCGCGCCGACCGGGGGGCTGCTCAACCGCGGCTGACGGGTCCTGAGTCAAATGCCTCATGGGCGTCGGCGACCGGCGGCCGCTATCCTGCACGGGCTGCAGTCCACCCTACGAGGCACACTCACGTGAAGCGCACATCAATTCTCCTCGTCACGCTGCTGATGCTGGTCATCGCCGCGTGCTCGAGCGATGCCGGAACCAGCCCCTCCCCGTCCGCCGCCGAGCCGACGCCGGCGGCGGAGCCATCGGATGAGCCGACCACCGCACCGGAGGAGAGCGAGGAAGCGGTCGCGAGCGACGATCCCCTCGGCTCCGGGTTCGCGATCCCCTCGTTCGATCTCAACGGCGATCCCGAGCTTGCGGATCGCTTCCCCGACACCATCGGCGGTCAGCCGATCCAGGTGCTGAGCATGGGCGGTGAGGCCTTCGCGGGCGCAGGCGATTCCGACCCCGCCTTCGACGCATTCCTCGACTCGGTTGATGCCGAGTACTCGGACGTGTCGGTCGCGTTCGGTGGATCGGCCGATGGCACGGTCGGCATCTTCGCGTTCCGGATCCAGGGCGTTCCCGAGGATCAGCTCGAGCAGGAGTTCCTCAGCGCCAACGAGGCCCAGGGCGAGATCGCCAACGTCCAGCAGGAGACGATCGCTGGCAAGGACGTCTGGAGCGCGTCGAGCACCGACGCGTCGCTGCCCGGCTCGGCGTACATCTACGTGAAGGACGACACGGTCTACTTCCTGACCGGGACGAGCGACCAGGCCGCCGAGATCCTCGGGGCCCTCCCGTAGCAGCCGATGGCGCTGCCGTCTTCCTCAACGAGGGGGCCGGCAGCGCTCGCACGGACCGCGTCCGGCGCGCCGTCGACCTGGCCCGGCGCGCGCTCGACGCGGACCTCCACGTCATCGCCACCCGCGACCGCGACGAGCTCGCGGCGTGGATGGGCGCGCGCATCGGGCCCTACGCAACGGCGGTGATCGCCGGCGGCGATGGCTCGCTCGGCGTTGCCTACAACGTGGCCGCCGGCCGCTCGGAGCTCACCCTCGGCTACATCCCGGCCGGGTTCGGCAACGCCACCTCGCACCTGCTCGACCTGCCGCGCCACCCCGAGGCGATCGCCCAGGTGCTCGTCCGCCGCGTCGCTCGGTCAGTCGATCTCGTGGCGGTCGATGGTCGCCTGGCCCTCTTCGCCGGTGCGGGCTGGGATGCGCTCGTGGCCGGCCGCTACGCGGACGCGGGTGCGAGACGCCTGCCCGGATGGGCGGCCGCCGTGGGCCGCTCGGTGCCGGACCTGTGGCGGCGGCACGAGGTGGAGGTCCGTGCGGATGACTGGGTCGTGCATCGCGGTCCGGCCGAGCTGATCGTCGCCGGCACCACGCCCTTCTATGGCCGCGGCCTGCGCGTCAACCCCGGCGCCCGGCCCGACGCCGGTCGCCTGTCGCTGCGCATCTACCCCGGTCCGGCGCTGCGGCTCGGGATGGAGGCCGGCCGCTGGGCGTTCCGGATGAACCCACGGGCGGAGCGCATCGACGCGCGTAGCGTGGAGCTCACCGCGCTCGATGCACGACCGATCCCGATGCAGGCCGACGGGGACGTGGTCGGGGTACGCGATGCGTGGACCTTCGAGCTGCGGCCCGCGGCCGTCAGGCTCATCGGCAACTGGAGCGGGGAGACTACCTGACCTTCTCTTGCAGTTTGAGACGCCGCCAAGGTGCCAGGCATCGGTCTGATCGGCGCATGGCCATCCGACCCGGCTCCGTTCTGCCAGGTACCAATCACCGTCAGCTTAGGTTGGCCCAGGCGCGGCGAGGACTCTTTCGAGCGACTCAACCACGCTCAACCACGCTCAATTCCCGAGCAGCAGGCCGAATGACATCCCCGCTGCGTTGCCCAAGCCGACGGTGATTGGTAAATGACGACAGCGCGGGTATTCGCGCTGGGGGAATGATCACCCAAGCTAGGGCAGGCGGCGGACCGCGTCGAGGGCGGCGAAGGCCGCGCGGCGCAGGCGCTGGGGTCCCGAGCCGTGGATGCGCAGCTCGGTCATCGGCATCGAGACCGCGCCGGCCAGGGCGACCTTGACCCGGCTGCGGCCGCCGGCATCCTGCGGCAGCAGGTGGACCTGGAGGACCGCGTCGCTGAGCGGCGGTCCGTTCGCCGTGTCGATGTCGAGCACGCCCCCGACGTAGCGCGCCGCTCCATCCCTCGACGCCGTCCCGGCCAGGATGGCGAGGAGCGCCCCGTCGGTGTCCGACTCCCAGCTGCTGAGCGTTCCGACGCCCATCGAACCCAGGCGCGCGAGGGCCACGCCGGCGAGCTCCTCGTCGTCGGTGCCGTACAGGCTGTCGCCGAGCGCCGCGACCGCGGCGGCGACACAGGGGTCCAGGACACGGGCATCGCCGCGGGTCGAGAACCGGACGTGCACGCCGTCATCGCGGGCGTAGATGCCGGCCTCCACGCCGTCGGGCGGTGCCGAGATGCTCGCGCCCAGGCGCTCGGCCATGGCCGACTCGCCGATCCCGAAGGCCTTCACCCAGCGCATGGCCAGCGGCGGCAACGCGAAGCGCGCCACCAGGCGCGGCCGGACATGCTCGTCCCACATGCGGCGCATCTCCGATGGCACGCCGGGCATGAGCACCACGATGACGCCGTCGCGATCGACCCACCAGCCGGGCGCCGAGCCGATGGGGTTGGGAATCGCCTCGGCCGATGGGACGAGCATGGCCTGCTTGCGGTTCGCCGCGGGCATGGTTCCGGAGGCACCGAATCGCGCTTGCAGCGCGGCCAGCAGCGCGGCGTCCTCGTGCAGCGGCTCGCCCAGGGCATCGGCCAGGCCGTCGCGGGACAGGTCGTCATGGGTCGGGCCGAGGCCACCGGTGGCAAGCACGACCGACGAGCGTGCGCGGGCATCGGCGAAGGCATCGCGCAGGATGGTCCGGTCGTCGGGCAGCATGCGCATGCCACGCAGCGGAAGTCCGATCGTGGCCATCTCGCGCCCAAGGAACGCGGCGTTCGTGTCGATCGTCTCGCCCAGCAGCAGCTCGGCGCCGATCGAGAGGAGCTCGGCATTCGTCATGAATCTCGAGTGTAGGGCTAGACTGGAAAACAGAGCGCCCCTTCCCCACACCTACCCATCGAGGAGCATTCGTGAGCGATCCTGACCTGACCGTCGAGGCCGTCCTGACCGATGACCTGCGCACCTGGCTGTTCAGCGAGCTGCGTTACCCCGTCCTGGCCGTGAGCTCGGCCGACGGCCCGCCCAGCCAATCGGTCATGTGGTTCGATCTCGATCCGGATCGACCCGACACGATCCTGATGAACACCATGGTCCGGCGGCTGAAGTACCGCCAGCTCCAGGAGGATCCGCGCGTCAGCCTGCTCTTCGAGGCGGGCATGAAGTGGGTGGCCATGCGGGGGACCGTCGAGATGGACGCGGACTTCGACCGGGCGCTGGCGAGCATCATGGACCTCGCCCGCCGCTATGGGGCCGATCCCGAGCGCTACGCCGGCCAGGAGCGCGTGATCATCCAAATGCGCGTCGACAAGGTCATCCGTCATGACCAGTGAGGACGTGAAGCTGGGTGCCAACTGCTGGAACCAGTACACCGACTGGCCCGCCATGCGCGAGGCCGGCATCCGCGCCGACCGCCTCGGCTATGAATCCCTGTGGACCTGGGACCACCTGTATCCGATCGTCGGCAACCACGAAGGGCCGATCTTCGAGGGCTGGCTCGTCCTTGCGGCGTGGGCAGAGGCGACCGAGCGGGCGACGGTCGGCCTGATGGTGGGGGCCAACCCGTTCCGCAACCCGGCCCTGGTGGCGAAGATGGTCACCACGCTCGACCACATCAGCAACGGCCGTGCGGTGCTCGGCATCGGCGGGGCATGGTTCGAGACCGAGCATCGCGGTCTCGGGATCGAGTTCGGCGGCTCGCCGGGGGAGCGGCTGCGGTGGCTCGACGAGGCGGTGCGGATCATGCGCGGCATGCTCCACGGCGAGCAGCCGTCCGGCTCGCGGTACTACACGGCGGACCGTGCCCTCAACCTGCCGGCTCCGGTGCAGGAACACCTGCCCATCCTGGTCGGCGGGGGAGGCGAGCGCCGCACGCTGCGGACGGTGGCGAAGTACGCCGACGCCTGCAACCTCGGCGGCGGCTTCGAGCGGGTGAAGGCCAAGGACGAGGTGCTGCGCCGCCACTGCGAGGAGGTCGGACGCGACGAGTCGGAGATCGAGCGCACCACCGGCGTCGGCATCTGCGTGATCCGCGACGACTCGGCCGAGGCGCAGCGCGTGGCGAAGGAGATCTTCGAGCACAACGGCGGGGCCAGGCCCTGGCAGAACCAGCTCGTCGGCACGGTCGACGAGGTGGTGGAGAGGCTTCGACCGTACCTGGGGATCGGGTTCCGGCACTTCATCGCCGGCTTCCCCTCGCCGTACGACCCCGAGTCGATGGAGCGCCTCGCCACCGAGGTCAAACCGGCGCTCGAGGCTTGAATGAAGGTCACGCTCCTCGCCGGCGGCACCGGTGGGGTCAAGCTCGCGCACGGGTTCGCCATGCTC
>JBOGSW010000043.1:0-8245 GCA_050695815.1 Candidatus Limnocylindria bacterium | reverse complement strand
TCGTTGCGGCCGGCCAGCTCGTGCAGGCGACCGTCGGCGCCGTTGTCCATGGTTCGGAACTTGAGGATCGTGAACTCCCGCCCGTGAAGTCCGATGCGGGTCTGCCGGTAGAGCGCCGGCGACCCGTCGCGCAGGCGCACAGCCAACGCCGTCCCAATCAGCAGGGGGCTGAGCACAACGAGTGCCATCGATGCACCGATGACGTCCACGATGCGCTTGACGGCCCGCTCGAAGTCCCGCTGGCCGTCGTGCACGATCGAGTGGACCAGGAAACCATCGAACTCTTCCTGCAGGGAGCTGGTGAGAATTCCCTCCTCGGGCGCCCGCGGGACGCGGACTGTCTTGCCGTCGTCCGCCGCGACGGCCACGATCGGCTCGAGATACTCGGCGGCATCGGCCGGAAGGCAGACGGCAACCTCATCGACGATCTGGGTGCGGAAGACGTCGTTCATCTGGTTGACCGAGCCGAGGACGGGACGCGAGACCGCTCCGGTATCAGCATCCGGGAGCGACAGGTGGCCGACGATGCGCATGCCCAGCGCCGAATGCGTCTCGACCTTATCGGCGAACGCCTCTGCCAGCGGCCCGGTTCCCACGACGAGCATGTAGTTCGTGTCACGACCGCGGCGGCGTCGGGCTTCGAACCATCGGCGCAACACGGTGCGCCCGGCGAGGGCCACGAGAGGCTGCACGACGAACAGGAGCGCCAGGAAGAGCCGGCTGACGTCATCCTGGTGGAAGAGGAAGAGCAGCGACAGCGTGATCGCCAGCACCACGACCGTGCCGCGGAAGATGTCGCGCACCTCCGCTAGCAGCCCCCAGCGGACTCGAAGCCGATAAAGGCCGAGGGCCC
The DNA here is from genome assembly GCA_050695815.1 of Candidatus Limnocylindria bacterium. Lineage (GTDB taxonomy): Bacteria > Chloroflexota > Limnocylindria > QHBO01 > QHBO01 > JACDBZ01. The sequence continues at coordinate 7,392 of JBOGSW010000043.1, read as the reverse complement.
AGAACACGCTGACCCACGTGACGGCGAACAGGCCTGCGGCAGGCCCCACGTCGATGCCCACCGACCACTGCACGCTCGGATCCGCCTCGAAGCGCACAATGGACACGAGCAGGAAGACGAGCGCTGCCGCAACGCCGTCCGCGAGCATGAAGAGGATCCTCAGGGTCATGAGATGGCGCCGGGTCATCTACGCACCCCAATCTGAGACGTCAGATCGCACCCCCAAATCAATACGCGTCGAGTCATGCGTTGCACACGGTACATTCGGCGGAGCGATTCAGTACAGGGTGGCGGGCGAACTCGGCGCACATGGTCCGTACACTGCGCGGGTGACAGGTACCGACGTGTCCGAGAGGCTGCCAGCTCCTGCGCGGCGGCTATCGGGGCTCGGGCTCCCGGCCGTTGGCGCGATCGCGGCATTCGCATACCTGGTGATGATCGGCGGGACTGACTTCGGGGAGGTGCTCGCGCCCCTTCGGCTCGTCAATGCGATCGTGGCGGGCGCCCTGATCCTCGCGTTCGTCAGCCGCCTGCGGAGCGCGGATCGGATCGATCGGCTCGTGCTGCTCGCGTTCATGCTCTTCGCCGGCGCCGCCCTGCTGTCGTCATTCCCGCGCCAGTCCCTGGACGCCACGCTGGCTGCGCTGGCGTATATGGCCGGGCTCTTCGTCGCGCGCGGACTGCTGTTCCGTGACCATGTCCGCGAGCTGCTCGTTCGCGTTCTCATGGTGCTGTCGCTCGCGGTGACGGTCGTGACGGCAGTTGGCTGGCTCGGTGTCGTCGTGGAGTGGTGGTCGCTGATGGGATGGACGGCCAGCCCACCGCTGGGCTTTGAGCTTCCGGCGGGAGCCTGGGCCCACCGGCATGACGTTGCCCTTCTCGTCGCCATGCTGTATCCGAGCTGGTGGATCGGTCGGCCGTCACTCGTTCGGCGCGCGGTGGCCATCATCATCGGCCTCCTGGTGCTCTTCATCGTCCTCATCGACGGATCGCGAACGCTGTGGCTCGCCCTCGGAACGGCCACCGTCGTTGTGGCTGGCCCATTCGTGGTGCGGCGTTGGCCGCGACGCGCACGCACGAATTGGCTGATACTCGGAGCAGGGCTCGCGATGATTGCGATCCTCGTGATCGGTGGGGTGGCGGCTCCGATCGTCGAGAGGGCGACGAGCCTGAATTCGTTGGGATATCGCGGTGCGATGTGGGGACCGCTGACCGGGGCGTGGCTGGAGCACCCCATCGGCGGACTCGGACCCGGATCATTTCCGTGGGCGCTTCAGACGACCGGGTACTTCGACGCCAACACCTGGGCGCCTCGGCATCCTGACAGCATCCTGTTCCAGCTCCTGCCGGAGGCTGGGCTCCTCGGCCTGCTGGCCCTCGTCAGCCTCGCCGTCGCCCTCGTCCCGGCGATCATGCGTGGGCCATCCGCTCCCGCACGATGGGCCCTGGTCGCGTTCGCCGCAGCAGGCATCGGCGCCAATCCGACGGACTTCGCCTTCCTGGTTGTTGTCGCGATCGCGTGGACAGCCTTCGCGGTGCCGCGTGAACCGATGTCGACGCCGGCCCGCGAGCGTCCAACGCGGAGATGGCCGCAGTACGCGATCCTCGCCGCGCTGGCGGTGATCGGGCTCGGCTACGCATCCACCATCGTCGCCTCCTTTGCATATGCGAATGCCGCCGGATCCGTCCGAATGGGCGAGCTGAAGACCGCCGATGCAAGCCTGACGGCCGCAGTCACCCTGGATCCGGGCATGGCGCTGTATGCGCGCCAGCGCGGGACGGCTCGCCTGCTCCTTGGAGATGTCCCGGCTGCAACCGATGATCTCGAGCGGGCAGCCGTGCTGAATCCCAGCGATGACCTCACGTGGCGAGCGCTTGCGCTCGCGCACGAGGCTTCAGGAGACATCGACTCGGCGATCGTGGCTTCGCAGCGGGCGGTGGCAACGCAGCGGTCGGACCCGTCGAACCTCCTCGTGGCCGCGCACTTGGCACTCGATGCCCGCCGAGACGGTGACGCGCTGGATCTGCTGAGCCAGCTGGTGCAGGCATGGCCGCAGATCGTGGCCGCCCCGGGCTGGGAGGCGTTCGTCACCAGCGGTGACCTCGATACCGGGGATGTTGTCCAGGCGGCAGCAGAGAGGCACCGTGATGGAGAACCTGCGCCACGGTCGGATGCTCTCCTGCTGGCGGTGGTGACAGGTACGCCGGTCGACGAGGAGTTGTCCGGGATCGCCCGGGCACGGGTGGCCTCGCTCGAGTGCGATCCGGAGGCGATTGAGCTGCTCGCGTCTGCGACGGACGCCGAGCTCCGCGGGGCCGGCTACTGGGAAGTCGCAATCCGCGCATCGGCCCTCCGCGGCACGCCGGACGATCGAGCGATCGGCGTCTACGAGCTTCTCACCGGAAGTTCCATCGATCCGGACTCCATGAGCGACACGCTCAATCCCCTGCACCAATCCGACTCTCCCGTTCCGTTCGGTGTGGATCTCTGGGGCTACCGCCGAATTCCGATCGCCTGGCCCGACTATGACTTCAGCCTGCCAGACCCCGGCGCTGGGGCAACACGATGGCTGCTCGATCCGGCCTCGGCTGGCCGAATGATCGGAATCCGGACGTGCCGCTGAAGATGGTGCTTCTGGCGCCGGTGCTGTTCGCGCTGGGATTCGTCCTGACGGTCTACGCAGACTCGGGGAGGGCGCTGGAGTCCCTGCCTCGACCTCTGGTGATCGCCGCGGCCGGCGCCCTCCTCATCCAAGGCGTCGCCACGCTGCTGTTGCGCAACGGGCTCGCCGGCGCGGCGGTCGCGCTGGTGGCGCTCGTCGGAGTGGCGGTCCCGCTGCTTGGCATCACCCTGGGCCTGATCTGCCTGGCAGCGGCCGCGTTCGCCCGGTGGCGCGGCTTCTCCGCAGTTCTGCCGGCGACGGGCCTGGGGATGGTCGTGGCCATGACCTTCGTCATCGCCGCGGGTCGCGTGATCGTCAGCCCGGCCTTCGCGATCGGCGACCTGTTCCGTGGCGGACCGGAGATGGCGGAGGTATCGGTCACGGATGAGCACCCGGACATCTTTCTGCTCATGCTCGATGGCTATCCCCGCTCAGACATGCTCGCCGGCTGGGGCTACGACAACTCGTGGTTCACCGATGCGCTGGCGGAGCGCGGATTCGACGTCGCGTCCGCCAGCCACACGAACTACGCCTCGACGGCGCTCGTGCTCCCGACGATGTTCCAGATGCGCCACGCCGCGGAGATCGAGGCGTTCCGCGACGTACCCGAGGACGTGATCGCGCAACGCCGGGCGATCCGGGCGTCCCTGGAGCAACCGCCGGCGCTGCTGCGCCTCGCCGAGCTCGGGTACGAGACCATCTCGGCCGGCCGGCCCGCGGACTACATCACGCTGAACACCCGTGTCTCCGTCGACTCCGGCTGGCTCAACGAGTTCGAGCACCAGGTCCTCGCCCGGACCGCCCTGAGCGCCGCGACGGTGCCGATGGTCCTCGACGCCCGCCGCGGCGAAATCCTCGACACCCTGAGCGCCACCCGCGCCGCCGCGGAGGACCCGTCCACCACGTTCGTGTTCGCCCACGTCATGAATCCGCACCTCCCGCTCCTCTTCGACCGGGACGGCGACCCGCCGATGACCTCGTGCCTTGCCTGTACCTTCGCCACGCACATCGACAACTCAGGGATGACGGCGGACGAGTTCCATGCGGCGTACGTCGATCAAGTGCACCACCTGAACGGGCTGGTGCTCGAGACGATCGACGGCATCCTGGCGGACTCACCCGACGCGGCGATGATCGTCTTCTCGGACCATGGCTCGCGAGCGGAACGCCATCCCGACGAGGAGTGGTTCGCTACGTTCTTCGCAGCCAGGACACCGGGCCACCCACGGCTCTACCCCGACGACGCGAGACCCATCGAGATATTCCCGCGCCTCTTCGGCGCCTACTTCGGCGACGACTTTCCGATCCCGGTGGACGAGGATTACCTGTCCCCACAAGGCGTCCAGATGCCGCTGGACGTCACGCGGCGCGCACCATGACCATGGTCCGGTCGCACACTGGACGGGGCGTGGCAGACTAGGCCGCGTCTTCATCCTCATCGAGTTCCTGATCAATGCTTCTCTACATCGACCCGGGCGCCGGCAGCATGGTCATCCAGGGCCTGCTTGCCTTTGCCCTCGCCATTCCGTTCTTCTTCCGAGCGCAGGTCGGGCGGGTCATGCGCCGTTTCCGTCGGCCCCAGTCCCGCAACGCGGAGCAGGACGAGCGCTGAGGGTTCACCCTCACATGACCCTTCCTTGACCGTGCGCCGCTTCCTCGCGGCGCCGTGGCATCCTGCGCTCTTCGCCGCGATCATCGTCGTCACCACCTGGGTCGACGCCCAGATCAGCCCGTACCCGCTGGTGCGCCCGCTGACAATCGCAGTCGTGGGTGCGGTCCTCCTGACGGCGCTCGCGTCGGTCCTCCTGCGTTCGGCGCAAAAGGGCGCGCTCGTCGCGAGCGGCGTGGTCTGGGTGCTATGGAGCCGCAACCTGCTCGATGCCGCCGAAACCGCGATTGCTCGGCTGGGGTTCGCCGGCATCGCCTGGGCGGCCGCCGTCGTGCTGGCGCTCCTGCTCGTCGCCCGGATCCTTCGCCGGCACATCCGCCGCTGGACGCTGGACGACGCGACGTCGGCGCTGAACCGCGGAGCGCTGCTCATTGCCTTCGTCATCGTCGCGATGGCCGTCGTGACCGGCCGCATCGGCTTGGCGATCGACGACCTCCAGCAGGGCGAGACCCTGGATGCGTGGCTGGCGACCGCCGACCCGAGCGGCGGTCGCGTCGGACCCGACGTCTACGCAATCCTGCTTGACGGATACCCCCGAGCCGATGTCCTGGAGGCGGCCTTCGACATCGACAACCGGCCGTTCCTGGAGGCCCTCGAAGAGCGCGGATTCGACGTCGCCCCCGAGAGCCATGGCAACTACATCTGGACCCACACCACCGTGCCGTCCACGCTCCACATGGACTACGTCGAGCGGATCCCGGAACTCGCGTCCCTGATCGACGGCACAGCGCCGCAGCAGCCGACGATCCGACGGGTGATCGACGACAACCCGGTCTTCGCCACGGCGCGGGAGCGGGGGTATACCACCGTCACCGTCGCCTCCGGGTTCGAGCAGGTGACACCGCGCAAGGCCGATGTCTTCGTCGACAGCGGTGACATCAACGAGTTCGAGATCTCGCTGCTCGCGTCGACGTTCGTTGGTGACGTCGTGAACCTCGTGGCGCCGACGTTCGCTGCGGCCGGGCAGGCATCACGCATCGAGCATGGCCTCGATACGCTGGCGACGATCGCATCGGCCGATCATGGACCCGTGCTCGTATGGGCGCACATCCCGGCGCCGCATCAGCCGACCGTGTTCAAGGCCGATGGCTCGGTCCTCGAGGTTCCGCTCACCGACACGTTCTTCGGGGACTCACCGATGGAGCGCGGTGAGGATCCGGCCGAATTCCGCGAGCGCTATCGAGCGCAGCTCGAATACCTCAACGATCGCCTGCTCGAGACGGTCGACGAGATCCTCCGGCTGTCGAGCGAGCCGCCGGTGATCGTCCTGTGGGCGGATCACGGCTCGGCGTCGCGGATGGACTGGGTCGAAGCAGACCCGCGCGAGGTCGATCCGGAATTGGTCCTCGAGCGGACCGGCATCCTGTTCGCCGCGCTCACGCCGGGCGAAGAGGACGTCTACCCCGACGACCCGTCGCCGATCGATCTGTTCCGGCTGCTGTTCGACGCCTACCTCGGCACCGACTACGGTCGTGCGGTGCCGCCCGGCGGCGGCGAGATCCCGCCGGTGGACGCATCGGTCCTTGACTAGAACCTCAGTGTGACGGAGCTCCCATAGAGAGCCGGCGCCAGGCGGTACGCGGCCCGCTGGCACCGATCGCCTCGTCGATCGCGACCCGATGCTCATTGCGCAGCTCATTCAAGGCGATCCGAATCGTCGGGTCGCTGATTCCCGGAAGGGCTGCGCGGATGTCCCGAAGGCGGAAGACCTCTGGTGCCTGGTGAAGGACGTACTCACGGACGCGAGCCTGTTTCGACAGGCCGGCGAGGTTCCGCAGCGACGCGACGCGCAACTCGAAATCGTCGTAGGCGTCGGTGAGGATGCCGACGAGGTACTCGGTCCACGGCCAAACATCGTGAGTGCCTTCATGCCAGCCCTGCTGCGAGGCGATCAGGGCCGCGTAGTAGGCGTTCTTCGTATCGAACATCCGCTGTTCGACGCTCACGTATCTTGCGATGCCATAGCCTTGCTGAAGGAGGGCGTGCGTGGTGAGCAGCCTTGCGACCCGCCCGTTCCCATCGGCTACCGGGTGTATGGCCAGGAAGTCCAGGACGAAGGCGGCGATCAACAGGACCGGATGGGCGGCCTGCGCTTCAGCGGCGGCGCCATAACGCGCGACGAGCTCGGTCAGTAGGAACTCGGTCTCGTGCGGCGACGGCGGAGTGAAGATGACCCGGCGGTGTCCGCTCTCGTAGCTCACGATGAAGTTCTGGTCGCGCTTGAGCCGACCGCCACCACCCTTGGTGTGTCGGAAGAGCTGGCGATGGAGATGGAGGATGTACGGGACCGCGATCGGTTCGAGCCCCGGCGCGCGGGTGATCCCGTCGATCGCATCGCGATAGCCGGCGAACTCCTGCTCGTTCCGGTTGCGGAACCGACGCGGCTCGGTACCGGGTCGGACGAGTCCTTCAATGCGGCTCGGGTCCACGGTCACGCCTTCGATGGCGCTTGAGGATGTGATCGAAGCGATTCGCGTCTCCTCCGCGAGAGCGCCCAGCAGCTCAGGTAGCTGATCTCGGAACAGGCCTTCCCGTCCGCGCCCCGCGTCGAGGCGAGCCAGGAGCGCACCCAGCCGAACGGGCTGGGAGCCGAACGTCCGCTCGAGATCCACGAAGCTGCGCACCGCGTAATACCCCATAATCATGCTAAGTGTGAGCCAATAATAGCAGGATTACGCGATGTTGGAGGGTGGCGGAACCACCGCCTACGAGCAGGACCGCAGGTAGAGGATCTCGTTGTCGTCGCGGAAGACCTCGCACCAGCCGGCGCTCTCAGCCGGCCCCTTCGTGATCGGCTCCTGCGGCGGGAACAGCATGGCGTCGACCTCAAGCTCGTCGACGATCGCCTCCCAGCCGGCATCGGCATTCTTGACGTGGTTGTACTCGACCAGGATCGCCTCGTCGTACATGTCGTTGCGGCCGTCGACCATGACGCGCGCGCCGAGCTCGTACATGTTGCCGATGACGTACCCGCCCCAGCCGTACCACGACAGGATGCGGCCGTCGGGCACCCGCTCGACCAGGATCTCGACGCCCTGGACCGGCAGCTCGCGCTCGATG
>JBOGSW010000042.1:0-12210 GCA_050695815.1 Candidatus Limnocylindria bacterium | reverse complement strand
GACCCGGACCGGCGAGATCCAGAGCCGGATCAGCAACGACGTCGGCGGCGTGCAATCGGTGGTGACCGATACCGCCTCGTCGCTGCTGGCGAACTTCGCCACCGTGGCCACCACGGTGGTCGCGATGTTGATCCTCGACTGTCGCCTGACGCACCTCAGCCTGGGTCTGCTGCCGATCTTCGCCTACATCACGTACCGCGTCGGCAAGGTGCGGCGCGAGGTGAGCACGCTGACGCAGCGCTCGATGGCCGAGATGAGCGCCATCACCGAGGAGTCGCTCAGCGTGTCGGGGATCCTGCTCAGCAAGACGTTCGGCCAGCAGGAGGCGAGCATCGAGCGCTTCGGACGCGAGTCGCGACGCCTCGGCGATCTCCAGATCCGCGGCCAGATGATCGGTCGCTGGTTCTTCGCCCTGATCGGCACCTTCTTCAGCATCATGCCCGCCTTCGTGTACCTGCTGGCGGGCTCGCTGATCATCGGTGGCGACACGAACGTCAGCATCGGCACGATCGTGGCCTTCACGACCCTCCAGTCGCGCCTCTTCTTCCCGCTCGGACAACTGCTCAACGTCCAGGTCGAGATCCAGGGCGCCCTGGCCCTGTTCGATCGCATCTTCGAGTACCTGGAGATGGACCACGAGATCACCGATGCGCCCGATGCCGTTGAGCTCACGCCGACCGGGACGCGCGGCGAGGTGCGCTTCGACCATGTCGACTTCGCGTATCCCGTGGCCGAGGCGCAGCTGGAAGTGGCCGATGAGGCCGCCGAGGCCGAGGCCGAGGGCCGCGCCGTACCGACCGCGATCCATCCATTCGCCCTCTCCGAGATCAGCTTCACCGCCACGCCCGGACAGCTGGTGGCGCTGGTCGGCCCGTCCGGGAGCGGCAAGACGACGTCGACCTACCTCATCCCACGGCTGTACGACGTCGACAGCGGCTCGGTCACGATCGACGGGGTCGACGTGCGCGGCATCCGGCTCGAGTCGCTGGGGCGCGTGATCGGCTTCGTGACGCAGGAGACCTACCTGTTCAACGACACGCTCCTCGCCAACCTGCGCTACGCGCGCTCCGATGCGACCATGGAGGAGATCGAGGAGGCGACCCGCGCCGCGGCGATTCACGAGCGGATCGCGGAGCTCCCCGACGGCTACGACACGATGGTCGGCGAACGCGGCTACAAGCTATCGGGCGGCGAGAAGCAGCGCGTGGCGATCGCCCGCGTGCTGCTCAAGGATCCGCGCGTCCTGATCCTCGACGAGGCCACGTCGGCGCTTGACACCGTCAGCGAGCGCCTCATCCAGGCCGCGCTGCAGCGCCTGATGGAGGGGCGGACCACGATCGCGATCGCGCACCGCCTCTCGACCATCCTGCGCGCCGACCAGATCCTGGTGATGTCGCGCGGACGCATTGTCGAGCGCGGCACGCACGCCGAGCTCATCCGGCAGGAGGGCCTCTACGCCAAGCTCTCCGCCGAGCAGTTCGGAGCCGCGACGCCCGCGTGAGGCTGGCGCATAGCAGGCGGCGACTTCTTACAAGCAGATTCGCCGGTCTGACTTCAAGGTTAGCCTGTTCCCAGCGAAATGACCGACGTAGAGAGAGAGTTCACCAACGCCGCCGAGCTGGTCGACGCCTACTCATCGGCAGGTGTCGCCTCGCCTACGGTTGGCTGCGTCTTCCGTCGTCGGCGTGCAGTCGCCCGACGCACCTGCCGAGTCTGCGCGACCTTCGCGTCGATCGCTGTGAGACAGTCGGTCGTGAAGCGCGTGACAGCGTCGAAATCCGACACGAGCCGACCGAGAATCTCGACCATGCGATCGGCTGATTCATTCACGCGCTGCTGAAGGCTCCGTGCCCTAAGATCCATCGTTGCGTTTCGGTAGCCCACGATGGATGGCCTCGCATTGGCTACGGCCTCTTGCATGCCCACGATGGTCGGGCGAATCGACTCCGCCCCCTCTGGCTCCAGGTACTCGACGCGCTTAAGGAAGCTGGTGCTCATCACTCCGATGTCCCCGCGCAGAGAGACCTGGAGACGGTCTAGGCCATTCGCGTACTTGTCGAGTCGGCGCCCAACGTCCCGGCTCACTCGGACCCTCTCTTCGGTGGACTTGGTCACGAGGGCTTGGACTCTGGGTGTTGATTTTCCCACATATGCGCCGACCGCCCTCGTGTTTGAGACGATGCGGGTGAGGGACTTAATCATTCGCCGAGTCGCGCGGTTAGCGGCTAGCTCAAAGTCGAGAAACCCCAGAGTGGTTGAGTCGATGGCGCGGCGCGGCTTCCGGACAATGGGGGAACGAACGATCACAGGACTGCGATCCGCCACCCAATCAAAGGCATCGCGCAGGCGCAACCGTATCGGGTCCCACGTCGCCAGCGCGACCATGCCCCACACAGCCGCTAACCCCCACAAGCTGTATGCCAAGAGCGGTGCGCGGATGTCGCCCACTTCCAGGCCCGTCCCGACGAGGAACGCGATCGCTGGTCCGGCAAATCGGCGCACGGTCGAAAGCATTTGCTTCTCTCCACACCCCCGCTGACTTAACACACCCGTACCCTGCATCAGGTATACACCCCGCCGGCCATATTTGGCGCTAGGCAGACAATCTGACCGGCGGCCGGGGGATCTGAGTGTGGGGCCGGGTGATGGCGCCGCAGCTGCCCGCTATGCGCGCACCGCGCACGAATGAAGGAACGCGCGCCACGGTTCCCGAATGCGCCACGGTGACGGGCATTACACGAATGATCGACGCCGGGAGCGCTGGGGAGGAGCGAGCGGACTGAGATCCCGTCATGCGGCCGCGGAATGGTGGAATGCCGCGTGCCACACTGAGCCCCATGCCCAACCGCCTGATCCATGAGACCAGTCCATACCTGCTGCAGCACGCCGACAACCCGGTCGACTGGCATCCGTGGGGCCCCGAGGCGCTCCAGAAGGCGCGCGAGCACGATCGACCGATCTTTCTCTCGATCGGCTATGCCGCCTGCCACTGGTGCCACGTCATGGAGCGCGAGAGCTTCGAGAATGCAGCGATCGCGGCGCTTATGAACGAGCACTTCGTGAGCATCAAGGTCGACCGCGAGGAGCGTCCCGACCTCGACGACGTGTACATGGCCGCCGTGCAGGCCATGACCGGCTCCGGCGGCTGGCCCATGAGCGTCTTCCTCACCCCGGACCTGCGTCCCTTCTTCGGCGGCACGTACTACCCGCCGGAGGACCGGCACGGGATGGCCGGCTTTCCGCGCGTCCTGGCCGCCGTGGCCGATGCCTACGCCAACCGTCGGGCGGAGGTCGACCAGCAGGCCGGCATGCTCGCCAGCCACCTTCAGGCACAGCTGGCCGTTCCGGCCGGCGATCGCGATCCCGAGCAGCGCCAGCTCGAGACCGCCGCGGCGCGCATCATGGCCAGCTTTGACGAGGCGCATGGCGGATTCGGCGGCGCTCCGAAGTTCCCGGCGCCGATGGTGCTCGAGTTCCTCCTGCGCATCTGGCGGCGCAGCGGCGATGACGCCACCCTGCACATGGTGACGCGCACCCTCGACGCCATGGCCGACGGCGGGATCAACGACCAGCTCGGAGGCGGCTTCGCCCGCTACAGCACCGATGCACACTGGCTCGTCCCGCACTTCGAGAAGATGCTGTACGACAACGCGCTCCTGGCACACGCCTACCTCGAGGGCTACCGGGCGACCGGCGAGAGCCGATACGCTCGCATTGCGCGCCAGACGCTCGACTTCATGCTGGCCGAGCTGCGCACCGACGATGGCGGCTTCGCCTCCGCGCTCGATGCCGACAGCGAGGGGGTGGAGGGTCGCTTCTATGCCTGGCCCTATGACGAGTTCATCTCGGTCCTCGATGCAACGGGCCTCGATGATGACGAACGCCGCTTACTCGCCGCTTACTGGGGGGTTACCAGCAACGGCAACTGGGAAGAGACGAACATCCTGCATCGAGGCGGGCCGGACGCGCCGGAGGCGCTGATTCAGAGGGGCCGCAACGCCCTGGCGGCAGCACGTTCCGGCCGGGTCCGTCCGGCGCGCGACGACAAGCAGCTGGCGGCCTGGAACGGGCTGTCGCTGCGGGCGCTCGCCCATGCCGCTCTCGTGCTCAGCGAACCGCGCTACGCCGATGCGACCCGGGCACTCGTCGACTTCATCGGCCAGCAGCTCGTCCGGGATGGCGACCGCCTGTGGCGTACGGCTCGCGGCGGTCGAGCCCACACGCCCGCCTTCGCCGAGGATTACCTGTCGGTCGCCGACGGCCTGCTCGGCGCGCACGCTGCGCTGGGCGAGGCGGAGCCGCTGATGCTGGCGAGACGCCTGGTCGAGACGGCGCTCCACGAGTTCTGGGACGACGAGGCGGGGACCTTCGTCGATACCTCCGACGAGCACGATCTCACGGTGGCGCGGCCTCGCGGCCTGGTCGACAACGCCACGCCATCGGCCAACAGCATCGGTGCCGATGTCCTGCAGCGACTGGCGCTTCTCACGGGCGAAGAGGACTTCGACCGCCGCGCGCGGTCCATCCTGGGTGCGGTGGCGCCCGCCCTCGATCGTCAGCCGAGCGCCTTCGGTCGGATGCTGTGTGCCGTGGACCGGATGCTGGGCGAGCAGATCGACGTAGTGGTGGCCGGCGATGCTGGAGCCGACGATGCCAGGGCCCTGCGCGAGGCGGCTGCGTCGCCATTCGTGCCCGACCTGGTGCTGACCGCGGTCGCTCCCAAAGATGAGCACGCATCCTGGCCACTCTACGTGGGAAAGGTCGCTCGCGAGGGTCAGCCGATGGCTTACGCCTGCCGCGGGTACGCCTGCGATGAACCGACGGAAGATCCCGGGCGGTTGCGGCAGCAGGTCGAGGCGCTCGCCAGCCGGCGCAGCGGCTAGCCCGGCACGAACGACAGACGGACCGTCCGGCGCGGGTTGTCAGCGTTCGGATCCAGCAGGGCGATCGACTGCCAGGTCCCGAGCGTCATGCGACCACCCACGACCGGCACGGTGAGCGACGGGGAGGCGAGAAGCGGCAGCACGTGATCGGCGCCGTGGCCGCGGCTGCCGTGGCGGTGGCGCCATCGGTCGTCGTGCGGCAGCAGGCGCTCCAGCGCCGCGAGCAGGTCCGCATCCGATCCGGCTCCCAGCTCGAGCACGACCACGCCGGCGGTGGCATGCGGCACGAAGACGGTCAGCAGGCCCTCGGAGGCGTGGATCTCTGCCAGGAAGGCGGCGCAGGCATCGGTCAGGTCGGCCAGGCCGGGTACGCGTCCGGTCTCGAGCGTCAGCTCGCGCGTTTCCATCGGCTCATCCGTTGAGGGCTCAATCTCGTGCCCAGTCTCATGGAGCCGTCCGGCGACGTGCAGGCAGGCGCCGAAGACGAGCCATGTGGCGGATCGGTCCAGTCCGGCGGCCGACCGGCAGGACCGATCAGGGCAGCGGCGACGTGCCGGCGACCCCGGTCGAGGTGCCGCATCGGTAGCAGGACGCCTCGCCGGCGGAGATGGTTGCCGCGCAGTTCGTGCAGTCGAGCAGCAGGTCACGCTCGCAGCTCGTGCAGAAGCGAGCGCCGAGCGGGTACTGGAGGCTGTCGAAGGCGCAGTACGGGACCCCGCGCGGCCGCTCGACGGGCTCGGAACCCTCGGACGGCGCGGGCAGGGCGACCACTTCCTGGGGGCTCCGCGTTTCGGCAATGCCGATCTGGCTGACGCGCAGGTAACCGATGATCACCCACGCGACGTACAGGGCGACCAGCCCGACGAGCGCGTATGGCCCGAGCGTGAAGATGGTCGAGCCGAGGTCGGCGCCGACCCACTCGATGATGTCGCGGATGAGTTCCACGGCGCCGATTCTAGCATCGGCCCATCGACGGGGACCGAGGGTATGCGGGGGCGCCGTCCCCGCATGTACACTCCATCGAACACGCGAGCCCCGGAGGCTGATGTCGCGCCAGCGCCTTGATCCACGCACCCCCCTCAGCGAGCTGCACGTGCACCTCGGGGCGGCCGTCACCCCGGCCATCATGTGGGGCATCGCGCACGCCCAGGGCATTCGGCTGCCGACGAAGGACTACTGGGCCTTCCGCGACCTGATCACCGTCGGGCGTCGCCGGCGCAGCTTCGCCGCCTACCTGGAGCTCTTCCACTGGACCGAGCTGATCCAGTCGAGCCCGACGGCTGTCGAGCGCAGCGTGTACGAGGTGATCGGCGGGGCGTATCGCAAGAACAACATCACCCAGCTCGAGCTCCGCTTCAATCCGATGAAGCGCAACCGTGGCGGCGAGCAGGATCTCGACCACATCATCGCGGCTGCGCTGCGCGGCATGGACCGCGGCGTGCTGGAGTATCCGCAGGTGCGCGCGGGCCTCGTCTTCTGCCTGGATCGCGCGTTCAGCCGCGAGCTCAACGAGATCATCGCCGCCAAAGCGATCGCCTGGCGCAGCCGCGGGGTCATCGGCATCGACATCGCCGGCCCGGTGGTCGAGAGCTTCCGCTTCAGCGACCTGTCCGAGGTGTACGCCGAGTGCCGCCGGGCCGGGCTGGGCCTGACCGTCCACGCGGGGGAGACCGGCGGCGCCGAAGAGGTGCGCGAGGCGCTGGAGGCGCTCGACCCCGATCGCATCGGTCATGGCGTCCACGCCGCCGACGATGAGCGCGTGATGGCCATGCTCCGCGAGCGCGGCACCGTCCTGGAGGTGTGCCCCAGCTCGAACCTGAACACGCGCGTCCTGCGCAACGTGGGCGACGTTCGCCACACGATCCGATCGTTCATCGATCACGGCGTGCGGTTCACGATCAGCACCGACGGCCCGGAGATGCTGAAGTCGTACCTGCGCGACGAGCTGGCCTTCCTGATGCGCAACGAGATCCTTAGCCTCGAGGAGGTTGAACGGGTGATCGAGGTCGCCGCGGAGGCGAGCTTCCTGGACCGCGTTCCAACGATCGAGAGCTCCGTCACGAGCCGCGATGGCGCCGGCAACGGCCATGCGGCGATCCCCGTCGAGGTCGGTCCGTAGCCTCCTATACTCCGGCCGTGTCTTCGATCTGGCGGCCTGTCCGGGAACGTGTCCCCGCCCGCAGCCTGATGGTCGTCATCGCCCATCCCGGTGACGAGGCATTCGGGTTCGCGGGTGCCATCGCGAGCGCCGCGGCGTCCGGCGCGTACGTGGTGGTGGTGTGCGTCACGCGTGGCTGGTTCGACCCGCGCTTGACCGTCGCGTCGCCGCTGCCGGGCGGCAAGAACCGCGACGCCAGGGATGCTGCCATCAACTGGCGCAACATCGACACGGCGCGCGAGGATGAGCTGCGCCGGTCGGTCGCCCTGCTCGGCGTGCGCGTGGTGCGCATGCTCGACTATGCCGAGGGCGAGCTCGACGTCGTCGACTTCGACCACCTGGTCGGGCGCATCGTCGAGCCGATCCGCATGCATCGGCCGGAGGTCATCCTCTCCTTCGGGCCCGATGGCGTCACCGGCGATACCGATCACGTCGTCCTGTCGCGTGCCGTTCGCGCGGCGTACGACCGCGCGGCCCAGCCGCTCGCGTACGAGGACGATCTCGAGGAGGACCAGGTCGCGTGGCGCGCCGCCAAGCTGTACCAACTGGTGGTGCCCGCCGAGGCGGTCGCCGCCACGCTCGGGAGCGCGGCGCCGGACGAGGCGTATGGCTCGCCGGCCGCGCCGACGCTCGCCCTCGACCTGGGCGACCTGGCCGAGCTGAAGCTGGCCGCCATCTCGCGACACGTCTCCCAGACCGGCTCGGCCGGCCCGTTCCACGACTGGGGCATCGAGGCGCGTGACGCCTGGCTCGCCACCGAGCACTATCGGCTGGCGGCGTCCGCCCTGCCCGCGCCGGCGGGCGACGAGTCGGGCCTCTTCGACGGGCTCGTCTGAGACCTCTCCATTGACCTCCGAGCAGGCCGAGGGATGGGGCGCGTCCATCACAACATCGGTTGTGTGAAGGGTCGGGCAGGCTCTGGTAGGCTCAGAGGGCCGCATCGGTCCCGCATTGAGGAGCCCCGAGCAGATCCATGTCTGACCAGCTGACGAATGACAACATCCTCGCCGCGCTCGGTGGGGTCAAGGATCCCGAGATCGGACGGGACCTCGTCTCGCTCGGGATGGTGAAGAACGTCACGATCGACGGCAGCGTCGTCGACCTCACCGTTGAGCTCACGACGCCGGCCTGCCCGCTCAAGGCGACCATCGAGAGCGACATCGGTGATGCGCTGACCCCGCTGGGCGCCACGACCGTACGCGTCGACTGGGCCAGCAACGTGAAGCGCAGCTTCGCCGGGCCGGCCGCGGACCTCATTCCCGGCGTGCGCAACACGATCGCGGTAGCGTCGGGCAAGGGCGGGGTCGGCAAGTCGACCGTGGCGGTGAACCTGGCCGTCAGCCTGGCGCGCGACGGTGCGAAGGTCGGTCTGCTCGACGCCGATATCACGGGCCCGAACGTCCCGCTCATGATGGGCACCCAGGGCGCGCACGTCACCGGCAACGGCGGGCGTCCCAATCCGGTGGTCGCCCATGGCGTGCAGATGATGAGCATCCAGTACTTCCTCCAGGCCGATGCGCCCGTCATCTGGCGCGGACCGCTCATCCACAGCGCCATCGCCCAGTTCCTGCGCGACGTGGAGTGGGGCGAGCTCGACTACCTCGTGATCGACCTTCCGCCGGGGACCGGCGATGCGGCCCTCAGCCTGAGCCAGCTCATCCCGCTCACCGGCGCGGTGATCGTGACCACGCCGCAGGAGGTCTCGCTGCTGGATGCACGCAAGGCGATCGGCATGTTCAACAAGGTGAACGTCCGCACCCTGGGCGTGATCGAGAACATGAGCGGCTTCATCTGCCCGAACTGCAGCGAGGAACACGACATCTTCGGCTCCGGCGGCGGCGAGAAGATCGCCCGCGAGCTCGAGCTCGAGGTGCTGGGTCGCATCCCGCTCGAGCCCGGCGTGCGCTCCGGTGGCGATGCCGGCGTACCGATCACCTCGCCGCAGTATCCCGGTGGAGAGGACTCGGCTGCCGCGGCCGCTCTGCGCGAGGTGGCCCGCACGGTGGCCGGCAAGGTGAGCGTCCTGGCAGCCCCGGTCATGGTGGGCAGCGGCGCGGCCTGAGCCGATGAGGGGCACCGACCAGCCCGAAGAGCAGACACCGGCGATCTCAGCTCCGCTTGGAGTCGGCGTCCTGCGCGCGGTCGCCTGGGGCGCCGGTACCCTGGCCATGGCGCTCATCGCCCTGGTGGCGACGACCGACGTGGTCGACCTGCTCGCCCGGCTCGTCTCGCAGTTTCCGGCGCCCTATGGCCGCCTCGGGATCGCGTTCACGGCTGCCTACACGATCGGCGGTGCCGGCCTGCTCGTCGCGGCCTGGCGCCTCGGGGGTTGGCCAGGCGTGCGGTCCTGGCTCCTCCCGGTCGGCATCGTGCTCGTCGCGGTCGGCGTGCGATACATCCTCGCGGCGTTGGTTGATGCGCCCCTCACGGGCGAGAACAGGATCATCCATCAGCAGGCGCTGGGCGTGCTCGATGGAGGTAGTTGCTGCTTCGGCCAGCGGCCAATGGGCTATCCACTCGTCCTCGCCGGCGTCTATGGCCTCCTCGGCAGCGGATTCGGTGCCGTCGAGACGCTCAACATTGCCTGCGCCGCCGCCACCACGTGGCTCGTGTTCGACATCGGCCGCGTGGCCTGGGATCGGCGTGTCGGCGCCCTGGCTGCGATGGCGTTCGCGATCATCCCATCCCAGGTGCTGATGACCCTTCCGCCTCTCACGGAGCCGTTGTACACGGTCCTCGTTGCGGGCACCGTCCGGCTGGTGATAGCGACTCCCTCCCGCCCGCTGGTCGCGGCTGCCATGGTCGGGGTGGCCGTTGCCGGGGCCCAGTACGTGCGCGCGACGGCAGTGTCGTTACTTGCGCCGATCGTGGTGCTACCGCTCCTCGTCGGTGCCGGTCTGCGTCGATCGATGAGCGGTGCGGCCATGACGGTCGCCGCATTCGTGGTGGCCGTGCTGCCGGTGATCTCGTTCAACCTCGAGGCGCACGGCGATCTGTCGGTGTCGACCTCCGCCTACGCGGGCTGGAGCCTGTTCGTCGGAGCCAACCAGGCGAGCGCAGGACGTTGGAATCCCGATGATGCCGCCCTCTTCAGCGCGTTTCCCGGCGAGAGCGCCTGGGAGAAGAGCGAGCACGCGGGCGGGCTCGCCCTGGAGCGCATCTTCGACGATCCCGGTGGCTACCTCGAGCTGCAGCCGCGCAAGTTCGTCATCGTCTGGGGCGACGAGTCGTACGCGGCGGCGTACGCGCTCGCCCCCGCCGGCGAACCGGTGTCACGCGAGGTCCGGGTCGGCTGGCTCGTGAGCCAGCTCTTCTACGCCCCGTTTCTCCTCCTGGCTCTCATCGCCATGCTGTCCGAGTGGCGTCGCCCGCGGCCGGCGGTGCTGCTGATCGGGATGATCGTCTCCTTGGTCGTGGTCACTCACCTGTTCGTGGAGGCCCACAGCCGGTATCACACCTACCTCATCCCGCTGCTCGTCGTCCTGGCCGCAGGCGGTGTGAACGCTCTTGTCCGGTACCTCCGGGGTGTCTGGAGTGCAGCAGCGCAGGCACGACGGGCCGCATAACCGGCACCGCACGCCCACATCGACCTCGGGACGCGGCTCCACGCACGATCTTGCCCTGAAAGTGCCCCCTCGGTGCTACTGGCGGGGGATTGTCGCCATGAGCTCGATTGACCACAATCGGCGCATGCGAATCGCGATCATCGGCGACATCCACGCCAACCTGCCGGCGCTGCGCGCGGTGCTCGAGGACATCTCGCGCATCGGGGCCGATGCGACCTACTGCGTCGGCGACGTCGTCGGTCGTGGCCCGCATCCACGCGAGGTGGTGGGCGAGCTGCGCGCCACGGGCATCGGGACGGTGCAGGGCAACTGGGACGAGGCGGTCGGCATGGATCGCGAGCAGACCGGCGCCGCGTGGCCATCGGGCGAGGCGGAGGCCGCGGGCGACGCATCGATGCGCTGGACCGCCCAGCAGCTGAGCGAGGAGCAGCGATCCTGGCTGCGGCAGCTGCCGCCGGCCCTGCGCGTCCGTCTCGCCGGTCGCTCGTTGGGGCTCTTCCACGGCTCGCCGCTCAAGGAGAACGAGTACCTGTGGGCCGAGCGTCCGTCGCGCGTCCTGGCCCGGATCGCGAGCGACGAGGCCGATGACCTCTTCTGCTTCGGCCATACGCACGAGGCCTTCCACCGCGTGGTGGGGGAGGCGCATTTCGTCGCCTGCGGATCGGTCGGCTGCGGGACCGATGGAGATGCTCGCGCGCGCTACGCGGTCGTCTACATCGGCGAACCGGACATCACCGTCGGCTTCCGCTCGGTCGACTACGACCATCTCTCGGTGGTGCGCGACATGACGGCGTCCGGCCTGTCCGTCGATCTGCTTCGCGTGCCTCCGGCTCCGCACCCGCACGTCCCCAGCGAGCCGTCCGCGGAGGCTCAGGCGGGGTAGCTCTCCAGGGCGGCGATCATGAGGTCCCAGAAACGCCGCGCGTCGAGCCCCACGCCGACGTGCGCGTTCGGCGCCTGGCCTGTGATGCCGTGGAGATCGCACAGCGTGCGGCCGTCCGAGTGACGCGAGCCGGTCTCGACGGCCACGTGCATCTCGCGGGTCTCCACGATCGAGGGGTCGATCACGCCGGCCACGGCGCACGGGTCGTGGACGGCGGGTGAGCTGAAGCCGAAGATGCGATCGTAGGTCTCGGCGAAGTAGCGCATCAGCTCGCCCGACATGCGTCCCACCGGCGTGTCGATCGCGTCGATCCGCGCCATCACATCGGGCGTGGCCAACGCCTGGTGGGTCACCTCGAGTGGCACCATCGTCACCGGCACGCCCGAGGTGAACACGACGCGCGCCGCCTCCGGATCGGCCCAGATGTTGAACTCGGCCGCCGGCGACCAGTTGCCGAGCCCGATCGCGCCGCCCATCAGCGTGATCCCCTCGAGCCGTTCGACCAGGCGCGGGTCGCGGCGCAGCGCGGTTGCCACGTTCGTGAGCGGACCGGTCGGGATGAGCGTCAGGCCCGCCTCCGATCCCGCCTCGAGGATCAGGTCGACCGCATGCCGCGGGTCGAGCGCGACGGTCGGCTCGCCGAAGGTCGGGCCGTCCAGCCCGGATGGTCCGTGGATCTCGTCCGCGACGTCGAGCGCCCGCACCATCGGACGGTCGCAG
>JBOGSW010000041.1:0-4934 GCA_050695815.1 Candidatus Limnocylindria bacterium | reverse complement strand
TTCACCGACCACGACATGCTCATCGCGCTGCGCAACAACGTCCTGTGGCTGGTGCTCGCGACCGGCGGCAGCGTCGCCATCGGCCTCGTCATCGCCAGCCTCGTCGACCGTGTCAAGCGCGAGGCGCTGGCCAAGACGTTCATCTTCCTGCCGCTCGCCATCAGCATGGTCGGCGCCGCTGTCATCTGGCGTTTCGTATACGCCTGGCAGCCGGCCGGGGAGCCGCAGATCGGCCTCGCGAACGCGGCCTGGACCGCAGCCGGAAATGATCCGGTGGCCTGGCTGCAGGTGCCGACGCTCAACACGTTCGCGCTCATCCTGATCATGGTCTGGCTCCAGACCGGCTTCGCCATGGTCGTCCTCTCGGCGGCCATCAAAGGCCTCCCGTCGGAGGTGATCGAGGCGGCCCGCATCGACGGCGCACGGGAGTCGCAGATCTTCTTCCGCGTCGTGGTGCCGATGATCAAGGGCTCGATCATCACCGTGGCCACCACCATCGCGATCGCGGTCCTCAAGGTCTTCGACATCGTGTTCGTGACCACCGGCGGCCGCTTCGAGACCGAGGTCGTCGCGAACCGCATGTTCACCGAGTTCTTCAGATTCCGAAACTTCGGCCATGCCGCGGCCCTGGCGGTGGTCCTGTTCATCGCCGTCGTCCCGATCATGATCATCAACGTCCGCAACCTGCGGCGCCAGGGGATCGGCTCGTGACCGTCCATCGAGTGGGGCTCCCGCTCTGGCAACGCGTCGCCCGCGCAGCGCCGGTGCGGGTGGCCGTCGTGCTCATCGTGGTGCTCTGGTCGCTGCCGACGGTCGGCCTGCTGGTCAGCTCGTTTCGGCCCTCCGCCGCGATCCGGGCAACCGGCTGGTGGGAGGCGATCCTCCATCCGTTCGAGGCCGCGCAGTGGACCGTCGCCAACTATGTCAACGTCCTGGGTGCGGATGGCATGGCCGAGGCGTTCCTCAACTCGCTCATCGTCACCATCCCGGCCACCGCCATCCCGATCACGATGGCCGCCTTCGCCGCCTACGCCTTCGCATGGATGAGCTTCCCGGGCAGGGGCATCCTCTTCGCGCTGGTCGTGGGCCTGCTGGTGGTGCCGATCCAGATGGCACTCATCCCGATCCTGCGGCTCTACACGGACCTCGACCTCAACGGGACGTTCGTCGGCACCTGGCTGGCGCACGCCGGATTCGGCCTTCCCCTCGCGATCTTCCTGCTCTTCAACTTCATCAGCCAGATTCCGAAGGATCTCGTCGAGTCCGCGCACCTCGACGGCGCGTCTCATTACCAGATCTTCACGCGCCTCGTGCTGCCCCTGTCGGTCCCGGCGCTGGCATCGTTCGCCATCTTCCAGTTCCTGTGGGTCTGGAACGACCTGCTCGTCGCTCTCGTGTACCTCGGCACGGACTCCAGCGTAGCGACCATGCCGGCGCGGCTCAACGAGCTCGTGGGCAGCAAGGGCGAGGCGTGGCACGTGCTGACCGCGGGAGCGTTCGTCACCATGATCGTCCCGCTGCTCGTCTTCCTTGGCCTGCAGCGCTACTTCGTGCGCGGCATCCTCACCGGGTCGGTGAAGGCATGACCGATGCGGCCCTCGGTCGCCTCATGCTCGCATTCGACGGGCTCGAGCTGCCGGAGCCGATGCGTCGCCGGCTGGCAGGCGCGCCGGCGGCGGGGGTCACCCTGTTTCGCTACCGCAACGTCTCCGATCCGGCGCAGGTTCGCGCGCTGACGGAGGCGATCCAGTCCTGCGCCCCCGGCGACGAGCCGTTCCTGGTGGCGATCGACCAGGAGGGCGGCCAGCTCACCGGGCTGGGCGGCGCGTCGACCCAGTTCGCCGGCAACATGGCGCTCGGGGCGGCCGACGACCCGGAGCTCACCCGCCGCGTCGGGGCCTCGATCGGCCGCGAGCTGCGCGCGGTCGGCGTCAACGTCGACTACGCGCCGGTCGCCGATCTCGCCACCAACCCGGCCAACCCGTCGCTCGGCGTGCGCTCCTTCGGCGACGATCCGCGGCGCGTCGCATCGCACGTGGCCGCCATGGTCGAGGGGCTCGAGTCGGCCGGCGTCGCCGCCACGCTCAAGCACTTTCCCGGGAAGGGCGACGCCGGCGTCGACACGCACCACGAGCTGGCCACCGTCGATCGGTCGCACGACGCGCTCGCGGCGCGCGAGCTCATCCCGTTCATGGCCGGCGTCGGGGCGGCGTCGCTCGTCATGTCCGGCCATTTCGCCATTCCCGCGCTGACAGGGCGGCGCCCGGCCACCCTGTCCGCCACCGTCATGCACGACCTGCTGCGCGCCGAGCTCGGCTTCAGCGGGGTGACGATCAGCGACTCGTTCGACATGGACGCGCTGGCACCTGGCGACGGTCGCCTGCGCGACGCGATTGCCGCCATGGACGCCGGCGTCGACCTCATCCTGCTCGGCAGCCGGTCCGATCCGTCGAGGTTCGACGCGGCGCTCCGCGCTGCCGGCCGCGACGCCGCGGCCGACCCGATCGGCACGCGGCAGGCGCTGGGCCGCATCACCGCCCTGCGACGCCGCCTTGCCGGCCACGAGCGACCGGAGCTCGCCATCGTCGGTGGGCCTGAGCACGCGGCCCTCGCCCGCGAACTGGCCGAGCGTTCCGTAACGCTCGTGCGAGATCGGGAGAGCCTGCTCCCCCTGCGTCTCGCCCCGGACGACCGGATCCTCGCCGTCATGCCGCGACCCGCGGACCTGACGCCGGCCGACACCTCGGCGGCCGTTCGGCCCGGGCTGGCCGCCGCGCTCCGCCGGCACCACCCGCACGTGGACGAGCACCTCGTCGACCACGCGCCTCCGCCGGGGCAGATCGACGCGGCGGTCACGAGGGCGCGGGAGGCCGACTGCCTCGTCATCGGCTCGATCAGCGCCAGCTTCGAGCCGGGCCAGGCGTCCCTCGTGAGCGCACTCCTCGACGTCGGGCGGCCCGCGGTCACGGTCGCGCTGCGCACCCCGTGGGACCTGGCGGCCTATCCGTCGGCCGGGACGCACGCGTGCACGTACTCGATCGTCGAGCCATCGCTCGAGGCGCTGGCCGCGGCGCTCTTCGGCCGGGCCGGCTTCCCCGGCCGCCTGCCGGTCGCCTCGTGAGCGCCGATCCGCTCCTCCTGCGCGGGCTGGGTCTGCCGACGGCCGGACTCGATGGTCCGACTGCCCTTCTGGTCGCCGATGGGCGGATCGCGGCGACCGACGGCGACGCGGAATCGGGTGCTGGGGATGCGCGGACCCTCGACTGCACCGGCCTGGCTGCCGTGCCCGGGTTCATCGAGCTGCAGGTCAACGGGATCGCCGGCCGCGACTTCACGACCGATCCGGCAGCCATGTGGGAGGTGGGGGCCGTGCTCGCGCGATATGGGGTGACCGCGTTCCTGCCGACGATCGTCACGTCGCCGCGCGGGTCGGTGGAGGCCGCCCTGCACGCCTGGTCCGCAGGGTCGAACGACGCGATCGGTGCGGTACCCCTCGGTCTGCACGTGGAGGGACCGTACCTGGCGCCTGGCCGAACGGGGGCACACCCTCGGGACCTCCTGCGTGCGCCGGACCTCGACGAGCTGCGGGGCTGGCTGGGCACCGATGCCCTTCGCATCCTCACCCTTGCGCCCGAGCTACCGGACGCGACCCGCGCGATCGAGATGGTGGCCGGCGCCGGCGCGGTTGCCTCGGTCGGTCACACCGACGCCGACGCACCGACGGCACAGCGCGCGGTCGAGGCCGGGGCGCGCTACGCCACCCATCTCTTCAACGCGATGCCGCCGCTCCTTCATCGGGCGCCGGGTGCGGCGGGCGCGCTCCTCGCCGACGAGCGGGTCACGGTGGGCCTGGTCGTGGACGGTCATCACCTCGCCCCGCTGATGGTGGGACTCGTCGCGCGGCTGGCGCCGCAGCGGGTCTCGCTGGTGAGCGACGCGATCGCGGGGCTCGGCCTGCCTGACGGCCCGCATCGGCTCGGCGACCGGACCGTCACTGTCGGGGAGGGAGCGGCCCGACTGCCGGATGGCACGCTCGCCGGAAGCGTCGTCGCGCTCGATGCCTGCGTGCGCGGGATGGCGAACGCCTCGGGCTCCGCATCGCTGGCGGTCGACGCCGTGACGGTGACGCCCGCGCGCCTCCTCGGACTCGCCGACGGTCGGGGCGGCCTCGTGGTCGGCGGTCGTGCCGATGTCACTCTGCTCGACCGCGAGCTCCAGGTGCGCGCCACCATCGTGGCCGGGAACGTGGTCCACGCCGGGGATGGGCTCGCATGGCACTGATCGACGAGATCAACGAGCAGCCGACCGTGGTCGACCGGCTGCTGCATCGGCTCCCGAATCGCCTGCGGCCGCTCGTCAGGAACGTCCGCAAGGGCGGCATCGACTTCGTCCTCATCGCGGCGCGCGGGAGCTCGGATCACGCCGCGGTCTACGCGCAGTACGCACTCGGCGGCATCGCCCGAATGCCGGTCGCGTTGGCGACGCCATCGCTGTTCAGCCGCTACGAGACCCCGCCGCGCCTCGGACGGGCACTGGTCATCGGCATCAGCCAGTCCGGGAGATCTCCCGACATCGTCTCCGTGCTTGCCGCGGCCGGGAGCCAGCGAGCGATGACGGTCGCGATCACGAACGACGCGCATTCACCTCTCGCGGAGGCGGCCTCGTGCGTGCTCGAGCTCGAGGCCGGCCCCGAGCGATCGGTGGCGGCCACGAAGACCTACACGGCCGAGCTCGCCACGATCGCAGTCCTGGCAGCCGCCCTGGGTGAGCTGTCGGCCGGCGGGTGGCGTGATCTTCGTGGTCTGCCGGAGGTGATGGACCGGGCGCTGCGGGCGGACGAGGCGCCTCGCCGTCTCGCGGTCGTGGATCGCGACATGACCGAGTGCGTGGTGCTGGGTCGCGGCTTCAACCTCGCCACCGCGCTGGAGTGGGCC
>JBOGSW010000040.1:0-3259 GCA_050695815.1 Candidatus Limnocylindria bacterium | reverse complement strand
AGGCCGGCGCGCAGCGTGGCGTTGATGGCCGACTTGAACGAGATCCGACGCTCTCGGGCCACGTCCTTGAGCCGCACGGCGATGTCCGGGTCGAGCGTGACCGTCGTTCGCATGCGCGCATCATAGCATCACATTCGCCGATGCGATGGTGCGATTACCATAATGGCTCTCATGCCTCGTCGGACTGTTCGCGAGCGGATCGATCCTCGCCTGACCGCTTCCCTCTTCGCGAACTATCGCAGTGCCACCGATGCGGTCCTGGAACTCGTCGACAACGCCATCGACTCGCGCGTGACGCGTCAGACCCTCCAGGTTGGGCTCGACGTGCGGCCCGGCCACCTGGCGATCACCGTCGTCGGCGGCACCGGGATGGATCCGGCGAGGCTCGAGCGCGAGTACCTCCGCTGGGGAGCGTCCAGCAAGCAGGCCGGCGCGCGCATCGGTCGCTACGGCCAGGGTGGCAAGGCGGCCATTGGTCATCTGGGCAATCGGTTCAGCATCATCGCCGGTCACGCCGGCGCGGACCGGGTGTGGTCGTTCCGCGACGACGCCTACCGCGACCGCACGCGCCTGCGGGTGTACGAGCTCCACGAGCGCAAGAAGCCGGTGCCGGTCGAGCTGGGCTATGTGAGGATCGAGGTCGGAGCCGTCGACAAGCGGCTGGAACCGGTGCGCCTGGCGGCCCGACTGGGCGAGGTCTACCGTCCGCTCCTCGCGACCGATCGAGTCTCGATGCAGGTCAACGGCGCGCTCGTTGCGCCACCCGAGTGGCCCGTGGTCGAGACGCATCGGATCAGCGTCCGTGCCGGAGGACGGATGGTCCGCGGCTGGTACGGCCTCCTGGCCGATCCACCCCCACCGGGTATCGGGCCGGGCATGCGCGTCTACCATCTCGGCCGGCTCGTGGGCGACCCCGACTGGTTCGGCCATCCTGGCGCCGCGCAGCACCAGGCGCTGGCGCGGCTCATCGGTGAGGTGGAGCTGCCACACGTCGCGGTGACCATGAACAAGAGCGACGTCGATCACGACAGTTCTGAGTGGATGGAGGTGGAGTCTCGCCTGCACCGGCTGCTCGCGCCGATCGTCCGGCGGCTCATGCGCGAGCCGGCCTCCGAGGCGAGCCCCCAGGCGCTGCGGACGGCCGAGCAGGTGCGGCGCATCCTGGCCCGGGCGCTGCGTCTGCTCGAGTCGGATCGGCTGTTCGAGAGCCAGACAGCCGCACCGTTGGGCCACGAGCTTGTGCCGCGCGAGCTCGCGGAGACAGCCGATGCGAAGGAGGCCGCCGTTCCCGATGAGCCGGGAGCTGACACGCCGATACCGCCGCGTCCGGTGCCGCCGGGCAGTGGGCCGGCGCGGCGCGGTTTTGGCGAGGTCGTGATCCGGGCCCTCGATCCGCGTATCCGCAGCGCGATGGTGGTCGAGGACGGCGTGCGACGTGTCGTCGTCAACTCCCGCTACCCGCTCTACGAGGTGCGGCGCGGCGACCTTTGGTACCAGCTCGAGACCGCCCTGCGCGAGGTGTGCCTCACGCTCCCGGAGGCGACGGTGCCCGAATTCGAGCGGAGGGTCAACGAGCTGATCACTGTCTCCGTCTCGCTGACGAAGCGCCGCCGCCGTCCTCGCCTCAGGATCGCCGCTCCCAGTCTCGGGCTCGAGGCCGATCGCGACTCAGCCGGCGGCTGACCGGTGCGCGTTCGCGGAGCTGCTGCTCACCGCGAACGAGCGGACGATGGGCCGCCGCGCCGCTACTGAGCGGGGTCAGGGGGATGTCGATCTATCAACCCGGATTGGCAAGAGCCCCTGCCGCGTCGCGGATCCGCGATCTATACGCAACCCAGGGGCGTGTAGGCGCCTCGGGGGCGCTCCCACGCCGGGTGGTGCCGGATAGATCGGTCCTGGGCCGCCCGGATCGGGCTCCCGTCGAAATCGGTTGATAGATCGCGCCCAACGGGTTCGCGACCTGCACGGGGCCGATGACGGTGCTATCTTCGAGGTCCCGATGCGCCGAGCGCCGAGCGGGCGATGCCCAAGGTCCCTCGAAGTCGCCGACGCCAGTCCGCTCATGTTCGGAGGACGTGCATGTCACATCGCTTCCGCCCGCGGCGCTCAGCCGCATCGCTCATTGCACCGGTCATCGCGCTGCTCATCGCGGCCGTTGCGACACCGGTCGCCGCGCAGAGCGAGCTCACCCTCACGACCCCGTTTCCGGGCGTATCGGTCCAGCCTGGCGCGACCGCCAGCTTCCCCGTGACGGTGGGCGCAGCCGAGCCGACCCGTGCCGACCTGTCGGTCGAGGACGTGCCGAACGGCTGGACCGCCTCGCTGCACGGCGGCGGTTACGAGGTCCAGAGCGTGCTGGTCGACCCGGACGATCCACCCGCGGTGAGCCTGGACGTGACGGTGCCCGACGACGCCGCCGAGGGCGACGCGACGATCACCATGGTCGCGACCGGCGGCGATGACAGCGCCGAGCTGGCGGTCACGCTGCACGTGGCGGCGCAGGCCGGTGGGAGCGTCGGCATGGAGGCGGACTTCCCGACCCTGCAGGGCACGGTCGACCAGTCGTTCGAGTTCTCGCTCCAGCTTTCCAACGACACGCCGCAGCCGCTGACCTTCAGCCTCCAGGCGGCCGGGCCCTCCGGATGGCAGGTCTCGGCGCGACCGTCCAGCGAGGAGACGGCGGCCAGCGTCACCGTCGAAGCCGGCGCGCAGGAGCGCTTGACGGCAACCGCCCAGCCGCCCCCCGATGCCCCGACCGGTGAGTATCCGATCCAGGTCGTGGCCGTATCGGGCGATCACACCGCCACCGCGGACCTCTCGGTGCAGGTCACGGGTCGCGTCGAGATGCAGCTCACCACCGCCGGCCAGCGCCTGAACACGACGGCCAACGCCGGTGCGCCGCGCGAGATGGGCGTCGTGGTCGTCAACAACGGCACCTCGCCGCTCACGAGCGTGCAGCTCAGCGGCAGCGGCCCGACCGACTGGGAGGTCGCCTTCGCCGTGCCGACGATCGAGCAGATCGCTCCCGGCGCCACGGGGACGGCGACGGCCACGATCACGCCATCGGCCAACGCGATCGCCGGAGATTACGTGGTCACTCTCAACGCCACGACCGAGGGCGCCAACGAGTCCGTCGAGCTGCGCGTGACGGTCGAGACCTCGCCGGTGTGGGGGATCATCGGTCTGCTGCTCATCGTCGCGGCCGTCGGCGGGCTGGTGTGGGTCTTCCGTCGCTATGGCCGGCGTTGACGAGCCGATG
>JBOGSW010000039.1:0-8839 GCA_050695815.1 Candidatus Limnocylindria bacterium | reverse complement strand
GACCGCGTTCGCCTGGGATCTGCTGCCATTGCCATCGAAGCCCGTCGTGGTCGTCGGAGCCATGCGCTCGGCGTCGCAGGACGGCTACGACGTTCCGGAGAACCTGCGCAACGCCGTCGCCGTCGCCGCGGATGGCGCGATGGCCGGGCAGGGCGTGGTGGTCGCCATGGCCGGCGAGATTCACGGGGCCGATGACGTGCGCAAGACGCACACCCACGCCCACGCCACCTTCCAGAGCCCGAACGCGGGCCGCCTTGGCGTCGTCGCCGATGGACGCGTCACGCTGCTGCGCAGCCGCCGGCCGACACGACTCCCGTCCATCCCCGAGGCCGCCGCCCTCCCGGTTCCGTTGGTTCCGGTGGTCCTCGACGCTCAACCGGTACTTCCCGATGACCCGGTCGGGCTGGTGGTCGCGGCAGCCGGCGGTGGGAACACGCCGCCCGCCTACCTGGAGATGGCCCGGCCGTTGATTGCCGCCGGCACGCCGGTGATCCTCACCACCCGATGCCCGTCCGGGCGGCCGATGCCCGGGTACGGGTTCCCCGGCGGCAGCTCCGGGTGGTGGGAGGCGGGAGCGATCTTCTCGGGCACGCTCGATGGGCTGAAGGCGCGGGTGCTGCTGGCGCTCGGACTCGGTGCCGGTCTGTCCGTCCCGGATCTGGCTCGGCTGTTCGGGCCGTACGGTGGTGGAGCTAATCTGTAACTGCAATGGTTACAAATAGGGGTAGCCGCCTGGCGGTCGTGGCGCAGGCGCTCATCGTGCTCGCCGAGGCGCCACGCGGCATGGCGACATCGTCCGAGATCGCCGACCTCCTCGAGGTGCATCCGGTGGTCGTCCGGCGCCTCCTTGCCACGCTTCGGAGCGAGGGAATCGTGGAGTCTCGGTCGGGACCGAAGGGTGGGTGGGCCATCGCCCGCGATCCTGCCACGATCACGCTCGGAACCCTCCACCGACTGCTGGCGCCGGATCCCGAGGTCGTCACGCCGGCCGCGCTGGACGAGGCATTGATCGGGGCCGATGAAGCCTACGCCCAACGCCTGGAGTCGGTGACCATCGCCGCGCTCATAGGCTGACCCCTAATTTGTAACAACACACGTTACGAATTCACGCAGCGCCAACCCGAAGCACCTCGAGCAGGTTCGGTCCCGTCCCCGGCTCGGCAGTGGATGCCACCAGCACCACCGCGGCGCCGGCCGGCACCCCTCCATCCTCCCCGACCAGCCGGGCCATGAGCTCCAGCCGCCCACCCCGAGCCGATGGAGGAACGCAGGATCGCGGCTCGACCCCGTGGACGAGCGACAGCCGCGCGACCACCGACGCGCTCGGTGAGAAGGCGATGATCGGGACGCCCGGCCGCAGCGAGCTCAGGATGCGCGCCGTGCGGCCGCTGCGCGTGTAGCAGGCGATGGCCGCGACGTCGCGATCGGTCTGAGCCAGCACGACGGCGGAGTAGGCCAGCGCGTCGGCATCGGTGTTGCCGGTGGGGGGCGCGCCATCGGCCAGGTATTTGCTGCCCTGGTCCTCGCAGAGCACCGCCACGCGCACCGCGGCCTCCGCGGCGAGGATCGGATATTCGCCGATGGCGGTCTCTCCCGAGAGCAGGATCGCATCGGCGCCATCGAAGATCGCGTTGGCCACGTCGCTCGCCTCCGCCCGCGTGGGGCGAGGCGAGGTGATCATCGATTCGAGCATCTGCGTGGCCACGATCGTCGGCACGCCACGATCGAGCGCCCGTCGCACGAGCTGCTTCTGGAGGATCGGCACCTCCTCGTAGGGTAGCTCGACCCCCAGGTCGCCGCGCGCGATCATCACCGCGTCCGCCACTCTGAGGATGGCGTCGAAGTCGTCGACAGCGGCACGGGTCTCGATCTTCGCCACGATCGGCGCTCCGTCCGGCCCGAGCAGGGCGCGCAGCTCCGCCACGTCGTCCGCGCGCCGGACGAACGACTGCGCGATGTGGTCGGCGCCGAGCGACGCGGCGCGCGGGAGCGCGGCACGATCCGCATCGGTCAGGGCTGGCCGCGAGAGACGGTCCGAGGGCACGCTGACCCCGGCGCGCGGTCGGATCGTCCCTCCGCGGACGACCTCGGTCCGCACGTCGTCGCCCGTTGCGACGACCCGCAGCTCGACGGCTCCATCGGCGAGGAGGATGCGGTCGCCGGGACGCACGTCAGCAGCGAGGCCGGCATAGGTCACGTGCGCTCCGCTGGCGTCGGCCGCTCGCTCATCGGCCGGTCGCAGCGCGAACGGCTCGCCGGCCTCCAGCGTCAACGTCTCATCGGCCAGGTCACCGATGCGGATCTTCGGACCGGGCAGGTCGATCAGCACCGAGACCACCCGGTCGGCCTCGCGCACCTGGTGTGCGGCGCGCGCATGCTCGTCGGGCGTGCCGTGCGAGAAGTTGATCCGGGCCACGTCCATGCCGGCCGCCACGAGCTCGTCCACCCGGTCCATCGTGGCCGGGCCGATGGTGCAGACGAGCTTCGTGCGGCGGCTCACGACACGCCGGCCTTGTAGGCGGCACCCGCGGCCCGGCGTCGGTCGTGCTGCGAGAGCAGGCGCTTGCGCAGGCGGATGGCGGTCGGGGTCACCTCGACCAGCTCATCGGCCGCGATGAACTCGATCGCGGATTCGAGCGTCAGCACGCGTGGCGGCGTGTGGATCCGGTAGTCGCCGTCGGTCGCCTGAGTCCGCATCTTCGACAGCGCCTTCGACTTCGTGGGGTTGACGTCCATGTCGCCCGGCCGGCTGTTCTCGCCGATGACCATGCCCTCGTAGACCTCCACCGATGGACCGATGAAGAGCTCCGACCGCTCCACCAGGGAGGAGAGCGCATACGCGCGCGACTCGCCGGCGCGGTCAGCCACCAGCACGCCACTGGTCCGATGCGTCACCTCGCCCGCCATCGGTCCGTAGCCCTCGCCGATCTGGTGCAGCAGCGCCGTGCCCCGCGTGTCGCTCAGCAGCTGGCCGCGGTACCCGATGAGCCCGCGGGTGGGCACGATGAACTCCATCCGGACGCGGCCGTCCGCATCGGTGCTCATCTGCTCAAGGCGTCCCTTGCGTCCGGCCAGCGCGCCCTGCACCACGCCGATGTAGTCGGGCGGGATGTCGATGGTCGCCCGCTCGTACGGCTCCTGGCCGTCGCGCAGGATCACCTCGGGCCGGCTGATGGTCAGCTCGAATCCTTCACGGCGCATCTGCTCGATGAGCACGGCCAGCTGCAGCTCCCCGCGGCCGCGCACCTCGAATGTCTCGCCCGACTCCGTCGGGTGGACCTCGATCGCCACGTTGCCGAGTACCTCGCGCTCCAGCCGCGCCCTGATCTGGCGGCTGGTCAGGAACGTGCCGTCGCGGCCGGCCATCGGCGACGAGTTGACACCGAAGGTCATGCGCAGCGTGGGGGCGTCGACGTCGAGGCGGGGGAGCGGGCGCGGGTCCGTTGGATCGGTCAGGGTGTCGCCGATCGTCACCTCCGGTAGTCCGGCCACCGACACGATGTCGCCCGGGCCGGCCTCGGTGATGTCGACCCGGTCGATGCCATGCGCGGTCTGGAGGGCGGTGACCGACCCGGTCAGGGTGAGCGAGCGGCCGGGCTCGACGGTGCCATCGGCGTCATCGGCCTCCTCGCGCACGATGCTCACGCGCTGTCCGACGGTTAGCCTGCCGTTGCGAATGCGACCGACGGCCATCCGACCCACGTAGTCGTTGGCAGTGAGGTTTGTGACCAGCAGCTGGAGCGGATGATCCTGCTCGTATGTCGGGGCCGGCGTCACCTCGACCAGCATGTCGAGCAGCGGACGCAGATCGGTCCCCGGCTGGGCGAGATCGGGCGTCGCGGTGCCGGCCCTGGCGTTGGTGTACACGACGGGGAACTCGATCTGGTGCTCATCGGCGCCGAGGTCCATGAACAGCTCGTACACGTCGTCGAGCACCTGTTCCGGGCGGGCGTCGGATCGGTCGATCTTGTTGAGCGCCACGATCACCGGCAGGTGACGCTGCATGGCCTTCTGGAGGACGTAGCGTGTCTGTGGCAGCGGGCCCTCGGCGGCGTCGACCAGGAGCAGGACCGCGTCGACCAGGAGCAGCGAGCGCTCGACCTCCCCGCCGAAATCGGCATGCCCGGGCGTGTCGACGATGTTGAGGCGCACCCCGTCGTAGTCGACCGTCGTCTGCTTGGCCAGGATGGTGATGCCCTTCTCGCGCTCGAGGTCGCCGGAGTCGAGGACGCGGTCGACGACGGCCTCGTTGGCGCGAAAGGTCCCGGTCTGGCGCAGCATGCCGTCGACCAGCGTCGTCTTGCCATGGTCGACGTGGGCGATGATCGCGACGTTGCGCAGATCGGTGCGAAGGGTGGTGGCCGCCTCGGGCATGTCGCCATCGTACGGTCGTTCGTCCGCGCGTGCGCATCCGGGAACCGCGGGGCGCAGCCGGACGTACCATCGGCGAGCAAGCCGGATGGCCCATGGGACCAAGGGCCCTGCATCCGTATCGTCGTGAGCGTCGGGCTCCCGCCCACGTGCCCGCCTTCAGTTCGAATCGCTTCCAGGAGCCCACGTTTCTTGCGCCCCCTGCTTCATGCTGTCCTGGCCCTCGTGTGCCTCGCCGCGGCGCTCGGCCTGCCCACCTCGACGCTCGCGGCCGGATCGGTCAAGGTCGCGATCATCGTCGGCCCAGTCGGCGACCTCACCCCCACCTACCTGGCCATAGCCGAGACCGCTGCCCACGCCGCCGAGCGGCATGGTGGCACTGTCGCGCGCGCCTACTCGCCCCACGCCACCCCGGCCAACGTCCTTGCCGCGGTCGAGGGTGCGAATGTCATCATCTACTTCGGGCACGGCTACGGTCATCCGAGCCCGTACGGCGGCCTGAACACGGCGCGCCAGAACGGGTGGGCCCTGCAGGGTCCACGCGCCCACGGCACTCACGGCGATTCGCTCGGCGGCGAGCTCGCGTACTACGGTGAGGACTGGATCGTGGCGAACGCGCGCCCGGCGCCGGGCTTCGTGATGATCTACTCGAACACGTGCTACGCCCCCGGCGCGTCGGAGGGCGGCGACCCCGTGGCCACGCCGTGGGTCGCGGCTCGGCGCGTGGCGTCCTACTCCCGCTCCGTCTTCGAGATGGGCGGTTCGGCGTACTTCGCGACCGACTTCGACCGCGGGGGGGCAGATCTCGTCAGCCGGCTGCTCGCCAATCGGAGCGCCTCGTACGGCAACGCATTCGCCAGCGACTCGCGCTTCCTGCCGTGGGCTCTGACGACGCAGCCACATCACTTCAGTGCCGGGCAGCAGCTGTGGCTGCATCGCTCGAAGTACACCGATGGCCCATCGAATTACTGGTACGCCTTCGCCGGCAATCCAGACCTGTCGCCGCTCCGCGCCTGGGATCGAGCCGCCCCGCGAGCCGCACTGGTGGCCCCGGTGGTCGGCCCGGTGACCGATGCGGTCGAGGTGGCGCCCGACGTCGCCGTGAAGGTGCGCTTCGACGAGCCCGTCCACTGGCTGACGCCAGCGGTCCTGAGGCTGGAGGACGCCGCCGGCTCGGTGATCCCCGGCGCGCTGGCCTACGACGCAGCCAGCCGCACCGCGACGCTGCAGCCGGCGAAGCCGCTGCCGCTGAGCGCCCGGATCACGGTCGTGCTGGCCGATGGAGTGACGGACGCGGCGGGCAACCGGGTTGCACCCGTCAGCTGGTCGCTGCGAACCTGGACCGATGCCGACCCGCTCACCGATGACCTGCGCCTGATCCTGGAGCCGGGGGCGCACGAGCTCGTGAAGCTGGCTCCGGGCGGCAGCATCGCGGAGCGGCGCGAGCTCGATGCCGGCGCATCCCGATTCGTTCGTGCCGCGCAGCGCGCGCGGCTCGTGGGCCAGGATGGATCCTGGTTCGAGCTGGCGGGCGACGATCTGGCCGGCTGGTGGATCGCGGAGTCCGCCGACGCGCACGCACGCGGCTTGACCGAGGAGGCAATCCTCGCGCCGCATGCCTCCGTGCCGCTCCCGCCCGGCGATCGGGCGCTGTACGCCATGGAGTCGGGTGCGCCGGTCGTGGCCGGCGAGCTTGCCACCGCTGTGGAGCAGGAGGCCATCCTCGACCGCCGGATGGTGATCGACGGACGCACCTACGTGCGCCTGGCCGATACGGTCTTCGTCGGCCGCTGGATCGAGGTGACTCCGGTGGCCGTCCCGACCGAGGCTGATTCGAACCGCATCCTGTCGTCGAATCAGCGACCGTCGGCGACGCTCGTCCTCGCGGGAGAGGGCTGGACCGCCTTCCGCTTCGACGCGACCGGTCGCGTGACCGATCGCCGCGCGCTCGAGGCCGAGGCGCTCGCGGGCCTGCACACCTCCGAAACGCTCGACGTCGCCGGGCGCCGCTTCCATCGCATCGAGGACGGTCGGCTGGCCGGGTGGTCCCTGCCCGATGGGCCGAACCTGCAGGTGGTCCCCAAGGCGCCGCCGAGCACGCCACGCCAGTAGGCGCCGAGCCCGACCCATGCGACGCTTGACGTAGCGGCGGCGCGACACCTGCTTGATCCTTCCTTCACGGGCCCGCTCTACTGTGGTACCCAACCACACCACAGGGCACCGCAATGCTGCGCCACGAACCGAGCCGAGACCACGTCCGCGTCCCCGACCGCGAGCTGGGCATCGCGGCCGTGCTGCTCCTGCTGACGGTGTTCCTGACCGTCGTCCTCGCTCCCGGCATCCTCTAGCCCCGGCCCCGCTCCGCGCTTACGACACACTCAGTCGGTAGAAGCGGAAGAAGTCGTTCTCGATCGGCAGGATCTCGACCGCGCCGAAGCCAGCCTGCGTGGCGTACCCCTGGAGGATATCGGGTCGCATGACGGTTCCCGTGGCGACCGAGGGTTGCCGCGAGCGGCCGTCCGGCAGGCAGGTGGTGATGCTCCAGCCGTACATGAAACGCTCGATCTCGTCGCCCGGCGCGGTGAATGTCTCGGCCACGCGCTCGTCGACCACGATCAGCGAGCCGCCCTCCACCAGCGACTCGCGGGCCGCGCGCAGGACCGGCACCGGGTTTGCCATGTCGTGCACGGCCTCGATGATGATGGCGAGGTCGAACCCCCCGTCCAGGGAGGCGGCGTCCGCGTGGCGGAACTCGACCGCGTCCGCCATGCCGGACTCGGCCGCGTGACGATTGGCGGCTTCAATCGACGGCCCGTCGAGGTCGATCCCCACCACCCTCGCCTTTGGGTAGGCACGCGCGATCGCGATGGTCGACCAACCCTCGCCGCAGGCGATATCGGCGACACGCGCCGGCGGATCGGTCTGGAGACGCTCGTGGATGTCCCCAACGGCCGGTAGCCATTCGCGACCGAGGAGGTGCGTGAAGGCAGGGCGGTTGAAGCTCGCCTGGCCCTCGCGCATGTCCGCGCCGTACGCCTCCCAGGGGTGCCCGGCGCCGGACCGGTAGGCATCGATGAGCTCCGGCAACTGGCCGATGGCGGAGACGACCGTCCGCGAGAGCGGAGCCATCAAGTTCAGGCTCTCAGGATCGACGAGTACCGACGCGTACGCCTCCGAGATGCTGAAGCGATGCTCGCTGTCCACGTCGAGGATGCCGGTGACGGCCTGCTGCTCGAGCCACTCACGCGCGTAGCGCGCATCGGTCTCGGTGCGGGTGGCGAGCTCGTCTGGCGTGGCCGGGCCATCGGTTGCCAGCGAGCGGTACCAGCCGAGTCGGTCCCCGAGGTAGACGCCGGCCAGGTCGAGCGTGGCGACGGCTGCCGAGAAGAGGCGCTCGGTCAATGCATCGGCCCTGGTGCTCATGGATCCTCCTCAAGGTGTGAAGGCCGCGGCGACGCCGATCACGCGCACGCGACAGCTGACCTACGCCAAATCTACCCTCGTCGTACGCGGTTCGTGCCATGGCCGGGCGTCCGATCGGACGATGACCGGCGCCGGTCAGGGACCGATGCTGACGGCATGTACACGAACTTCGCATCGGCGACCCTCATCGTCCTGGGCGTCCTGATCGCCATACTCGGATTCATCCTCGGCGGATCGCTGTTGGCGGTCGTCATCGGCCTGGTGTCAGTTGCCGTCGGCGGCGTGCTCGGCCTGTTGGATCGCCGGTTCGCGCGTTGAGGCGGTCGGGCCGGGGAGCCACGTGTCTCGTTTCACCGCACGAAGGTAACGGCTAAGGAAGCGGCACTTCCGCGTCAACATCGGTCACCCCATGAAGTGGGCGGCCATCCAAACCCCGCCGCGGGGGCTCAACCTGGTCGATACCTTCACGCGGTGCAATCGGCTCGCCCAGCCTGGTCGATACCTGCACCCGGTGAAATCGGCTCGCTCAACCTGGTCGATACCTTCACGCGGTGCAACAGGATCCGCGCGACACTCGAATGTCCGAGCGCAGGGACCGATCACGTAGCATCGGAGCCGATGCTGTCCCGCCGCCGATTCATCGTGATGGGCCTCGCCGCCGTCACCACGCTCCTCGCCGCATGCGCGGAGGCCATCCGATCTCTCGGCCCGTCCGCGTCGCCGCCCTCCTCCACCGCCACGGCACCACCATCGGTGAGTCCATCGCCGACCCCGGCACCCTCGCCAACCGGCCCACCCCTCCGCGAGCGGATCGCGCAGATGCTCCTCGTCGGCTTCCGCGGCCTGACGGTGGCGGACGCCGACGCTGATGCAACGCGGCGCTCGATTGCAACCGATGGCCTCGGAGGCGTGCTCCTTTTCTCGGTCGACCAGCTCACGGGCGGACTGCGCAACGTGGCCTCGCCGGACCAGGTGCGTGCGCTGGTTTCCGGGCTCGCGAGCGAGGCAACCGTCGCGCCGCTGCTGGTGGCGATCGACCAGGAGG
>JBOGSW010000038.1:0-3916 GCA_050695815.1 Candidatus Limnocylindria bacterium | reverse complement strand
GGGTCGAGGGCGCGCGTCGTGACGCGCTGGAGCGCCATCGCCGGCTCGGTCGAGCTGGCGAGGAGCATGAAGAGGCTGGCGATGGTGAACGCCGCGAACCAGATGCCCGCGCGCGTTCGTCGGTTCGAACCGGGCGGCCCGTACATCGGTCAGTGACCGTCAGCGCGGTGCGCGCGTGAACTGCTCGCTGACGAGGACGCGCTCGAGCGTGTCGAGATCCTCGAGCACGCGACCGGTCCCGCGCACCACGCAGGTGAGCGGATCGTCGGCGATGTGCACCGGCATCTGGGTCGCCTCCGCCACGCGCCGGTCGAGGCCGGCGAGGTGCGCGCCGCCGCCGGCCAGCACGATCCCCTGGTCCATGATGTCGGCCACGAGCTCGGGAGGCGTCTCCTCGATCGTCTCCTTGATGGCATCGACGATCTGCACGATCGATGGCTCGAGTGCCTCCCGGATCTGCTCGCCGCCAACCTCGACGCTGCGCGGCAGGCCGGTCAGCAGGTCGCGGCCACGGAACGTGACCGTGCCCTCCGCGTCATCCTGCGCGTAGGCCGACCCGACGGCGATCTTGATCTCCTCGGCGGTGCGCTCGCCCATGAGGAGGTTGTACTCGCGCCGCGCGAAGCTGACGATGTCGGTGTCCATCTCGTCGCCGCCGATGCGGACGGATCGGCTCACCACGATCCCGCCCAGGCTCACCACGGCCACCTCGGTGGTGCCGCCGCCGATGTCGACGATCAGGCTGCCGCTCGGTTCGCTCACGGGCAGACCGGCACCGATGGCGGCCGCCATCGGCTCCTCGATGAGCCGCGACCATCGCGCGCCGGCATTCACGGTCGCGTCGCGGACGGCCCGCTTCTCGACCTCGGTCACGCCGGACGGGATGCCGACCAGCACGCGCGGGCGCGGGATGCGGGCGTATCGGTCGTGCACCTTGTTGATGAAGTACCGGATCATCTGCTCCGTCACGTCGAAGTCGCTGATGACCCCGTCGCGCAGCGGCCTGATCGCCACGATGTTGGCAGGCGTTCGGCCGACCATGCGCTTGGCCTCTGCGCCGATGGCCAGCACCCGCTTCGTGCGCGTATCCATGGCGACGACGCTCGGCTCGCTGATGACGATCCCGCGGTTGCGGACCGTGACGAGCGTGTTGGCCGTGCCGAGGTCGATCCCGACGTCGTGACTGAGGAGGCCGAGCAGGCCGTCGAAGAGTCCCAAGGTCCCTCTCGCGTGCTTGTTGGTCGCCACCCATGGCACGAGGGGCGGACGCGCTCTTCGGGGTGTTGACCGATGCGGTGCGCGCGGGCACCCCCGAACGCGGCGCTACCCTACCACGCGGCCTGCCGCGGCCAACCCGGACCATCGTCCGAGTCCCCGTCCGACGCCGGTCTTCACCACGGTCGACGACGCCGACCCTGCGCCGCTGAGCGGCGCTATGCGCGAAACACGACCCCAATGTGTCGTCAAACCTTGCCCGGAGCGCCGCTCAGCGGCGCTGGACGTGAAGCAGGGCCTTGAAATACGGCCCGAGTGACCCGTCGATCACGGATAGCGCCGCTGAGCGGCGGCCGCGGCAACAAGACGAGAGCCTTGACATCTGATGCGTTGTTGTACAGCATCACGCATCATGCCCCGCACCACGCTTGAGATCGACGCCTCCGTCCTGCGCAAGCTGAAGCGGCGTCGCCGACGTGACGGCCGCTCGATCGGCGCGATCGCATCCGAGATCCTCGCCCGGGCCATGCACGATGAGGCGCCGGCTCCGCCGCCGATGACCTGGATCAGTCGACCCATGGGAGCCCGCATCGATCTGGATGACAAGGAGGCCGTGCGCCGCGCCCTGGAGGCACGGTGAGCGTCACGCTCGACGTGAACGTCCTCCTCTACGCATCGGACGCGGCGAGCCAGTACCGCGATCGGGCCATCGAGCTCATCGATGA
Organism: Candidatus Limnocylindria bacterium; assembly: GCA_050695815.1. GTDB lineage: Bacteria > Chloroflexota > Limnocylindria > QHBO01 > QHBO01 > JACDBZ01. The sequence goes on along the minus strand of JBOGSW010000038.1, from coordinate 1,976 downwards.
GGCCGCCCGTGGGCCGCAGCTCGTCTACCTGTTCTGGCCCACCGTGATCGGTTACCTGCGCATGGCGACCCACCCGGCCATCTTCGCGGCCCCGTTGTCGCTCGAGGAGGCGCGGACCAACGTGTCCCGTCTCATCGGTCAACCGACGGTGCAGACAGTGGGTGAAGGCGAGGGCTTCTGGAATCGCCTTACCGAAGTGCTCAACGACGCCGCCCCCATCGGCAACCTCGTGTCGGACGCGCACATGGTCGCGCTGATGCAGGAGCACGGCGTCCGAACCGTCTGGACGCGCGACCGCGACTACCGTCGTTTCGATGGCATCAGGGCGGTCGATCCCTTCGCCTGACCGATGCGTCGCGCGACCTTAGATCGGCGCGATCTGGCTGTAGTGCAGGACATCGGCTCGCCAACCGCCCTTGCCGCTGCCGACCGTCCGATAGTCCTCGATCAGCTCGATGGACCGCACCCACTTCACCATCTTGTAGCCGAGCTGGTTCTCGAGCCGGACCCGCAGCGGCGCGCCAAACGCCGCGGTCAGGGGCGAGCCGTTCATGTCGTACGCCAGGATCGACTGGGGATGGCGTGCCAGTTCGAGGTCGACCGTCTCGTAGAAGTAGCCAGGCCCATCCGGATGCTCCCATTTGTCGTCGAAGGTGTGGAAGAGCAGATAGCCGGCCTCCGGCAGGGGTCCCGCCGCGTCGACCAGGGCCGCGAGCGGCACGCCCCTCCAGGATACGACCTGGCTCCAGCCCTGGATGCAGACGTGCATCGTGGTCTGCGTCGCGGTCGGCAGGCTGCGCAGCTCGGCGAGGCTCAGGCGCAGACGCCGCTCGACGAGGCCTCCAACGTCGAGCACGAATGGATCGAATCCCGTGGCCTGGAGCTCCCGCCACTCGGCGTCGCGCGGCGGCCGTCCGTTGGGCCGCGGCGTCGGGGTGAGGGCCTCGGCGGAATGCGCCTGGCGCGATGCGAACCGCTGGAGCGAGACGCGAAGGACCGGATCGACCAGCGGCTGCAACCGATCCTGCATGCGCAGCGGATCGGTGAGTGAGGCACGGGTCGCCCACAGGTGGATCACCACGATGGCCACCAGCGCCAGAATGGCCAGCCCCACCGCCACGGCAGCCTCCGCCGCGGTCGGCTCGCGGGTGAGCCCGAGCACGACCATCGCCAGACCCTCGACGATGCCGTGCCCGAAGACGAGGGCGGTGTGCTGAACCGTGAAGGCGACGAGGACAACAAGGCCGATGAAGTGGATGCCGCGCGCCGCCTGCCGACCGCCGAACAGCTTTGGGAACCACGGGAACCTGCCGGCGAGCGCCGGTGACATGGCGAGCCCCGTGACGATCTGCAGCGGCGCGAGCCCGAAGATGACGACGAAGTAGGTCAGCTGCTGGAGGGCGTTGTAGGGATCGCCGGTCGGCGGCGGCTCGAGCTGAACGTAGGCCAGGGCGGCCTCCGCTACCCGTCCGAAGAAGTCGATGGAGGTCGGGACGAGGCGCTGCCACTGCGCGCTGGCGAACAGCAGCACCACGTACAGGGTCCCGCACACGATCCAACCCATGACCGCGAAGAAATGCCAGTACCGGCCGATCCCGAGGTGATCGCGCCCCGGTAGCGCCACGAGCGGGCTGTACGGCTGCTTCTCGTCCTCGGCCGTCCAAGGCTCGCTCGACGGCATCCGCTTCCGCGTGAACCGCACCCACTCCGAGCCGGGCGCGCAGTCGTCGCGCCAGTACAGCATCGGATGCGCCCCGAGAATCTCGATGCCCGAGCGGATGAGGAGGGAGACGAAGAGGATGTTGAAGAGATGGGTCAGTCGCACCCACAGCGGGAAGCCGAGGTCCACGCCCTCCATCGGTCAATCGTCCCCGCGCCAGTCGCCCACCACACCGGGGCGGACCAGCGCCACGTAGATGCCCAGCGTGGGACCGTGGAGCCCGACGTAGGCGACGAGGTTCCACAGCTGCGTCCCC
>JBOGSW010000037.1:0-14090 GCA_050695815.1 Candidatus Limnocylindria bacterium | reverse complement strand
GACGTCGACGCCGATCCGCGCTACCTCGCCTGCTTCGCGAGCACCCGCAGCGAAATCGTGGTCCCCGTGTTCGACGGCGGCGAGGTGATCGGCGAGATCGATATCGACGGCTCGGACCTCGATGCCTTCGATGAGACCGATGCGCGCTTTCTCGAGGAGGTGGCTGCGCTCCTCGCTCCATTGCGGCCGCGGGCGTAACCGCGCGCGAACGCATCGGTGAGATGTCCACCGGTCCGGGTCCGTTCGAGCAGGTCTACGACAGGCACGTGGTCGGGATCTATCGGTTCGTGTACGCGCGCGTCGGCAACCGGCCGGACGCGGAGGACCTGACGGCCCAGGTGTTCGTGCGCGCCGTCGAGCAGCTCGACACGAGCCGCGATCCCGGCCAGATCGCCGCGTGGCTGTACCGGGTGGCGCAGAACGCGATCGCCGACTACTGGCGTGCCTTCTACCGCCTGCCGCTGGTGGGAGCCGATCACGTGGCCCCCGGCTGGGAGCCGGTCGACGACGGCGCCGAGCGGAGCCAGGTCCCCGACGATCGAGCCGCCATTCGGGTCGAGTCGCTGCTGCGACGCCTCCCGGATCACTATCGGCGCGTGCTCGAGCTCCGATTCCTCGAGCGGCTGAGCGTGGCCGAGACCGCGAGCGCCATGGGCATCAGCAACGGGAATGCCAAGGTCCTCCAGTACCGTGCCCTTCGCAAGGCCGCCCTGCTCGGAGACGCAACCGATGGCTGACGAGGGCCGAAGCCAGCAGGACGCCGAGCGTTTTGACGCCTATCTCGATGCGCTCCTCGGTGACGGGCGCCCGTCGCCCGAGGCGATCGCCGATATCGACGAGGCGGAGATGGCCCGCATGGCGGCCGAGCTGGCCGCGAGCGGCGGCGCCGATCCATCTGTCGCCGAGCCGGACGCCGCTTTCGTCGAGCAGCTTCGGCGCCGGATGCGCCAGGCCGACGATGGGATCCATGCCATCCGCACGCCGCCGCCGGTGCGGGCCGACGTGCATCCCGCCGGCCAGGGTCGGTGGCGTCTCTCGCGCCGCCAGCTCTTCCAGGCCGGGATGGGGGCAGCCGCCGGGCTGGCGGCCGGCGTGGTCGGCGCGTCGATCATCGGCGTCGGAGGGGAACGGACTCGGCCGATGGGCGGCACGGATCCGCTCGTCGCCGGCGAGGGCTTCTGGACCGAGGTGGCGCGGATGGACGCGCTGGCACCCGGCACGGCGATGCGCTTCACCACCGCCGCATTCGATGGTTTCGTGGTGAACGACGGCGGAACGGTCCGGGCGCTCTCATCGGTCTGTACCCACATGGGCTGCACGCTGCACTTCCGGCCCGACTGGCAGGACCTGCGCTGCCCGTGCCACGGCGCGAGCTTCGACATGAACGGTCGCATCGCCAACGGGCCTGGCGCCTGGAGATCGCGCGGCGGCGCCTACCCCGGTGACGCGCGGGCATACCCGATCGACCTGCCCGATCTCATGCGGCCGCGCGTCAAGATCGACGGGGAGCGGATCCTGGTCTGGACCGCACAGGTCTGAACCCGTCTCCGGCGGACGGGGTACCTTCTTCGAAGATGTCGATCGTCCTGCGCGCGCTCGCGCTGGTCGGCGCCGTCGCCCACGGCGTCAACCAGATGGTGGCGCGGCTGCTTCCGTTCCTGCCGCAGCGGCTCCCCGGCGCCCTGCTGGTCGCCACGATTCTCGCTGCGGGCTCTGTGCTCGCCGTGCGCGCCACGAGCGAGGCGATCGCGTCGCGCCCAGAGCCGACGCCGCTGCCGCTCGGCGAGGTCATCGAAGGGAACGTCAACGAGTGGATCACGGTCCGCGGCCTCCTCTCCGGTCCGCACGTCGACAACAGCCTGTACGCCGACACCGACGTCCACTTCGTGCGCATCCGCGACGACCCCCACGACCGCGAGGACCCGGAGCTCGTGCCGCCCGGGGCGCGCACCACCATCTTCCGGCTCGGGGGATCCGATGGCGTGCCGCGCTGGTTCTACGTCCTGCGCGATCCGGAGGATCCGGCCCGGGGCATCATCGTCCGCTCACCCCGCGAGGGCAGGCAGATCCGTGATCGAGCCATTCGTGCGCGGGTCGTCGGTAGGCACGAGGGCGTGCCCCTGCTGGTCGAGATCGGCCTGGCCTCGGTCGATGGCGACGAGCGACCCGACACCGGAGCGGCTCTCGCCTCGCCGAATGGCGAGGTGATCGTGGCCGGCGTCTTCGCCGACGGCGCCGAGACCGACGCCGATACCTGGCGCTACCGGCTCGAGGACCCGACGGACGGCGCGACCCTCGCCTTCGTGGACGCATCGCATCCGCCCGACGCGCTCCCCGTCGAGTTGAGCGGCCTGGTCGCCACCGACGCGTACCACCTCGACCTCGTGCTCGAGACCGATGAGATGGATGCCGCGCTGGCCGGCGTCGCGCACTCCGACTCGCGGCTCTTCCTCGACGGCGTCGGGCCGCTCCTGCCCGAGACGAGCTACCTCCCGGCCGCGCTGCTGGGCGGAGCGGCGGGCTTCCTGCTCCTGAGCCAGCTCATCGGCTATCCGATCTTCCGTCGTGGCGGGCGCGCGTTCGGCAGCGAGCGCAGGCCGGTCATCGGTGAGCCGATCCTCGCACAGCTCGACGGGCTGCTGCCGGCCCCGGCCGGCCCCCGCGTGATCCGGGGCTCGAGCGTCGAGCTGGCGTGGATGCCGCGGCATGAGCTGGAGCGTCGGGCCTGGCAGCTGCGGCACCAGCTGGCCGATACCGGCGACGGAGCGCCGCGGCTGGCGCTCGTGGCGGCCGAGGATGCGTTCCTCATGCAGGTCGAGCCGCTGCGCGATGCGCTGTCGGTCGAGCGCGGAGACATCGTCGCCAGCTCCGTGGTGCGGCCGGGCCTTCGGCTGCGCGCCCCCGGGCTGCGTGCCACGCTCACCTTCGCCTCCGAGACGGATCGGGCGCGCGCCGAGCGGGAGCTCGACCCAGGCACGCCGCCGGCCATGGCAGGCGTGCCGCCGGAGTCAGAGCCTCAGCCCGTGGCACGGGCAACGCCGCTGCCACGGTTCGTGACTGCCGGCGGATTGGGGCTGGTCGGTCTTCTCGTCGTCGCTGCCTCGATCGCGGACCTCGTGACGGGCGCCAGCACGCCGATCGGGCTCGTGGCGCCGGTGTTGGCGGCGGCCTCGCTCCTGCTCCTGGGACGGGGCCTGCTGCTGCGCAGCAGCTGGGCGCGCGAGATGCTGCCGAGCGTGGCCATGCTCGGGATCGTGGTGGCGGCCGTCCTGGCGATCGGCGGCTCGGCGTGCGGATCGTGGCTGCTGCCGACCCTAGAGAGCTGCCCGCCGTTCAGCCCGCTCACGCTCGTGATCCCGGTCGTCTCGGTCGTCGTCTTCGGCATCGGGCTGTGGGCCACTCCTCGCCTGGTGCGGGAGCCCGGGCGCTAGAAGACGACCTCGAACAGGTAGCCGATCAGATACGGGATCGCGAGCACGAGCAGGATGATGGCGAGCGCGAGACCGGCGTAGAGGAAGAGCGTCAGGTCGGGCGGCTCGGAGCGTTCGGGCGGGGGCGTCAGCCGCTTGGGCAGGTGCGTCGGGCGGTGCGGCCGCCGGTGCTCGTATCTCTGCCGCCGTGACATGTCCGGAAGCTTGAAGTCCGGGAGCTTGAAGCGCCGCTCCTTCATCCGCTCTGCTCGTAGACCTCGGGGTTGACCGGCGTCGGCAGCCGCTCACCGCGCAGGCCGGCCAGGAGGTTGGCCGCGGCCATGGCGGCCATCTTCCCGCGCGTCACGCCCGAGGCGGATGCGATGTGCGGCAGCACGACGCAGTTCGGCAGTTGCACCAGGGGATGGTCCGCCGGCAGCGGCTCGGGCTCGGTGACGTCCAGGCCCGCTGCGAAGATTTCTCCGTCGCGCAGTGCCGCCTCGAGCGCCGCGGGGTCGACGACGGGGCCGCGCGACGTGTTCACCAGCACGGCGGTCGGCTTCATCGCGCGCAGCGCATCGGCGTCGAAGAGGTGGTGCGTCTCATTGGTCAGGTTGACGTGCAGGCTGATGAAGTCGGAGGTGCGCAGCAGCTCGGCCAGCTCGACGCGGCGGGCGCCGAGGTCCGCCTCGTCCTCTGGGGTGGCCGGATGCACGTCGTGGTACAGGATCTCCATCCCGAATCCGCGACCGCGCCGCGCCATCTCGCGGCCGATGCGCCCGAAGCCGACGATGCCCAGCGTGGCGCCGTGGATGTCGACGCCCATGAGCAGCATCGGCCCCCAGGTCTTCCATCGGTCCTGGCGAACGTAGTCGACGCTCTCCGGGATGCGTCGCGCGGCCGCCATCATCAGCGCGAAGGCCAGGTCGGCGGTCGTCTCGGTCAGGACGCCCGGCGTGTTGCCGGCCGGGATGCCACGCCGCGTGCAGGCGGCCACGTCGATATTGTCGAAGCCGACCGCGAAGTTGCTCACCACCTTCATGTCCGGGCCGGCGGCGTCGAGCAGCTCGTCGTCGACGCGATCGGTGAGGAGCGAGAGGAGGCCGTCGACGCCGGCCACCCGGCGCAGCAGCTCGTCGCGGGGCGGCGGCAGCTCGTCGGTCCACAGGTCGACCTCACAGGCCTCGCGGACCGGGTCGAGGCCCTCGTCCGGGATGATGCGGGCGACGAAGACACGCGGCTTTGTCGCGCTCAATGTTCGCCGATCGAACGGTACAAATTCACACGAGGGGTGCGTTGTGCGGCGTTCCCACCCGCCGAAGCTCCCGAATTCACAGGTGCCGTGAATCCGGACCGTCCATGGGGCATCTGAACCCTCCATCGGGCCGGCGGGGGCGCGCAATGCACACCACATGTGAATCTGGACGCTTCGCGCGGTGTCACGACGCCGATCCCACCAACTCACCGGTCCGCTCCAGCTTCGCGAGCGACTCGGCCAGGCGTTCGAGGGCGGCGCTCAGGTTCTCGCGGGAGTTGGCGTAGCTGAAGCGCATGTGCCCCTCGCCGTGCGCGCCGAACGACGTCCCGGCCAAGCCGCAGACGCCGGCGTCGTAGAGAAGATGGTCGGCGATCTCGGCGCTGGTGCGACCGAACGAGCTCAGGTTGGGGAACGTGTAGAACGCGCCGTGCGGCATGACGCAGGTCACGCCGGGGATGGCGTTCAGCCCGTCGACCATGATCTGGCGGCGCGCGATGAACTCGGTGCGCATGGCGTCGGCCGCGTCCTGGGGGCCGGTCAGCGCCTCGATCGCGCCGGCCTGGGCGAAGGCGTTCGTGCACGACACGCTGTTGATGATCAGGCGGCTGAAGGCCGGCACGAGCGGCTCGGGGAGCACGCCGTACCCGAGCCGCCAGCCGGTCATGGCGAACGTCTTGCTGAAGCCGTCGAGGGTGATCGTGCGCTCGGCCATGCCGGGCAGGGTCGCGATGCTCAGCGGCTCACCGCTGTACTGCAGCCGGCCGTAGATCTCATCGGCCAGGACGACGAGATCGTGCTCGACGGCAAGCTCGGCAAGGCGGCGGATGTCGTCATCGGTCAGGATCGAGCCGGTCGGGTTGTGGGGCGTGTTGAGGACGAGCAGCTTCGTGCGCGGCGTGATCAGGCTCGCGACCTCGTCGACGTCCATCCGAAAGTCGTTCGCCTCGCGCAGCGGCGCGGCGATGGGCACGCCGCCGACGTAGCGCGCCATCGACTCGTAGATCGGGAAGCCGGGGTTGGGGTAGATCACCTCGTCGCCGTCGTCGACCAGCGCGAGCATGGCGTAGAACATGATCGGCTTGGCGCCGGGCGTGACCACCACCTGGTCCGCGGTCGTGTCGATCCCCTTCCAGCGCTTCACGTCGGCCGCGATCGCCTCGCGAAGCGGCTCGATGCCGGTGGCGGCGGTGTAGTGGGTGGCGCCCTCGTCGAGCAGCGCACGCGACGCGGCCTCGCTCACGTTGCGCGGCGTGTCGAAGTCCGGCTCGCCGATCTCGAGGTGGATCACGTCGCGGCCGGTCGCCTCCAGGGCGCGGGCGCGCGCCGCCGCCTCGAAGGCGGTCTCGGTCCCGATCCGCTCCATGCGGCTCGCCAGTCTCACGAAGGAGGTCCTCCATGCGGGGTGGCGCAAGTGTACCGATGATCCCCTTGCAGGGCCGTGCTCCATGGTTGCTATACTTTCCAGAGCGACTTATCAGACCCATGCGCCGCACGGATGGCGCGCCAGGGAGATCGAACCAGCCATGACCATGTCAGAGACCCCCCGAGAGCCGATCTCTATGCTCGGCGCCGCCCCGACCGGTGAGTCACTCGTCACAGTGACAGAGGCGGCGGCGAAGAAGGTGATCGAGCTCCGCACCCGCGAGGGCAAAGCCGATGCCCGCCTCCGGCTCTTCGTCAAGAGCGGTGGCTGTTCGGGCTTCAGCTACGGGCTCGCGTTCGACGACAAGCTCAACGAGGGCGACCGCCTCGAGGATCACGCCGGCGTGCCGATCGTGATCGACCAGTTCAGCCAGCAGCACGTCGATGGTGCCGAGATCGACTACGTCGACTCGCTCATGGGCTCCGGTTTTGCGATCAACAACCCGAACGCGGTGAGCAGCTGCTCCTGCGGCTCATCGTTCAACACCGATGGCTCCCCCGCCAAGGCCGGCGGCTGCGCCCACTGACCTCCTCCACGGTGCGACTCGAAGCCCCGGCCGCCGCGCCGGGGCTTCTTCGTGCCGAGGCTTCTTCGTGGCGTTCGACGTTCTCGCGGGATGTTCCGCCGCGATCCGCCGGGTAACATGCTTGCGTGAGTAGCACGTTTGCGAGCCCATCGGCCGCGGAGGGGCTGCGCCGGTCGTTCGCGGCCGCATGGGGAGAGATCGGCGGCGCCTGGGGCATCGCACCATCGACCGCCTCCGTGCAGGGCTACCTCCTGGTGTCGGACGGCCCGCTCTCCGAGCCGGAGGTGCGTCGGGCGCTGGGGATGAGCCACCGGGCCGCGAGCCTGGCGCTGGCTCAGTGCGAGGCATGGGGTCTCATCGAACGCGCCGATGCCCCGCGGCGTTCCGGGCAACGCGGTCCGGCGGCGGTGGCGTGGAGCGTCGTGGACGACAACTGGGAGTGGTTCCGTCGCGTCGCCGCGGCGAGGAAGGAGCGCGAGACCGATCCCGTGATGCCGGTCATCGAGCGCTGCACGAGGCAGGCCCTCGACGCTGCCGGCAATGGCGCGGACGAGGAGCTGACACGCCTCGGCGAGCGGCTGGGCGGCCTCCTCGAGTTCGTGCAGCGCTTCGATCGCGGTGTCGAGGTCTTCGTCCAGGGCGACGCGCGCGCCATCGAGGACGTCTTCGCCACCCTCGATCGGATGGATCCCGCGACGGTTCGGCACCTCTGGCGGCTCGTGGGCGAGCTCGGACCGGAAGATCTGGGGCGCGCGCTCGACGCGCTGTCCCGACTGCCGGCTCCGGCGGCTCGCCGGCTCATCGGCCTCGCCGACCAGCCGGCGCTTCAGCGATTGATCGGCCTCCGCTAGGCAAGGACCTTGGCGGCCCTTGGCGGCCCTGGCAGCAGGCGGGTGGCGCGGGTGGGCGCGCTAGGCGCGGGTGGGCGCGCTAGGCGCGGGTGGCGCGCTACTCCCCTGAGCCGTCGTCCTCGAAGACCGACGCACCGGCGGTGACTCGGCGCCGCTCGGCCCCGCCCAGGGCCGGCGGCAGCGGGCGTGGAACGGCGACGGGCGACACGTGGCGATCGACCAGCTCACGGGTGCCCCCGATATTGAGCTCATCGAAGAGCAGCCCAAACTTCGCGCGCAGGTTGGCACCGATATGCTCCGCCGCAGCCTCCGGCAGGGTCCAGAGCTGGCGCTTGAATGGCCCGATCGCCTTCTTGCGGGTCTTGTACAGGAACTGCTCGTCGGTCTCGCCATCCTTGCGCTCGCCGTCGCAGTTGGCGGCACACCAGGCCATCATCTCGCCGCGCAGCTCATCGGGCAGGCCGCCGTCGTCGTAGAGGATGTTCTGGAAGCCGGTGGCGAGATGGATCTCGGCGGTCCCGTTCGCCGGGAAGTTGTCGAACGCATCGTCCGGCAGCGTCGATGCACCGTGCTGGACGCAGCCCGCCATGCCGTACTCCTCGCGCGCGACGGTCGAGAGGCGGCGCAACGTGTCGAAGTCGACCGACACGTCGGCGACGCTTCCGTCCGGCAGCACCACGCCGCCGTGGCTGGTGCCGGTCTGGACGCTCACCTTGCTGATCGGCGCGAGCTTGCTCCCGACCAGCGCCAGGTAGCCGTCCATGTACGCGCGCAGCTCACCCTCCGTCGAGTTGCTCTTGCCGACCTCGCCGATCTCTCCGCCGATGCTGATGGTCACGCCATCGGGCTGCAGCTCGCGGATGAGCCGCGTCAGCTCGGCGGTGTTCTCGGCGTTGACGCGCTGCTGCTCCGTGACGGTCGCGAGCGAGAGGTCCACCAGGGTGGAGCTGTCGATGTCGATGTTCAGGAATCCGGCGCCGACCGCCTCGCGGGTCAGGTCCCTGATCCCCTCGAGCTCGGGACCGGGATCGGACGCCCAGTTGGTGGCGTTGAACTGGAAGTGGTCGCCCTGCAGGAAGACGGGACCGGGCCATCCCTCGCGCATGGCCGCGGCCAGGATCACGGCGGTGTACTCGGCCGGCCGCTGGTCGGTGTAGGCCATCTCGCTCTTCGCGATCTCGAAGATCACGGTGCCCGCCTCGCGCTGTAGAGCGGCGGCGAACGCCTGGCGCGCCGTGAGGTAGGCGGCCGCGCGGACGTTGATGGCCGGAACGGTGAAGCGCGTCGGCTCGATGTCGCCTCTGCCGCGGGCGACGTAGAGCTCATGGATGGAGGCGGAGCCGCAACCGATCGCCTGCGAGGCGCTCCAGATCACCCAGCGCACCGCGTCGCGCAGGTCCGCATCGGCGTTGAAGACGGCCTCGAAGGCCAGCTCGTCCATGAGGCCTCGCAGGCGTGCCTCGTCGCTCACCTCGAGCCCGGTCTCGGCGATCGCGGCGGCGCCCTCCAGGCGGGCGCGAAGTTCGTCGGAGGTGGCGATGCTCATGCCTTCATCCTAGCGAAGGCCGGAAACGAGCGTGAACGCCAGCAGAGGCGCGATGAGCAGCCCGAGGCCGGCAGCCAGCAGGTACCAGTCGCGAGCGGCGCGAGCGTCTGCCACGCCGCGCCGCAGCAGGCCGGCCGTCCACCATCGCACGGCCGAGACCCCGATCACGTACAGGATGGCGGCGAGCCCGACCACGCCGATGACGAACGGGCGCACCTCGACGCAGTTGCCGAAGGCGAGCGGGCCGCCCGGCGGGCAGGGAGCCGACAGCTCGAGGCCGATGAGGATCGCGGCCACGGCAAGCACCGCGCCCGACCAGGCGAGATGGGCCAGAAGCGACCGGCTCAGCGCTGGGCGAGCGTGCTGCTGCGGCGCGCCGCCTCGTCGGCCTCGCGGCGCGTGATGCGCCGAAACTCGAAGAAGAGGTACACGCAGGCAGCAGCCCCGAGGCCGGCGACCAGCATGCCGAAGGCGATCGACTGCAGCGTGAAGCGCGGTGGCCAGAACGAGCCACCCGCCAGGTTGAAGGCAAGCAGCGGAACGAGGAGCAGGACGATGAACAGGTAGTTCAGGAACACGAAGACGCGGATCGCCGACCAGCCGAAGCCACGGCGTCCACGCGCCGCCTGCACCGCGAAGGCACCGATGATGAGCAGCGCGAAGTTGCCTCCCGCGACCCCCGCCGCAACGAGGAATCCCACGTCGTCGCTGAAGCGCAGGAACGGAATCTCAACCGTCAGCAGGTAGTAGATGTAGTTGGGCAGGTACGTCAGCAGGAAGTAGACGAACAGGAAGAGCGGGACGCCCTTGAGCACGGCGACCAGCCAGGTCTCGTGGCCGTACAGGAACCAGCTCATGAAGTCGTCGACCCAGCCGAACGCCCGGCTCAGGCCACCGCGGGGTCGGTAGACGGGGTAGCTGCTCATCGGTCTGGCGTCCTATTCACCGGTCTGCTCCAGGAGGAAGGTGATCAGGGCCTGGAGCTGGCTCTCGTTCAGCGCGTTCTCGTCATGCGCCGGCATGCCGGTGCTCGTGCCGTCGTTGTAGTTGCCGGCCGAGTCGCGGATCCACTGCTCCAGGAATGCGCGCGGGTCGGCCTCGTAGTCGGCAATCATCTGATCGAGGCCGCTCGGCTCGACCGGAAGGCCCTCGGTGATGAGCCCCGAGCCGATGGTCGAGATGTCGGGGCCGGCGGCGGTCCCCTCGAGCTCGGCGCCATGGCAGGTCGTGCAGCCGGCGGTTGCGAAGACCTCGGCGCCGGCCTCGCCGGTATCGGGGACCTCCTCGACCGGCTGGTCGGCCGCCTCGGCGGCCCACGACTCGACGAGGGTCACGACCGCCTCGATCTGCTGCTCGTTCAGCGGACCGCCGACCTCGTGGCTCCAGGCGGGCATCGCCGAGTTGACGTTGCCGGAGACCACCACGCCGCCGTAGCTCACCGCCAGGCGCACGTAGTCCTCGTTGGCGCGCAGCTTGTCGGCCAGGCTGCGGGAGTGCAGGTTCGGGCCGATGACCGTCGCATCGGGATCACCACCGGTGCCGTCCTCGCCATGGCACTGCGCGCAGCCCGCGGAGGCGGGCTCGGCAGGATTGTCGGAGAAGATGAGCTCGCCGAACTCGAGCAGCTCCTCCTCCTGCACGGCCGCCGTTGCCTCGCGGCGAGACGCATCGGTCAACCAGTAGAGCATCGTGAACGCCGCCAGGACGGCCACGAGGAGGACGCCAAGCGTCTTGAGCAGCATCGATCAGCCCGAGCAGTGCGTCGTGACTTCGCTGGCCGTTCGCTCGTCGAAGGTCACCGTGCCCGGCGGCGGGCCGCTGATCACCTCCCGGGTGTTGACGACGTAGGCGCCTTCAGCCGCGCTCATCGGGAAGCGGTCCATGCCACGGGGGGCCGGTCCATCGCGCTTCTCGCCCAGGACGGTGTACTTCGACCCGTGGCAGAGGCACTCGAACCACTGGCTCTGGTCGCACAGCTGCGGGACCTGGCAGCCCAGATGCGGGCACTTGCGCCATAGGGCGAGCACGGAGCGCTCCACCGGCGGCACTTCGACGCCGAAGGCCGTGCCCGGGTCCTCGATGGGTGAGCTCACCGTGCCCTGGCCCTCGACCCGCGCCTTCGCCGCCGGCACATTGACGATGAACAGGTTGGCCGGCCCGTAGATGTAGGGCAGGCCGCTGCCCCACTCGGGCTGCTCGGTGAGGATCTCCGCGGCGGTGCCGATGGTGATCTCGGCGCCGAGGCCCTCGGTCAGGTTCGGCCACAGGAACGCGAGCGTGCCACCCAGGAACTCGAGGGTCAGGATGCCGACCCCGACACCGAGCATGCGACGCATGAACCCGCGGCGGCTGATCTCTCCGGCGCGCGGTCCGTGAACCTCACCGTAGGAAGCGTGCTGTGTCATAGGTTGAAGAAGAGCCCCTCCCACGGCCAGACCCAGTTCCAGCCGGGCCCACGGAAGAATGAGCCGATGAAGGTCACGACCAGGCCGCCGATCATGAGGCACAGGAAGAAGACCCAGATGAGCTTCCGGTCGCGGGCCGCCTTGTACGGCGTGCGGTCGATGTAGGGAATGGCCGCCAGGCCGACCAGGTAGAAGGTCGGGACGATGACGCCGGCGACGGTGGCGTTGAAGTAGCTCAGGATCTCCTGCAGGCCGAGGAAGTACCACGGCGCCTTCGCCACGTGCGGCGTCACCGCGGGGTTGGCCATCTCCTCAAGCGGCGCGGCGATGAAGACCGAGGTGACGACCAGCAGGCCGGTGATGAGCCCCGTCATGACGAACTCGGCGCGGAGCAGGTGCGGCCAGGTGAGGACGGTCTCGTCCGGGCGCTTGTCGACGCGCACCATCGACTCCTGCTTGACATACGCCAGCAGCCGGAAGCGCTCGGTGCCCGGCACGCCCGGCGGTCCCGGAAGCTTCGGCCCGCCGCCCGGGGACACCGCGGGAGCCACGACCGGGGCGCGCTCCGGCGCCTGGGTCGGAGCGTTCTTGTCGGCGGTCGCGTTCGGTCGTTTCTCGATCGTCATCGGTCCCTTCCTAGCCTACACCGGCCCGGAGATGCCGCCGTCCTTCCGGGTCCGCCAGAAGTGGACGATCATGAAGATGGCGGCGATGAGCGGCAGCGCGATCACGTGGAGCACGTAGAAGCGCAGCAGCGTCTCCTGCCCGACCTGGATGCCGCCCAGCAGGAAGAAGCTCGACTCGGCGCCCAGGAGCGGCGCGTAGAGCGCCATCTGGGTGCCCACGGTGATGGCCCAGAAGGCGATCTGGTCCCACGGCAGCAGGTAGCCGGTGAAGCTGAGCATGAGGGTCAGGAAGAGGAGCACCACGCCCACGACCCAGTTGAACTCGCGTGGTGGCTTGTAGGCGCCGTGGTAGAAGACGCGGATCATGTGCAGGAAGACGGTCAGCACCATGAGGTGCGCCGCCCAGCGGTGCATGTTGCGCACGAACGCGCCGAACGCGACCGATGCATCGATGCCCTGGATGTCCTGGTAGGCGCGGCTGATCGACGGGACGTAGAAGAACATCAGGTACAGGCCGGTCACCGTCAGGGCCAGGAACAGGAAGAAGCTGATCCCGCCCAGGCAGAAGGTGTACGTGTAGCGAACCGCATGCCGCTTCACCCGCACGGGGTGCAGGTGCAGGAACACGTTGTTCATCACCGCCAGCGCGCGCGTGCGGCTCGTGCTCGGGTACGGCTGGCGGAAGAGGCTGCGCCACAGCGCCGACTCCTTCATCCAGCGCATGACCGGGTTGCCGTCGCGGCCGTTGCTCATCGGTCCACCGGAATCCCGGCCTGCTGGCCGACCTGTCCGAGCACGTTGTCCTTGTAGCTCTCCAACAGAACCTTCCCGTCAGGCGTGAACCGCTCGAGCTCGAGCCGATCCATGGTGATGCAGTTCGTGGGGCAGCGCTCGACACACAGGTTGCACCGGATGCACCGCTCCTCGTCGATGATCATGGCGATGCCCCGCGGCCATGTCTGGAAGAAGTCCTGCTCCGGGTCATCGCCGCCGACCTGCGCCTTGTCGATCATGTAGATCACGCCCTCGGGGCAGACGTCGGCGCAGAGCCCGCACAGGATACAGCGCGGGCCGTCGATGTTGATGTTGTGGTTGCACTGCAGGCAGCGCGATCCCTCGTCGATCGCCCCGCGCGTGTCGTAGCCGACCTCCACCAGGCTGGTGAAGTCGCGGCGCAGCTCGGGCGGCGCCATGGGGATCTCCTGGCGATGGGTCGCCTCGTAGAAGCGCGGCATGTCGTGCTCGAGGGTCTGGGTGATCACCGCTCGGTTGATCACGGGCAGCTCCTCCAGCTCCTCGCCACGCAGGCCGGCCAGCCAGCGGTCGACCGAGCGCGCTGCGCGGCGCCCGAGCCCGGCAGCTTCGATGATCGTCGCGGGACCGGTGACGAAATCGCCGACCGCGAAGATGCCGCCGACGCTCGTCCCGAACGTATCGGCGTTGATGACGATGTTGCCCCGGTTGAAGTCGAATTCGAGATCGTTCATCGGCCGTCCCTTGGCGTCCTTCGGGGTCGTCCCGTTGAGCGGCTCGGTGCGCCAGGAGCTCAGCGACCCGCCCACGACGACGGTGCGCGTATCGGTCACGCCGACGTGGCGGTTCAGCTTTGCGCCGAACTCGCCGAGCACGTTGTTGTCCGATGCCTGGCTCGTGCACGGGATGACCATGTCGCACGGCACCGTGAACTCGCTGCCGGGGATCGGCTCCGCGCTGCGGCGGCCGCTCGCGTCGGGCGGCCCCAGGCGGGTGCGCACGAACTTCATGCCGTTGACCTTGCCGTCGGGGCCGGCGAGGACCTCGACCGGGGAGGCGAAGTACTCGAACTGCACGCCCTCGAAGCGCGTCTCGTGCTGCTCCTCCTCGTCCACCACCATCTCGTCCGGACCGCGGCGGTAGAGGATGGTGCTCGTCTTCGCGCCCAGCCGCAGGGCCGTACGAGACGAGTCCATGGCGGTGTAGCCGCCGCCGATGATGACGACGTGCTCGCCCAGCCACTGCGGCTGCCCCAGGTTGGCGCGTTTGAGGAAGTCGACGCCGTAGATGAC
>JBOGSW010000036.1:0-7355 GCA_050695815.1 Candidatus Limnocylindria bacterium | reverse complement strand
CCGCGCAGCTGCGGCACCTCGACCACGATCTCGCCCTCGGCGGTCTGGATGCGGCGTGGGCGCTGGCCGTTGCGCCAGCCGCGGGCCTCGGGCTCACGGGCGTACCTGGCGCGGCCCAGGAAGGCGGTCACCTCGTCCTCCATGGCGCGTTGGATGACGAGCTGCGCACCGAGCCGACCGAGTTGGGCCAGGCCATCCGGATCGGTCACCCCGTCGAGCAGGATGGCATCGATCTGGTGGACCAGCCGCTCGCTGGCGGCTACTCTGCTGTTCACGGCGTATCTCCTTCAGCGGTTCTTCGAAACTTCCGCTTTGGAGACTACGCCGTCTTCAACTTTTCCAGCAGGTCTGGGACGTCACCGTCGCTGAAGCAGGCCACATGCAAGGTGCCTCCTTGCGTCCCACGGTATCTTGAGGTTCTAGTGACTATGGTGAGTGGGCGAGCAGGAGTCAATCCTCGCGCGATGCCTGAGGCTAGCCACATTGGGGCGATGGTCATGATCGCGGTAATCGCGGGCTGTGGCCTGACCGACACGCCCAGCTACAACGACGCGGGTGAAGACGATACCGGGCGGTACGAGGTCACTGTGATTGACCACACCGGCAGGGTTACGGCAGTAGAAGCGCGCCGGCCCGCGAGCGCAATAGCAGGCAGCGGCGCCAATCTGGAACAGGACTCTACCGAGCTTTTGGTCCAGTGGGTGGGTGGTTTATGCGATCGATCGCCCACTCTGTCGGTCCGGCGTACTGGCGAGGAAGTGGTCGTCGAGATCTCGGAGGATCAGGGAGTCGGTTGCGATGATGTGGGGGTTCCCCGCGGAGTTGCTATTCGCGCGAACGACCCGTGGAGGGAGAAACCAGAAGTCGTGGGACCGTAACCGCCCACTCTAATGGCAAGAGCGAGACGGCTTTCTTTCCGCCCCACTGAGACCTAGCGTGGTCGGTGGCAGAATGACGCCCAATGACTGAGCGATTCGAGACGCTGGCCGTCCACGCCGGCGCGGAGCCCGATCCACAGACCGGCGCGGTGGTCCCCGCCATCCAGATGAGCACCACCTTCAAGCAGGACGGGGTGGGGGGCCTGCGCTCCGGCTTCGAGTACGGACGCAGCGGCAACCCGACGCGCCTGGCGCTGGAAGAGGCGATCGCCACGCTCGAGGGCGGCACGCACGGGCTGGCGTACGCGTCCGGGCTGGCCGCGACCCAGAACATCGGGCTTCTCCTGGACCCAGGCGATCGGCTGCTCATGAGCGACGACGTGTACGGCGGCACGTGGCGCCTGGCTGACAAGGTCTGGCGCCGATACGGGATCGAGACCGATGCGATCGACCTGCGCGACCTCGACGCGGTGGCGGCCGCGTTCGGCAGCCAGCGCGCGCCCAGGATGGTGTGGATCGAGACGCCGTCGAACCCGATGATGAAGGTGATCGACATCAGCGCCGTCGCACGGCTGGCCGCGGTAGCCGGGGCGACCACCGTCGTCGACAACACCTTCGCCACCCCGTACCTGCAGCGCCCGCTGGAGCTGGGTGCCGACCTGGTCGTGCACTCGGCCACGAAGTACCTGGGCGGGCACTCGGACGTGATCGGCGGCCTGGTCGCCACCCGCTCCGATGAGCTGGCCGAGCAGTTGCGCTTCCACCAGAACGCCGGTGGTGCCGTGCCCAGCCCGTTCGACTGCTTCCTCGTCATGCGGGGGCTGCGGACGCTGGCCGTGCGCATGGAGCGCGCCTGCTCCAACGCGCTCGTCCTCGCCCTCTGGCTCGCCGATCGGCCCGAGGTCGAGCGCCTGCACTACCCGGGGCTGCCGGATCACCCCGCGGCCGAGCTGGTGAGCCGCCAGATGCGGCTGCCGGGCGCGATGCTCAGCATCGAGCTGCACGGCGGCGAGGAGGCCGCGCGCCGTTTCGCGGGGGCAACGCGGCTCTTCACGCTGGCGGAGTCGCTCGGCGCGGTCGAGTCGCTCATCGAGGTCCCGGCGCCGATGACCCACGCGTCGGTCGCGGACTCTCCACAGGCCGTTCCGCCGTCACTCGTGCGCCTGTCGGTCGGGATCGAGGCCGCCGATGACCTGCGCGCCGACCTCGAGGCAGCCTTCGGCGCATCGGCATCGTGAGCGACGATCCACGCGGCGGCGACGGGCAGCAGCTCGCGGAGGACGGGCCGACCGAGCTGGTCGAGGACGAGCAGGGCGAGCTGATGGAGCGCCTGTCGGGCGGCACGGCGACGCTGCTGCTGGTGTGGCTGATCGGCGTCGGAGCCCTCTCGACCCTGCTGGGGGTGTGGGTCTACATCTGGATCATCACCGGCGAGCGCCTCGGCGTCGGCGACCTCTTCGGCGGCTTCGGGTTCTACACGGGGCTCGCGGGCGCTGCCGGTCCGTGCGTGCTGTGGCTGGCCGGTCGCGCCCAGGGCCACTCGTACGGCTGGTTCCTGCTCACCTCGGCGAAGATCGCGCTGACCATGGTCGCGATCGTGGCGGCCGTCGTGCTCATCGCTGCCGTGGTGCTGGCCGGTGCGCTGCCGAGCCTCGCCGCCTTCGGGGCGGGCGCCCTGTTCGCCGTCATGGCATTCGTGCTGAGCGCGATCTGGGCCACGGCCACGTGGGGTGCGGACCGGTGGATCGCGCGGGCCCGCGTGGCCTGAGCGGCCGGTAAGCGGCCGGTAAGCGGCCGGTAACCATCAACGGCGCATGCTCGGCATATGGCCGAACGGGAACGAACTTTCAGCCGGCGCCAGGCGGCGCGGCGTGTCCTCAGCATCGTCGCTTCGAGGTCGGTGGCGGCGATCCGGCGATTCCGTGCCGAGCAGCGTGCGTTTGCGGCCATGCCGAAGCCGGTCACCTGGGAGTGGGCTCGGCCGAGGTTGATGCCGCTCCTGGCCGGGCCGTATCTCGATCCTCCTGGCGAGCCACTCGTGCGCCTGGTGCTGCCTCCAGGCATTGCGGTCGCCTTCGGCATCGACCTCGGTCGCGGTGTGATTCCGTACGTCGATGCGGCCATCGCGCAGAGATGGGAGTGCACGCCGCAGCAGATCGGCGAGGCAGCCGTGACCAACCTCGAACGCAGAGCCGCTCGGATCGATCCGGTTGTCGTGTCCAGCGGATCCCTCAGCGGTCATATCGTGCGGTTGCTGCAGCGCCCTGCCGGTTGGGCGTCCTCGGTGCTGCTCACGACGGAGCACCTGAAGCGGCTTTTCGGCGAGCACGATCAGCTCTTCCTCGCTGCCGGTCACGGAACCCTGATCAGCATGGCCATGGACGCCCCGTCGCACATCGCACACGAGCTGGTGTTCGAATACGAGAGTCGCGAGCTCTACCCGCTCCTGCTCGATCCGTTCGCGCTGACGGATGGCGAGCTTGTCTGGGGCGGTGCGCGCGAGTACGACGAGTACGAGTACGACGACGACGATGATGACGACGCCGACCCAGCGCTGCTCCTGGCGAGGTGACGCTAGACCTCGTGCGTGTGCGACGGCTGAGCGATCTCGACATCGGCGCCGAACGTCTCGCGGGCCTGGTCGCGGGCCCATGAGCCATCGCCATCCATGGGCAAGTGGGTGAGCATGAGGCGACGGGAGCCACCGTCGCGGGCGGCCTGGCCGGCCTCGGCCGGGAGGAGGTGGCCGCGCGGCTCGGGCGCCGCCGCATCCTCGTCGAGCGAGCGCAGGGTCGCCTCGCTCAGCAGCAGATCGGCATCGTCGGCCAGGTCGCGCAGCCCGTCGCATGGCGCGGTGTCGGCGGTGTAGGACAGGCGACGTTCATCGGCCTGGATGCGAAACCCCCAGCACGGGATGTAGTGCTGGGTCTCGACCGGCGTCAGGGAGAGGTTGCCGCAGGAGATGGCGGTCGAGCCGTCGTGCTCCGACAACTGGAAGGCGGCCTCGAAGTGCTTCGCGTTGCCGACGCCGCGCGCCAGGTCGAGCACCTGCTCGGCCGATCCCGGCGGCATGACGACGCGCAGCCGTCGATCCCTGGGGGTTGTGCGCCAGGGATAGACGTAGCGGAGCGTGACGAGGTCGAGCATGTGGTCGGCGTGCATGTGGCTGACGACCACCGCATCCAGCTCGTCGGGGTGGTGGCGACCCACCAGCTGAGCCACGACGCCGGGACCGATGTCGACGAGGACGCGCGAGCCGGCGCCCTCCACGAGGTAGCCGGCGCAGGCTTCTCCGGGGTTGGGCGAGGCCGGCGAACGGCCGAGAACGGTGAGGTGCATCAACGTTGCTCGATGGCAACGTAGTCGCGGGTCTCCTCGCCCACGTACACCTGCCGTGGCCGGCCGATCTTCGTCTCGGGCGACGACAGCATCTCCCTCCACTGCGCGATCCAGCCCGGCAGTCGACCGATGGCGAAGCAGTTCGTGAACATGTTCTTCGGGAAGCCGATGGCCCGGTAGATGAGGCCGGAGTAGAAGTCGACGTTGGGATAGAGCTTGCGGCTGACGAAGTACTCGTCGTTGAGCGCGACGTCCTCCAGGCGCTGAGCGACCTCGAACAGGTCGTCATCGGCGCCGGTGGCTGCCAGGACCCGCTCGGCGGCGCGCTTGATGATCGTGGCGCGCGGGTCGAAGTTCTTGTAGACGCGGTGCCCGAAGCCGGCGAGGCGGAACGCGTCGTCGGGATCCTTGGCGCGGTCGACCCACTTCTGGACGTTCCCGCCGTCGGCCACGATCCGTTCCAGGGTATTGATCACCGCCTCGTTGGCACCGCCATGCAGGGGGCCCCACAGCGCGGAGATGCCGGCACTGATCGAGGCGTACAGGTTGGCGTGGGTGCTGCCGACCATGCGCACCGTGGAGGTCGATGCGTTCTGCTCGTGGTCGGCATGCAGGATGAGGAGCAGGTCGAGCGCCTCGGCCACCTCCGGGTTGACCTCGTACGGCTCGGACGGCACGGCGAACATCATGTGCAGCAGGTTGGCCGCATAGCCGAGGTCGTTGCGCGGGTAGACATACGGCTGCCCGATCGCCTTCTTGAACGACCACGCCGCCAGGGTGGGCAGCTTGGCGATGAGCCGATTGATCGTGATCTCGACCGCATCGGCCTCGAAGATCTCGTGCGAGTCGGGATAGAAGTTGCTCATGCCCACCGTGCCGGAGGCCAGCACCGCCATCGGGTGCGCATCGGCCGGGAAGGAGTCGAAGAAGTGCCGCATCTCCTCACGGATGAGGGTGTGGTGCGTCACCTCGGCCACGAACCGATCGAGCTGCTGGCGCGTCGGCAGCTCGCCCCAGATGAGCAGGTACGCGACCTCCAGGAAGGTCGACTGCTCGGCCAGCTGCTCGATCGGGTAGCCGCGGTAGCGGAGGATGCCCTCCTCGCCGTCGAGGAAGGTGATGGCGCTCGTGCACGCGCCCGTGTTGCCGTAGCCGGGGTCGAGCGTGATCAGACCGGTCTCGCCGCGCAGCGCGCCGACGTCGATGGCGTCGTCGCCATCCGTGCCACGCACGACCGGCAGCTCCAGCTCCTGGTCCCCGACGCGCAGGCGGGCGGTCCCTGCGCGGGCCGGCGAGCCGGTGGTCACGCCAGCAGCTCCTCGACCGCGGCGCGCTCCTCGAGGAGCTCGCTCCTGGTCGCCTCGATCCTGCCGCGTGCGAACTCGTCGTGGTCGATACCCTCGACGATCTCGACTCGCCCCGGAGCCGTGGCCCGCAACGGGTAGCCGAAGACGAGCCCCTCCCCGACACCGTAGCCGCCCTCGGCCGGCGCGGCGATGGCGGACGAGAAGATCTCGCCCGTCGGCTGCGTGATGTTGCGAACCGTGTCGACCACGGCGTTGGCGGCGCTGGCGGCCGAGCTCTGGCCGCGCGCCTTGATGATCGCCGCGCCGCGCTGCTGGACGCTCGAGATGAACTCGCCGCGCAGCCACTCTTCGTCGCCGATCACCTCGGGGGCGGACGAGCCGCCGATGGTGGCATGCCACGCGTCGGGGAACTGGGTGGCGGAGTGGTTGCCCCAGATGGCGAGGTCGCGCACCTCGCTCACCGCGACGCCAGCCTTCGTGGCCAGCTGGGAGCGGCCACGATTCTCGTCGAGCATCGTCATCGCGAACCAGCGCTCGCGTGGCATGTCGTGGCGCGCCGCAGCGGTGGAGCCGATGAGAGCGTTCGTGTTGCACGGATTCCCGACGACCAGCACGCGGCAGTCGTCGTCGGCCTCGTGCGCGATCGCCTCGCCCTGCCCGGTGAAGATGCCGCCGTTGATGCTGAGCAGGTCCTTGCGCTCCATCCCCTCTTTGCGCGGCACGGCGCCGACCAGCAGGGCCCAGTTGGCGCCGCTGAACGCCTCATCGGTGTCGGAGGTGCAGGCGATGCCATCGAGCAGCGGAAAGGCGCAGTCCTCGAGCTCCATGCGCACGCCATCGAGAGCCGGCAGGGCGGCGGGCAGCTCCAGGAGCTGCAGGCGGACGGGCGTATCGGGCCCGAACATCTGGCCCGATGCGATGCGGAAGAGAAGGGCGTAGCCGATCTGGCCGGCGGCGCCGGTGACGGCGACCCGCACGATGGTGTCGGGCATCGGTCTCCTGGGCGAGGAAAAGGGTCAATTGAGTGTAGCGCAGCCGCCTGTCAGCGGATGAAGGCCCGGATGCGGCCGGCAAGGTCGTCGCGCGCCGCGCGGAAGGCGGCCAGCCTGGTGACCTCGTCGCCCTCGACGCCGGAGGGATCGTCGACGCTCCAGTGCGCCCGGTGCGTGACGCCGGGAAGGGTCGGACAGGCCTCTGCGGCCTGGTCGCACACCGTGATCAGCCAGTCGAATGCCTCGTCCATGTATGGAGCGAGCGTCTTGCTTGCCTGGCCGGAGATGTCGATGCCGATCTCGCGCATCACGGCGATCGCCTCCGGACGGACGGTGGTCGCCTCGGTGCCGGCACTGAACGTGGAGTAGCGATCGCCGGCCCAGGCGCGCAGCATGCCCTCGGCCATCTGGCTGCGTGCGCTGTTGTGGGTGCACACGAAGATCACGCGCTGCCGATCGGCCTCCATGCCGGCAACTGTACTCACATGTCCACCGCTGGGGATAACGTGTGGATAAGTCGTGGATCCCGGGCGAAGGTGGTGGAGAAGGGGGATTGCGGGCCGTTCGCGGCGGCACCTATGCTTCGGTCGTCCCGAAGGGGCAGCCAAAGGCACCAGCGATTGCATCAACGGTCCAGCGGCGGTTCCTTCGGGACATTTCGTCGTTCCGTGGGTCCGCCAGAAGAGCCTAACCTTTCAGGTCGCGTTGGAGCCGCCGAACCACCTCGGCCGTCTCCTCGTCCGGACCGTGGCCCGGCTCCGAGCCGGGACCGGCGAAGGTCCCGAACTGCCGGTCGCCGGCGTCACCCAACCCGGGCACGATGTACCCGCGCTCGTTGA
>JBOGSW010000035.1:0-3946 GCA_050695815.1 Candidatus Limnocylindria bacterium | reverse complement strand
CAGCTGCTCGTGAACGTCGGGATGGTGATCGGCATCATGCCGGTCACCGGCATCCCGCTGCCGTTCGTCACCTACGGCGGCTCGTCCCTCATCAGCCTCCTCTTCGGGATGGGCATCCTCCAATCGGTCCGGATGCGGAGCCACAAGCCCACGCTCTGACCGGCGCGCCCGGTGTTCCGACGTCGGCCGGTCCGTGCCGCTCCGGCACGCGTCGGCGAAGCAGAGGCAAGTTGTGCGGGTCGTGCGGGTCGTGCGGGTCGATGCGAGATCTATCGACCGAATCTGTCACCGGGCCGGATGGGGGCGTCGTGGCGCCGATCTATCCCCGACAAGGTGGCGTGGGAGCGCACGGTGGGCACCTCCACGCCAACCAGCTGCGCATAGATCGCGGATTCGCGACCTTGGAGCCGCCTCGCGCCAATTCTCGCCGATAGATCGCCACGCGCCGGACCGGGCGTGGCGGTCGTGCGGGTTCCGGCCCCAGCAGGCGGCCAGGTTGTCCGAGACGTGCATGAGCGGCACGCGCCCGCTCACCAGCACGCCGTTTCGCCCGCCAGAAAGGCGCGAATGTGCCGGAGAGGCAACTACCTCGCCAACCGCCTCGCCCACGGGACGGCTCACGCCACGGAGGATTCGGCCTCGGGCGGCGGCGCGGGGGCAGTGGGCGGCTCCTCCGTGGGCGGCTCCTCCGGAGGCGGCCGAGCCCCGTGGATGGCGAGGTCGAATGCCTCAGCAGGGGCGTGACCGCCGAAGCGGTGGAATCCGTATCGGTAGAGGTCGCGCCCGGCGGCGACCACGGGTGCCGCCAGGATGGCGCCGCTGATGCCGAAGAGCCCGCCGCCGACGACCAGCGCGAGGATGAGGACGGCGGGATGGAGATCGATCGCGTCGCCCATCACCTTCGGGACCAGGATGTGGTTCTCGAGCTGCTGGATGGCGGTGTAGAGGACGGCCGCGGCGATGGCGGGGCCGAGTCCGATGCTCGCGCCGATGAGGATGGCGGGCACGGCGGCCACGATCGGACCGATGATCGGCAGCCACTCGAGGACGCCCGCGATGAGCGCGAGGATGAGCGTGAATTCGCCGAACTCGGAGAAGCCGAGGAAGGTGAGAATGGTGAGGCCGATGACCGTCGCCCCGAAGACAGAGAGGCCCAGCAGGAGCTGGCCCCGCACCCATCGGCCCCCGACGCGGCCCAGCAGCCCGACCAGGTTCTCGGCGTCCGCGCGCCACGAGGGCGGCAGCGCGCCGGCGACCGCGCGCGGCAGCGCCTCGCGGTCCTTCAGCACGAAGAAGAGCCAGACGGGGACGACGACCAGTCCGATGACGAACGTCGCGGCTCGGACGATGGCGGTGATGGTCGGTGCGAGCAGGCCGCGCGCGAAGTCGGCGATGGCCGCGCCGCTGGCGACGAGCTGCTGGTCGACCATCTCGCGCAGCTCGGCCGGGATCGGAAGACGCTGGTACCACTCCTCGAGGCCCCGCTCGAGGTCTCCGACGGCGGCCCCGAGCTCGGGGAGGCGCTCGATGAACTCCCGGCCCTGGCGTGCGATCGGCGGGAGCGCAAAGGCGATCAGCGCCCAGACCACGGCCACGAAGATCGCGTAGACGGCGATCACGCCCGCCCAGCGCGGCAGGCTCCGGCGGGCGAGGAGCGTCACCACCGGATCGAAGATGAACGCCAGCGCCAGACCGATGAAGAAGGCGGGCAACGCGCCGCGCGCCGTCCAAAGCAGCAACGCGACGAGCACGATCATCGCCAGCGTGAAGATCGACTGGCGGTGACGCTGCACCGCGGCGATGAGTTCGGCCATGTCGCCACGCATGCTACCCGCGCGGTCTGGCCGTCGGGCGCCATCGGCGGTACGATCCCGAGCGCATGACGAAACCAGCCGATGCTCCACCGCGGCAGCGATGGCAGCTCCTCTTCAGCCGCACCCAGCCCGCCCTCCGCATGCGACAGGCGGAGCTCGTGAACGAGCTCGAGCGCGCCTTTCGCGAGGCGCAGCTCCCCCTCGCCTACACGCGTGCCCTCAAGCCGAAGCCACGCATCAAGCTGGCTGCCGCGCTCCCGATCGGGATCGAGCTGCGTGGCGAGGTGGTGGAGGCCTACTTCGATGAGCTCGTGCCGATCGAGCGCATCCAGGCCGCGGGCGAGCTCTTCCCCGAGGGAGTCGAGCTGCGCGACGCGAAGGAGGTGTGGCACGGGTTCCCATCGGCCGCCTCGCAGCTCCGGGCCGCGGAGTACGAGATCGAGGTACGCGGCGACGACGGCCTGACCTCGGACGCCCTGCGCGGCGCGGTCGTGCGGCTACTGGCGGCGAAGGAGCTGACCGGCAAGCGGCGTCGTGGCGAGAGCGAGCGACGGACCGACGCCGGAGACCGTGACCTTCGTCCGCTGATCGAGGACGTCGAGGTGATGGAGGTCGACGAGAAGGCCCGCACCGGCCGGCTGCGGGCGGTGCTTCAGCTGGACGCCAGCGGCGCCGGACGGCCGGAGGACGTGGTCAGTGCGCTCGACCTCCCGCTGCGCACGGATCGCGCGGTCCGCACGCGCCTCCTCTTCGTTGACACTCCCCCCATCGCCCGGTAGACTTCGTCGTCCCGCGGGCTGAGCACTCGGCCCGCTTCGGTGTGCGCGTTCGCGTGCCCCTTCGAGTCCCAGGAGAGCAGCATGTACGCCGTCGTGAAGACCGGCGGGAAGCAGTACCGCGTCGAGACCGGCAGCGAGCTCATCGTCGAGCGGCTGGCGGAGGAGCCCGGTGCATCGATCACCTTCGATCGCGTCCTTCTCGTCGGCGACGGCGAGGCGGTGACGGTCGGGACCCCGGTCGTCCCCGGTGCCAGCGTCAGCGGCACCGTCATCGGCGAGGAGCTGGGGCCGAAACTGGTGATCTTCAAGTTCAAGCAGAAGGCGACCTACCGCCGCAAGAACGGCCATCGGCAGCACCTGACCCGCGTGCGGATCGACGAGATCAGCGCATCGGGCAAGAAGGCAAAGGCCGAGAAGGCGAAGGCCGAGAAGGTCGAGAAGGCAGAGGCATCGGTCGACAAGGCGGAGGCATCCGTCCAGAAGCCCAAGCGCCCGCGCAAGCCGGCGACGAAGAAGGCCGCGGCCGACTCATCCGAGACGAAGGCCGCCGCGACGGAGGAGCCGAAGCGCACGCGCAAGCCGGCCGCCAGCAAGGCGAAGGCCGAGGAGTAATCGATGGCACACAAGAAGGCCGGCTCGTCCACCCGGAACGGGCGCGACAGCGCCGGCAAGCGACTCGGCGTCAAGCGCGGCGATGGCCAATACGTCCTCTCGGGGACGATCATCGTTCGCCAGCGTGGCAGCACCTTCCATCCTGGCGACAAGGTCGGGATGGGTCGGGACTACACGCTCTTCGCCACCGCGGACGGCAAGGTCCGCTTCACCAACGCAACCCGCAGCAAGAAGCGCGTCAGCATCGAGGCCGGCCCGTACCAGTCTGGCATGGGCCAGTCCGCCTGACGTACCGGAGTAGGCAGTCCCATGAAGGCCGAGATCCATCCCACGTTCCACCAGGCGCAGGTCCGATGCGTCGGGTGCGGCAACACCTTCACCGTCGGGTCGACCGCGGAGTCGATCCAGGTCGAGGTGTGCAACAAGTGCCATCCGTTCTACACGGGCACCCAGAACATCGTCGACACCGCGGGCCAGGTCGAGCGCTTCCAGAAGCGGCTCGAGCGCTCGCAGCGCTGACCTTGTGACTGGGGGCGTGCGGGGGTGCAGCCCCCGACATGTCCGGTGGCCCGGGCGCAGCCTCCCGATCCACCTCCTCTTCCTCATCCCCGAGCTGCTCATCGCGGCGGGGCCGCTGGTGATCGGCGTCGTGACAGACTCGTCCGGCCGGCGGCGCTTCCGCATGCCGGACTTCTTCTACGGCGGGCAGGCCCTGATCGAGGGCGTCATGATGCGCGGCCG
>JBOGSW010000034.1:0-4641 GCA_050695815.1 Candidatus Limnocylindria bacterium | reverse complement strand
CTGCGCGACCACTTCCGCCCCGAGTTCCTCAACCGCGTGGACGAGATCATCGTCTTCCGGCCGCTGGACGAAGCGCAGCTGCGCGAGATCGTCGGCCTGCTGGTCGCCGGCGTCGAGCGCCGGCTCTCCGAGACCGGCCTCTCCCTCGAGGTGACCGATGCGGCCCTCACCCTGCTCGCGCGTGAGGGCTACGACCCGGTCTACGGCGCTCGCCCCCTGAAGCGCGCCATCCAGCGGCAGCTGGAGAACCCGCTCGCCCGCCGCATCCTGGCCGGGGAGTTCACCTCCGACGACACCGTGCGGATCGACGCCGCTCCCGACGGCGGGCTGACCTTCAACGGCTCCGCCGAACCGGCGCGCGCCCCGCGCCGGACCGCCGCCCCGGGGAGCTCGCCCACCACCGTCCACTAGGCTCGCGTCAGCCGATCGAGCGGGAACGGCGGCTGCGCCGGCCGGATCGAGAACGTCCGCCGCGACTTGCACAATGCGTGTACCGCGCGCGATGTGCCCGTCAAGTGACCGTGACTTGAACAATGTGCCGTCTGGGGCGCATTGCCGGTCTCTGCGCGGTCGAGGCGACCTGATTTGAGCACGAAATCAAGTCTCGACCGGCGCGAACTCCATGCAATGTGCGGTGACGGGTGCATTGTTCAAGTCACGTCGAGCGTCAGCCCCGGACGCACGCGCGACGGGGAGTAACCGCCGGAGTGCGAGCAGCGGGCTGGCGCCCCAACCACGATCGGCCGGAAGATCCACTCGTGCAGCGCCAGCGGCTCCAGGTAGCGGCGTACCGGCACTGATCCCCGGCGTATTTCTCGAAGGCTCGGATTGGCCGCCTCGCTCGTCGCCCGGACCTGGTAGAGGGCGCACCGCAGTCGCACCGCAGACACGTGGCGCGAGGATCCACGCATCGATCCGCACAGGGACGCACCGCATGCTCGACCAGGTCGCACGATGGCTCGGCCTGCTGATCCATGTGCCGATGATCTTCGTCTTCGTGGTGCAGGGGTTGGTACTGCCGAGTGAGGGCGTCGCCTTCCTCGTCGGCTTCTGGGTCCTCCTGCTCATCGGCATCGGCGCACTCTGGCGCAGGGCGCCGCTGGTCATCGCGGCCGTGCCCATCGTGGACGTCATACTCATCTACGCCGTGACCGCGGTCGGGCGGGAGATGTTCGACTGGCGCGTCTGAAAGCGCGGGAAACGTCGGTGGCGTCATCGGCAAGGACGGCCACTGATCGCATCAGGTCAGGGGCGGTGGGCCGGCTGGCCACCGCGCCGTTGGTGTCGCGCCGTTGGGTGTCGCGCCGTTGGTGTCGCGCCACCCATGTCGTGCCGCGATCTATCGGCGAATGGCGTCGCGAGCGGCTTGGCGTGTCGTGGATCCGCGATCTATCCACGGTTGGCCGGCGTGAAGGTGCCCTGCAGGCGGTGCCACGACAGCCGAGGGGCGATAGACCGACGAAAGGCCGCCCAGATCGGCCCTCATGACAGACGCGGCCGATAGATCGCGTCAAGGAGACGCCGTCGCCTCAGGCCCCGGACGCACGCGCGGCCCCATCTCGCCGCCGGCGGCTCGCCCAGCGGCCGTCTTGGCGAATGAGGCACTCTGGCCCCAGTGTCGTTCGCGGTTGGCGCCGGTCAGTGGCGTCGCGCCGGTGGACCCGGCAGGTAGGCTGGGACCGATGACCGAGGGCAAGCGCGGCAGGTTGACGATCGCGGTCGTCGCCATCCTCGTTCTGCTGGGCGGCCTGGTCATCGCGGATGCGCTCGGTCCGCCGCGGGTCGTCGTCTACGGCGCGACCCCGGCCGGGATCATGGCCGCCATCGCCGCGTCCGAGGAGGGGGCCGAGGTCCGCATCCTGGAGCCGACCGACCACGTGGGCGGCATGGTGACGAGCGGACTCGGCGCCACGGACACGGAGCACCCCGAGCTGCTCGGCGGGCTGGCGCGCGATTTCTTCGTCCGCATCGGCGAGGCATATGGCGAAACCGATGGCGCCCTCGGCCTGCGTCATGAGCCACACGTCGCCGCCGCGGTGTTCGACGAGATGCTGGGCGAGGCCGGCATCGCCGTCGAAACCAACCAGCGCCTCGAGTCGGTGGAGCTCGGCGGGACGACGATCACCGCGCTCAGCCTGGCAGGCGGAGAGCGGGTCGACGGCGATCGGTTCATCGATGCCACCTATGAAGGCGACCTCATGGCCGCTGCCGGCGTGCCGTACCGGATCGGGCGCGAGGCGGCCGACGAGTACGGCGAGTCCCTCGGAGTCGCCGAGGCCGATGACAAGGTGCAGGCCTACACCTATCGGCTCTGCGTGACCGACGACCCGGGCAACCGCATCGGGTTCGAGATGCCGCCGGGGTACGAGCGCGAACAGTTCAAGCCGGTCCTGGAGCACCTCGGCGACGAGCTCGAATCGGTCATCTCGCGCGTCGAGATCCCCGGTGGCAAGTGGGACCTGAACAACCGCGATCCCTTCTCCACCGATGCGGTCGGCCTGGGCTGGGGCTGGGCGGAGGCGTCTGCGCAAGGACGAGAAGAAATCGCCGCCGCGCATCGCGCGCACGTGGCCGGCTTCCTCTACTTCCTCGCCACCGATCCCGAGGTGCCCGAGCCGATCCGGGCCGAGGCCGCCGCGCTCGGCCTGTGCGCCGACGAGTGGCCCGAGCATGGCAATTGGCCGCCGCAGCTCTACGTCCGGGAGGCGCGGCGCATGGTCGGCGACTACGTCCTTACCCAGAACGATCTGGTGAACGACCCGGTCAAAAGCGAGCCGGTCGCCCTGGGCACGTACCGGGTCGACTCGCACGCCGTGGACCGCGTCGACGGCGAGCTGGTTGGCGTCCTCAACCTGCGAGTCGGCCCGTACGCGATCCCGTACCGCAGCATCATCCCGCGCGCGGAGGATGCGACAAACCTGGTCGTGCCGGTGGCGCTGTCCGCCACGCACGTGGCCTTCTCATCGCTGCGCATGGAGCCGACCTGGATGGCCACCGGTGAGGCGGCCGGCGTGGCTGCCGCGCTTCCCGGCGGCTCGGTCCAGGACGTAGACCGGGCCGAGCTCGACGCGCTGCTGCGCGAGCGTGGCGCCATGCTCGACCCTCCGCCGCGCTGAGCTCACACCAACGCCGGGCGGCCCCCGCGTGACCAAGCGTGCGGCGATTGGGCCGATCGGGGTGGCCGGACAGACGATCGCCCTGTATCGTCAGCCGGCCATGGCTGCCCAGCGCGGCCCCCGACCGTCGATCGCGGCTCGGGGCAAGGCGGTCCCACCGCCCCTGGTCGAACCGCTGCTGCGGCGGCCCCACCTGGAGCGGCTGCTCGACGACGCCCTGACCCGCCGCCTGGTCACGATCGTCGCCGACGCCGGCTTCGGCAAGTCGACGCTCCTCGCGACGTGGGCTGCGGGAAACCCGGCGGCGTGGTACACGGTCACGCCGGCCGATGCCGAGGTCGGCGTGCTGGCTGCCGGCCTGGTGGACTCCGTCGGCCTGCGGGTGCCGGCGGTCGCCACAGCCGTCCGCGGCCTCGTCGAAGCCGGCCGCGGCCCCGATGCCGATGACGACGAGCCGAGCCGTGCCAGCGCCCATGCGGCGCTGCTCGCGGATGCGTTGGAACGGCACCTGGCGCGTGACCTCGTGCTCATCGTCGACGATCTGAGCGAGATCGCGGCGGCCGATCCGGCCAGCCGGTTCGTGGAGGTGCTGGCGCGCATGGCACCGCCGATGCTGCACATCGTGCTCGCGTCGCGCTCTCCGCTCCCGTTCCCGGTCGAGCGCCTGCGCGGACAGGGACAGGTCCTGAGCATCGACGGCGCCTCCCTGGCGTTCAGCGCGGCGGAGACCGAGTCGATGCTCCACGAGGTGCTCGGAGCCGATCGCACCGATGCGGCCGCTCTCATCCACGAGATCACCGGTGGATGGCCGGCGGCGGTGAGGCTCGCCGCGGAGGCCCTGCGCCCCGTCCCATCGGAGGGTCAGGTGGCGGCGCTGCGCCAGATCATCCGCCCGGGCGGTCTCGTGTACGACTACCTGGCCGAGGAGGCGATGGCGCGCAGCGATCCATCGGTCCGTGCGATGCTGGACCTCGTCGCGCCGCTCGAGCGCTTCACGCCGGAGCTATGCGAGGCGCTCGGAGCGGAGCGGGCCGCAACCCTCATCCCGGCGTTGGCGGCGCGAGGCCTCTTCGTCCAACCCACCGATGACGGGCGCTGGTACCAGCTCACGCCGCTCCTGCGCGAGTTCCTGGCCGATGGCCGCGACAGCGCCGATGACCGTGGCACGCTCCGACGGGCCGCCAGCTGGCATCTCCAGCATGGAGCGCACGGCGAGGCGCTTCGCTGCCTGACGAGGAGCCGAGACCGGCGGCTCCCCGCGTTTCTCGCGCGACACGGCCCGGCGCTCCTGGCGGCAGGTGACGTCGACGCCATCCTCACCGCCGTCGACTCGGTGGCCGAAGGCGCACGCGCCCCGGCGATCGATCGGCTCGAGGGCGAAGCGCGCCAGGTCCGTGGCGATTGGGATGGAGCCCTGC
Organism: Candidatus Limnocylindria bacterium; assembly: GCA_050695815.1. GTDB lineage: Bacteria > Chloroflexota > Limnocylindria > QHBO01 > QHBO01 > JACDBZ01. Next base: position 107 of record JBOGSW010000034.1, on the reverse strand, counting down.
GCAGCTTCGGCCGCCTTGCCGCTCCGAGCGGGCCGATGCCGGCGGGGGTCGCCTGGCGGATGGGCCTCATCCAGCACCTGCGCGGGGAGCTCGACGCGGCGGTGGCC
>JBOGSW010000033.1:0-5577 GCA_050695815.1 Candidatus Limnocylindria bacterium | reverse complement strand
GGTACGGCCGGAAGAGCTCGTCGACGCGCCGGATCTCGCGCGCCGCCTCGGTCATGAGCCGCAGCTCGTCGCTCGACGCGCCGTCGCTGCGCAGGTCGGCCAGGAGCCGATCGGTGGGCTCGCCGCGTGCCTCCGCCTCCGCCAGGTCCGCGATGGCGCGACCGTGCCAGCGGTCGATGCGGGCGAGTGTGGCGCCGAGGTAGATGGGGGCGAAGGCGGCCACCAGCGAGCCGGTGCGACGGTATTCGGCCCGCGTGCCGAGCGCGATCAGCGCGAAGGCGCTCGTCATCAGCAGGTGCCACTCCCACCAGCTCAGGTGCCAGCTCCGGCTGAGCGCGACCGCGATCATGGCCTCGGCCAGCAGGACGAAGGCAGCCACGACGGCCAGCGCCACCGCGCTGCGACGCCGCCGCGCGATCTGGAGGAAGCGCCACGCGGCCAGCGCGTAGAGAGCTACCGCGGCGAACGCCGCCACGGCGCCCCACGCGTCGGCCTGTTCGGGCGCCGGGCCGCTCAGCGGTGGCAACCGCAGCACGGAGGCGAGCCCCCACGCGACCAGCAGCGCGATCACGCCCCAGCGCAGGAGCCCCCGGTTGCGGAGGACGAGCGAGGAGCGCGGCCCCGCGAGCGGGCTGACCGATGCGGCCGCCATGACGGAGGCGAGGATCAACCCCACCGGCGTGGCGATCACGAAGCCGGCGTTCGACTGGGGTAGCAGGATGCCAGGCGTCGCGAGGGCGTGGAGGCCAAGGAACCCGGCGCTCAGCATGAACGCCAGCGAGACGAGGATGAGCCGCGCATCGGCGCGGCGGTTGGCGGCCTCGTTGGTGAGATAGGCGAGCGCCACGTTCACCGCCGCCGTGATGAGCACGAGCCAGAAGTGGCTCGGCTGGTGCTGCCACTCGAGGTCGAGCTCCGGGCGAAGGATGAGGATCGCCAGGCCCACCAGGGGCAGCGCCAGCACCCCGATCAGCGCGACCCGCGGCGGCCCCTCCGTCCGCGCCTCGCGCGCCGCCTCGCGACCCACCCCGACTCAGTCCCGCGCCCTGAGCTCCGTGATCCACTCCTCCAGGCGCGGAAGGTGCTCATGCATGTGCTCCGGACCAGCCTTGCGAACCCAGTACGCGGCTTGCGGCGTGATCTCGGGCAGCTCGCGCCACGCCCGCCGCAGCTCGGCGCGCGCCGCGGCGACCTGGAGGTGCACCGTCTCGAACGGGACGTCGCGCATGGCCGCCAGGTAGCGCTCGTTCGCGGCGTCCACGTCGAGCTCGCCCTCGCGATGGGTGCCGGCCGCGATCTGCCGCAGCTGCTGAGCCCCCTCCGCCATCCACGTGCCGATATGTGCGATCGCGTCCTTCGCCGACCAGCCCTCGGGGAAGTACCCGGGGACGTCGGCGAGCTCCGGGGTCAGGCCGTCGATGAGCGCGTGGAGCCGGTGCCAGGCATCGGCCTCGCCGGCGAGCGCGTCGACATCTGGTGAGTTGGCATGCGCCATCGGTTCTCCTCGCGGCTGGGCGTCGCTCGTTGATGGTAGCCCCTCGCGTCGCATCGGTCGTCGGATCATGCGTCCTCGCCGATGCGAATCTCGCGCGAGCGAACGTCCGGCGCCAGGAAGGCGGCCAGGCGCTCGGCCTCGTCGGACACCCCGCTGGTCTCGGCCGCATCGAGTGGTCGAAAGACGCGGATCCGAAGCCCGGCGACCATCGACTTCACGTCCAAACGCCACGTGCCACGCACGAAGCCATCGACCAGGAGCGTGCCCCGCAGCCAGATTGGCTCGGTGAGCTTCGGCGCTCCCATCCGGCTGCGGTCGTCGTGCGAGAGCACGATGTTGTCGTACTCGGGCAGGAAGCGCACCGGCGCGGGCGTCGCGGGATCTGGAAGCGGGCCGTCGGGGACGTCGAGCAGCTCGCGACCGGCCTCGTCACGGAAGGTGCGCAGCCGCGGCCGAAGGCGTTCGAAGACCGTGCGCATGCCCGGGATCCAGCTCCAGGTCTGGGCGTCCTTCCACGTCGCCGGCCCAAAGGCGGCGAGGTAGCGGAGCACGAGATCGTCGATCGATGCATTTTCGTTCAGGCCCTGCCCGAGCCAGTGCTCCGGCGTGTCCAGCACCGCCCCGCCGCCGCGGCCCCACAACCCCCGTGGCGGCGGCTGGAGCAGGGGCACCAGGTAGCGGATCGCGTAGGCGAGCGAGGTTGCGTCACGGTCCGGCCACCGCTCGCGCAGCCGCTTGCCGATCTCCCCCGCGGTGTGGGGTCGCTCTTCGAGCAGCCGGCGTCCGGCTGCGACGACCTCGTCGAGTTCGATACCCTCCAGGGAGCGCCGGAACGAGCTATAGCCGAACTGGCGCTCGAGGACCGGCTGCATGAGCGCTCGGATGGCCAGGAGATCGCGCGTCGTGACGAGGTGGATCGTGGTGCGCAGGAGCGCAACGCCGCGCACGACCCGACGCTCGGCGAGCAGGGTCGACAGCTCGGCAGGCTCGAAACCCTCGATCCGGGACCAGAGCGCCGTGTACGGATCGCCCGGGACCTGCGCCTGCATGCCGACCAGCCGCTCGATCACATCGATTGCGGGAAGTCGCACCCGGCGCAGGAGCAGCTGCCGTTCGAGGATCGCCCGATTCAGCGCGCGCCGGCTCAGTACGGCGCCCTCCGCGACTGGCGACGTCGCGCTCATGCGGTGGCGCGATCCATCGATCAATCCTAGCGTGGGGGGCGCCGGGCGAGCGCCCGGTGCCTCGTCACGGTCCGCTGACGAAGTCGGTCGTATCCACCGCCTCGAAATCGGAGCCGCGCAGCGGCTGGGCCGTTCGGCTCAGGGCATTGCCGTGTTGGGCAGGAGGAAGCCCCCCTGGGCCGGTGGTGGCGGAGGCTCGGGAGCGGGAGGCGGCAGCGGACCGGCCGCGAGGACGCACGCGAACCAGTGCTCGCCGTCGACGACTGCCTCGGCGCAGCCGATACGGCCCAGGCTGCGGTCCGACAGGATCCCGTCGTGGATCCCGCTTCCCCCCCAGCTACTGACGATGGCGGTCGCCGGGTTCGGGTAGCCGGCGTTGAAGCCGAGCACCTCGGCGGTGCCGGGCCGGATCCGATCATGGTTCATGCAGCCCGCGCAAGCGCTGATCTCCTGCACGCGCTCGTGCGCGATGGCGTGGAGACCGGCGTCGGGCGTTCGGGGAAAGTACGCGGCGGCGACCGCGTTCGCCAGGCCGGCGTCGGCCCGGACGGGAGCGGCCAGCGCGAGAAGGACGGCGACCGCGATCAGCACTCGGGGCATGGGGACACTCCTGCGGGCACGCCCCCATGGCAGCGGACATTCTCCTGCAATCCGAATGCCAGCGTCGGGCCGCGGCGGCACCTCAGTCGGGCACCCACACGGCTCGGTCGTGGCCGAACGCCACTCGGTCGGCGCCGAGATCCAGCAGGCGCGGCAACCAGTCGGGCGTCTGGGCGGCGTGCGGATACCCTGCGCGCTCGAGCTCGAGCGCCGTGACCGCACGACCGAACGACGAGGCGTCGCGGTAGCACTGGCCGGCCAGCAGGAGGCGCTCCGCATCGGTCTCGACGACCACGCTCTGGTGGCCGGGCGAGTGTCCGGGCGTCGGCACGATCCGGATGCCGGGGAGCGGCTCGTGCTCGCCATCCCGCGCCTCGTAGCGGCCGCCGTCGAGGTTGAGCGCGGACGGCACCGAGTAGTCGGGCTCGCGCGCGGCCGCCAGCTCGGCCGGCTGGACGAGGATGCGCGCGTCGGAGAACCGGTGATTCCCCCCGGCGTGGTCGGCGTGGAGGTGGCAGTTGATGACGAGGTCGATCGCGTCGGCCCGCACCCCAAGCCGCGCAAGGGTCTCAAGGATGGGCGTGCGCACGAAGCGCAGCGCCTCGACATCGGCCTCCGGGATGTCGTCCGCGATGCCGGTGTCGACCAGGATCGTTGCCTCGGGGTGGCGGACCAGCCAGGCGTTGACCACCAGCCGCTCATTTGGCCCGTAGGACTCGGGTGCCAGGAACCCGCCGACGTGCATCCGGGTCACCGTCGAGCGCACGACCATGGGCCGATCCTACTCGCTACCATCGCGGCGATGCTCCGCACACCGCGCGACCTGTGGGAATCCTTCGGCGGCGGGCTCTCGGCCAACTTCTGGAAGCTGTGGGGCTCCACGGTGGCGTCGAACCTGGCCGAGGGCGTCATGACCGTGGTGCTGCCCATCATCGCCGTACGCCTGACGGACTCGCCTGCGGAGGTCGCCGGCGTGGCCGTGGCGGCGCAGATCCCGATGCTCCTCTTCGGCCTGCCCGCGGGCGGCCTGGCCGACCGCCTCGATCGGCGCCTGACAATGCTGGCGGTCCAGCTGCTGCGGATCGCGGTGCTGGCCACGCTCGCCGTCCTGGCCGTCAATGACGCGCTGAGCATGGTGTCGCTCTACGCGGCGGCCTTCATCGTGGGCACCGGCGAGGCCTTCTTCGACACGAACGCGCAGTCGATCATCCCGCAGCTCGTGACGAAGGACCGGCTGGTAACCGCCAATGGGCGGCTCTTCGCCGCCGAGACGCTGATGAACTCGTTCGTTGGCCCGCCGATCGGCGGGCTCCTCGTCGCCGTATCGACGCCGCTGGCGCTCTCCGGCAGCCTCGCCGGCTTCGTCATCGCGGCCGCCGGCCTCCTCATCATCCGGGGCAGCTTCCGGCCGGACCGCCAGGGCCCGACCCGGCGGCTGCACGTCGAGATCGGCGAGGGGCTGGGCTACCTGCTGCGCCATCGGCTCCTGCTCACGCTCACCTCGATGGTGGCCATGGGCCGCCTGGGCTCGTCAGCCATCTTCGCGATCTTCGCGCTCTACGCCGTCGCGCCGGGACCGATGGGTCTCAGCGAACCGGAATACGGGATCCTCTTCGTCACGTTCGGGCTGGGCAGCCTGATCGGGTCGTTCCTGGCCGCGCGCGTCGTGGCGCTGCTCGGCCGGGCGCAGGTGCTTGCCCTCGCCCAGGGCGTGTTCGGGCTCGGCATCCTGGCACCGGCGCTCACGGCCAACGCATGGGTGGTCGGCGCCGGCTTCTTCATCGCCGGGGTCGCGGTGATGGCGTGGAACATCACCAACGTCTCCCTGCGCCAGGCGATCCTGCCGACGAGGCTCATGGGTCGCGTGCACGCGAGCCACCGGTTCATCGCCAACCTCGCCGGACTGCTGGGGGCCGTCGCGGCGGGTGTCGTGGGCGAGGCGATCGGGCTGCGGGCCGCGTTCGCGATCGGTGCGCTGGTCGTGCTCATCTCGATCGCCGGCCGCCTCGTCGTCACCGACGAGCGCATCGCCGCGGCAGAGGTGGCCTCGTCCGCGTCAGTGCCCGTTGCGTCCTGAGGGGGCCGGCCGTCTGGAACATTGCTCGCGTGGCGGGCAATTCTTCCGAACCACGCGCTCGTTTGGAACATTGCTCGCCAGCGCGCACATTATCGGGGCCAACGGGGGTGCGCGGGCCTCAGCTGAGCGTGAAAACCGCCTTCGGCGACGGATCTTCGACGTAATGCTCCCCAGGACGCGCAATGTTCCAAACGCGCGCTGGCTCAGCCTCGCTTCGTCCC
>JBOGSW010000032.1:0-2604 GCA_050695815.1 Candidatus Limnocylindria bacterium | reverse complement strand
TCGGCGACGATGACCAGAGCATCTACCGCGTCCGTGGCGCGGCTCTCGGCAACATCCTGGGCTTCCGCGAGGCGTATCCGAAGGCGGCCAGCGTCGTGCTGGTCGACAACTACCGCAGCCGGCAGCGGATCCTGGATGCGGCACATCGGCTCATCAGGCACAACGATCCGGATCGCCTGGAGTCGCGCGAGGGGCTCGACAAGACCCTTCGCGCCCGCACGAAGTTCGCCCGGGCCGAGCCCGAGGCGGGGCCGATCGAGGTGCTCGCCCTTGCGACCGGCTCCGACGAGGCCGATGCGATCGCCGACCGGATTGGCGCCTCGATCCGGGCAGGACGCCGCGCGGGCGACCACGCCATCCTGGTGCGCGGCAACCGCGACGCCGATCCCTACCTGCGAGCGCTCAACATGGCACGCATCCCGTGGCGCTTCAGCGGCACCGCCGGCCTCTACCGCCAGCCAGAGGTGCGCGTCCTCATCAGCTTCCTGCGGGCGGTCAACGACCCCGACGACTCGGTCAGCCTCTACGACCTGGCCACCAGCGAGCTCTTCGGCCTGGCGCCGGCCGATGTGACGCTTGCCCTCAACCGGGCGCGACGCCGGCGCAGCAGCCTGGCGGTGGCGCTGACGGAGGCATCGGCCCACCCTGATGAGTCGCCGTTCACGCTGCGGGCCATCGAGGTCGTGCAACGGCTGCTCGGCAGCCTCGAGGCGCATCGGTCCATGAGCACCGAGCGCAGCTGTGGCGAGCTGCTCTACCACTTCATGACATCGAGTGGCTGGCTCGGACGCCTCACCCAGGAGGCACGCGAGACCGGTGACGAGCGCCTGGCGAACGTGGCGCGCTTCTTCGAGATCGTGCGCCGCCAGGGCAGCCTGCTGCGCGACGATCGGCTCCCGTTCCTGGTCGCTCAGCTCGACACGCTCATCGAGACCGGCGACGACCCATCCACCTCGGACGCCGATCCCGACGAGGGCGACGCGGTGCACGTCCTGACGTACCACAAGGCCAAGGGCCTCGAGTTCGGTGTCGTCTACATGGTCGGTCTCATCGGCGACCGATTCCCCGGCCGTGACCGGCGCGATCCGCTCGAGCTGCCCGACGAGCTGATCAGCGACCCGGTGCCCGGTGCCGACCACCATCTCGCCGAGGAGCGGCGCCTCTTCTACGTGGGCATGACCCGCACGAAGGAGGAGCTCGTGATGTCGTGGGCGGAGGACTACGGCTGGCGCAGGCCCGGACGGCTGAGCCAGTTCGTGACCGAGGCGCTCGACCTGCCCCCGGCCACGCCGGAGCGGGCCGTGCGCCCGGCGCTGCTCGAGCAACTGGCGCGTCACGAGGGCGTCGCCCGCGACCCGGCGCCCGCATCATCACGTCCGGCCCTCACCGACCGCCCGCTCTCGCTCAGCTACGGGCAGATCAACGACTACCTGGACTGCCCGGCGAAGTACCGATACGGCCACGTCGTCCGCATCCCGACGCCCGCCTCGCACCAGATGGTGTACGGTCGCGCGCTGCATGCGGCGGTGCAGGCCTATCACCGCCGGCAGCTGGCGGGCGGCGAGATGGCGCTCGACGAGCTGCACGCCGCGCTCGACGCGAATTGGGAGTCGGTGGGCTTCTTGACCCGCGCGCACGAGGAGGCGCGTCGCGAAGCGGCCCGCGCGGCCCTCGGTCGCTTCTGGGAGGCGCAGCAGCGCGATCCCGCGCGTCCGACGGCGGTCGAACAGGACTTCACCGTCACCTTCGGGCGGGACCGGCTGCGCGGCCGGTACGATCGCGTCGACCGCGACGAGGCGGGACGGGTGGTGGTGACCGACTACAAGTCGAGCGACGTGCGCGACCTCGCCACCGCCAATCGCCGCGCGCGCGAGTCGCTCCAGCTCTCGATCTATGCCCTGGCCCACGAGGCGCAGCATGGCGCGCTGCCCGATGAGCTGGCGCTTCATTTCCTCGAATCGGGGATCGTCGGCCGCGTCGCACCCGGCGAGGGCCGCCTGGAAAAGGCGCAGGAGCGGGTCGCATTCGCGGCGGAGGGGATCCGGGCCGGCCGCTTCGAGGCCACGCCCTCGGCCATGCGCTGCGGATACTGTCCGTTCCGCGAGATCTGCCCCGACGCATCGCGGTGACGGGACATCACCGCGTCATCGTCGGCGCACTGATCCTGCTCGGCGTCCTGGCCGTGGTGCTCCTCGTGGCCTTCGCGGGATACGCCTGCCCGGCCGCGACGCCGGTCCAGCCCTGCCCCGATGCCACCCGCAATGTCGTCACCGTGGTGGTGCTGGCCTCGACCGGCGCGGCGCTGATGGTCACCCCGTTCGCCTTCCTCGGCGAGCTCGTGGCCCGGCGGCGCATCGTCTATCGTGGCGCCTGGTGGCGGGCGGGTCGCCGAGGCGTCCTGGTCGGGCTCGTGATCGCCGCACTGGCCGGTCTGCGGCTGGGCGGCGTGCTGAGCGTGCCGATCGCCATCTTCGTCGTCATCCTGGCGGGCGTGGCCGAGTGGTTCGCGTCCCGCCGCGACACCTGATCGGAGCGTCCGGGCTGAACGACATCCTCTCCGGCCAGGCGGTCGACGAGGACCGGCTGGCGGAGCTGTACGACCTC
>JBOGSW010000031.1:0-22723 GCA_050695815.1 Candidatus Limnocylindria bacterium | reverse complement strand
CACCACGATCGCCCCGTAGCCCGCATCGGCCGCGCGTCGAACGAGCGCCTCGCAGTCATCTCGTTTGGCAGGCGCATAGAGCTGGAACCAGCGAGGGGCGTCCGGCGCAGCCGCGACCACCTCCTCCATCGGGACCGATGAGATGGTCGACAGCGTCATGAGCGCGCCCGCCGCAGCCGCCCCGCGTGCCGTCGCCGGCTCGGCGTCAGCATGGGCGAGATCGTGGGAGGCCATCGGTGCCACGATCACCGGATGGGCGAGCGACGTGCCGAAGGCGTCCGTCGCGAGATCCCGGCGCGAGACGTCGACCAGCACGCGGGGACGAAGCCGAAGCCGATCCCAGGCGGCCCGGTTGTCGGCCAGCGATCGCTCGTCGCCGGCGCCGCCGGCGTAGTAGTCCCACGCGCCGGGCTCGATGATGGCCCGCGCCAGCGCCTCGAAGTCGGCGAGAGTGATCGGGGAGGTCATGCGCACCCGATCATGGCATCGGCCGAGCGGCCACAATGGGCCGATGCAGCGAACCCCGGCCATCATCATCGGTATCGTGGCGGTCGTCATCGCCGCCGTCATCGGCTTCATCCTCATCTCGGGCTCACCCGATGAGCCCGAGCCTTCGCCGACGCCGTCCGCGGAGGCGTCTCCATCGGCCTCACCCTCGGTCGAGGCGTCTCCGACGTTCGCCGCCGATCTGCTGGACCGGCGCTGGACGGTCCTGTACGTGGGCACCGACCAGAACGCGGAACGCGAGGACCGCGACGAGCCGCTCAACACCGATGCGCTCATGCTGGTCAGCCTCTCCGCCGACCAGTCGGAGCTGACGCTCGTGTCGCTGCCGCGCGACACGGTCGACGTGCCCCTGGAGGACGGAAGTGTCTACGCGAGCAAGATCAACCGGCTCTACCGCGACCGCGGCATGGACGCGTTGGTGGGCGCCATGGAGGCGCTGTTCGGGGTCCCCATCGATGGGCACGTGCTGCTCGACATGGACGACTTCAGCTCACTGGTCGATGCGGTCGGGATGATCGAGGTGTCGCCGGACGCGCCGCTCGTCGATCCGATCGTGAACCTCGACCTGGAGGCCGGGCCGCAGGAGATCGACGCGACCACCACCCTTGGCTACGTTCGCACGCGCGTCGACCAGGACTACGGCCGCATGGGTCGCCAGCAGGAGGTCGTGCTTGCCCTGGTCGAGCGCCTGACCGATGCGGAGACCGATGTCGACCTGCGCTCGGTCCTCGACGGCCTCGACTCGCTCGAGACCGATCTGCCGCTCGACGAGCTGCCGACCATGATTGAGCTGGTCCGGCGCGCCTCCGATGCCGATGTGACGCGCGTGCTCGTCGAGCCGCCGCTCATCACCTTCGAGGGCGATCGCGGCGACGGGCGCGGCTACATCCTGGAGCCGGACGTCGAGGCCATCCGTTCCGAGGTGCAGGGGCTCATCGGGGAGGAGTAGCGCCGCCGGGTAACGGCTGCGCGCCTTGCGGCTGCGCGCCTTGCGGCTGCGCGCCTTGTGGCTGCGCGCCTTGCGGCTGCGCGCCTTGCGGCCCAGCGCACGCAACTGCGAACGAGCGGCCGGATCCGATCAGTTCTTGCGCACGGCTGCACGTGGTGATCGGGAATCGGGTCCGATCAGCGCTTCCTTCTCAGTTGCGTGCGCTCCGGCGCACGCCGAAGGTCTCGGGCGGGTATACGCGTGGACGACACGCGGGATCAGGACTCGGACGTGCCCTCGGTCGACTCGCCGCTCACGCCACCTTCGCCTTCGGCGCCACCTTCGCCACCCTCCGCGGCTTCGCCCTCGACACCTTCCTCGCCCTCGAGCTCCTCGCCCTCGACGACGACCGGCTCCGGCTCCTCCTCGACCCGCGGCGGGACGACGGTCGCGACGAGCGTGTCGCCATCGGTCAGGACGGTGACGAGGTCGCGGTTGAGGCTGAGGTCCCTGACGTGAATCGCCACGTCCAGGCTCACCAGGGTCGAGACGTTGACCTCGACCTCGTGTGGGATGTCGGCCGGAAGTGCCTTGACCCGCAGGCTCGACAAGTTGTGGAGCAGCGTGCCTCCGGTCAGCTCGACCGCCGGTGCCTCGCCGGCGAAGACGAGCGGCACATCGACCTCCATCTCGACATTCAGGTTCACGAGGTAGTAGTCGACGTGGATCGCGCGCCCGCTGAGTGGATGTCGCTGGACGCTCTTGATGAACCCGCTCGTGGCGCGGCTGGCGCCCGGGAGGCGGAACTTCACCACGCTCGTGCGGCCGGCGGACCTGTAGAGCGTCTCGAACGTCTTGGCGTCCACCTGCACGTTGGTCGAGTCCTCGCCCTTGCCGTACATGACGCCGGGCACGATCCCCTCGCGGCGCAGCCGCTTGTTCGCCTTGCCCTGCGCCACACGCGCGTCGAGGCTGAGCTCCAGGTCCATCGGTGGTGGTGATCCTCTCTGAATGGTCGGGCGCCTCGGACGGATTGCGGGCAGCGCCGAACCGATCGAAATGCGCAATCTGGTGCGAGGCGGCATGGTACCGCGTGCCGCACGCATGGGCAACCGATCCCGCCGGAGGGTAGTGCAACAGGTTGCGGGCGTACCATGCCGACCGTGAATAGGAAGGTACAGCGCGGGGCGATCCCCCTCACGCCAGCGGGTCCCATCCAGCGACTCGGCGATGAGGCGACGGCAATCAACGCGCTAGCTCGTGAGCTACATGGCCGCGATGTACCGCTGTGGCCGGCGGTCGGAAACAATCCGCACCCGTTATGGGATCAGTGCACCCCGATGCATCGGGACCGATATTGGGAGCTGGCGAACCGCGAGCTGAGTAAGACGTAGTGGACGCTGGTCAGTCGATCAGCGCCGCGATCTCCTCGCACGTCCACATGTGATCGGCCACGCCCGCAGCCATCGCCGGGGTTCCGGGATACGGGTTGGCAACGCTCTTATGCGCCCGCCCGAATTTCATCCACATCATGTCCAGGCTGACCGCTGGAGCGTGATTCTCGACCTTCTTTGAGAAGGAGTTGGTGAGCCGCGTGGAGCGCCGCATCCCCATCCGCATCAACAGGTTCCCGCCGGAGGGTGCGGCGTGGTCGCCTGGGCCGCCTTGGTGGCCTTGGTCGCCTTCGATGTGCGTGAGCGTCATCTATCGGCCAGCCAGCAGCCGGCATTCGGGTCCTCGGTGTCGGCTTTGTGCCTGGGGTGCACGGCGCAGCCACGCGGGAGGCCCTCGCGAGCCCGAACGACCCGCATCGTGGCCGTTGCGTGCAGGTGCGGCACACGCAGAGGGCTCAGACATCCCAACTCAACCGATATGTGCCACCGCGGCACATCGGCGCCAACCAAGCGGACGGCGGACGAGGAACGGCGGACGAGGAACGAACGGACGAGGAACGGCGAACGAGGACCGAGGAACGTTAAGCGTTCTTCAGCACGTGACAACCGAGCAAGCGTGCTGCATTCCTATACTTGGGCGAATGGCAGGCACGATCATGATCGTCGAGGATGAGCCCGCCGTCGCTCGCGGTGTCCAGGTGGCCCTCGAGCGCGAGGGCTACACGGTGAGCGTCCAGCCGACCGGGGAGGACGCCGTCGCGAGCCTGGCGGACACGGCACCCGACCTCGTGGTGCTCGACGTGCGCCTGCCCGGCATGGACGGCTTCGAGGTCCTGCGACAGCTGCGCCGCGAGACGCGCGCGCCGGTCCTCTTCCTGACCGCAAGGTCGGACGAGATCGACAAGGTGGTCGGTCTCGAGATGGGAGCCGATGACTACCTCGTCAAGCCGTTCAGCGTCCGCGAGCTGGTCAGCCGCATCAAGGCGCTGCTGCGTCGAGCGTATGGCGAGCTGGCCGATACCGAGACAGGTCGCACGCTGCGGCGCAAGAACCTGGTGATCGACCTCGAACGGCGGCGCGTGACGCGCGACGGCGACCGCATCGGTCTCACCACCACCGAGTTCGACCTCCTCCGGCACCTGGCCGCCAAGCCGGGGCGCGTCTACACCCGCGCCCAGCTGCTGGAGCTCGTTCGCGATTACGACGATGCGCTCGAGCAGGACGAGCGGACGATCAACGTCCACATCAGCCACATCCGGGACAAGATCGAGCCTGATCCGGCACAGCCCCGCTACATCCGCACGGTGAGGGGCGTCGGATATGCGTTCGCCGAAGACTGAGCCGGCGCGGCCGGAGGCGCCCGGGCGGCTCCACCTCCCCCGTGGGTGGGCCGCCGTCCTCCAGCGCCTCAACACGAGGCTGGTCGTGGCGATCGGGTCCGTGGCACTCGTCGGGCTCATCGTGTCGGCGGTGGCGATCAACCAGATCCTCCCTGGCTACTTCGCCGATCAGACCCGGGAGCGGCTCAGCTCCGCACTCGTCTCGACTCGGCTGCTGATCGACATCCTCGCCCAGCGCGAGGGGCCCGGGTCGAACGCGCCAGAGATCCGCGACACGCAGGTCCTTCAGCCGGTCGCCGACTTCGTGGCCGGAGTCCTCATTCCAGCCACGGTGGAGATCACCGATGCCGATGGGCGGATCGTGGCCCGGGCGCAGCCGCCCGATCGGGCCGACCTCGTCGAGTCGGGATTGCGGCTCGATCCCGAGGTCACGCCGGAGTCGCTGCCCTTCGAGTTTCGTGGGCCCGGCTTGTCATCGGACACGTCCGGTGCGGACCTGACGATCACCATCAGCGATCCGTACACGTCGCGCGAGGCGACGACGGCGCAGATCCGATCGGCGATCATCGGAGCGGGGCTTCTCGCGCTCGCGGTGGCCGTCATCCTCGGCGTGGTCGCCGCTCGACGAGTCACCGCGCCCATCCATCGGCTGCGCGGGGTCGCCGGGCGCGTCGGGCAGGGGCAGCTCGACGAGCGCGCCACCGCATCGGGCGTGCTGGAGGTGGACGAGCTGGCGGTGCAGTTCAACGTGATGGCCGATCGGCTGGCCGGCACGCTGCGCATGCTCGAGGCCGATCGCGATCGGCTCCGCGAGTTCGTGGCCGACGTCAGCCACGAGCTGCGCACGCCGATCGCGGCCCTGCGCATGTACACCGAGCTCCAGCGAGACGGTGAGGTGGACGAGGCGACGCGCCACGAGTTCCTCGAGCGCTCGACCGAGCAGATCGGCCGGCTCGAGTGGCTCAGCACGAACCTGCTCGACCTGTCGCGCATCGACGCCGGCATCTTTCCGCTCGACGTGCGCACCGGCGACCTGCGTGACCCGATCCAGGCCACGGTGCAGGCGCTGTCCGAGGTGGCGGTCACGCGCGACATCGGCCTCGAGAGCTTCGTGCCGGCCGAACCGGTCGAGCTGCACTTCGACCGGGAGCGGGTCATCCAGCTCCTCACCAACCTCGTCGGCAACGCGCTGAAGTTCACGCCGCGCGACGGCGTCGTATCGGTCCACCTCGAAGAGACCGATGCTGGCGCCACGATCGAGGTCCGCGACACCGGCGCCGGAATCCCGCCAGACGAGCTGCCGCGCGTCTTCGACCGCTTCTACCGCGGCACGAATACCGGCGACGCGCGAGCGTCGGGGAGCGGGCTGGGGCTGGCCATCGTGCGCTCGATCGTGGAGATGCACGGCGGTGAGATCGACATCGCCAGCGTCGTGGGCGAGGGCACCGTCATCCGCATCAGCCTGCCGCGCGTCGACGCCGAGAGCGGTGATGCGGACGCCGCCAAGGTCAACGAAACTTCACGCGGCGCGCAACCTGTCCGTAATCCCGACTCCGTAGCGTGAGTGTTGCCCGCCCCGCGAGGCAGCACGCAGCACAGGCACACCAATGACCAACGATCCCCACCGATACTCCGATCCAGACCGCACCGCCGAAGTGGAGGTCCAGCGCTACGGCCCGCCGCCGGAGCGCACCGGGCACGCCCCGAGCTGGCAATCCGCGCCGGCGTGGTCAAATAGCCGGGCGTCAGAGCCTCGAGCGCCGGTGCGTCGCGGGCTCGGCGCCATGCCCGTGATCGCCATCGCGGTCGTGGCCGGCATCCTGTCCGGGGCGCTCAGCGCCGTGGCGGTGGCCAACCTCATCCGTGAGCCGGCGAGCCAGCCCGATGGCGTCGCCAGCACCGAGACGACCGACGCCGAACCGGTCAGCGACGTGCGCATCGACGAGTCGAGCGCCGTCATCAAGGCCGTGGAGCAGGTCGCTCCGGCCGTGGTCACGATCCAGTCGGCCGGCGGCGGCATCCTGGGCGGCGCCAGTGGCACCGGCTCCGGGTTCATCTACCACGCCGATGGCTGGATCCTGACCAACCGCCACGTGGTCGAGGACGCGCAGAATCTCACCGTGATCCTGGACGACGGGCGCACGTTCGAGGGCAGCGTCTACGGCATCGACACGCTCACCGATCTCGCCATCGTGAAGATCGACGGCAGCGACCTGCCGACGGCGCCGGTCGGCACCTCGGCCGGCCTCGAATCCGGCCAGCTGGCGATCGCCATCGGCAACCCGCTCGGCTACGAGAACACGGTCACCACCGGCGTCGTCTCCGGACTGGGGCGCCAGATCACGGCGTCGGACGCCACGCAGACGAGCGCCGAGACGCTCAACAACCTGATCCAGACCGATGCGGCCATCAACCCCGGGAACTCGGGCGGGCCGCTGGTCAACAGCGCCGGGCAGGTGATCGGCCTGAACACCGCGGTGAGCACGAATGCCCAGGGCCTGGGCTTTGCGATCCCGATCGACGTCGCCAAGCCGATCATGCAGCAGGCCATCGACGGCCAGGAGCTGACGCGCCCGTGGATCGGCGTCTACTACATCCCGGTCGATCCGACGATCGCCGCGGAGCAGGATCTGCCCGCGGAGTACGGCGCCCTGATCGGCACGACGGGCGGGACAAACCCCGTCTTCGCCGGCAGTCCGGCGGAGGAGGCTGGACTCCAGGCCGGTGACCTGATCGTCGCCATCAACGGCGAGGCGATCGGCGCGGACTCGGACCTGTCGACCCTCATCCTGCCGCACGCGCCGGGCGACACCATCACCCTGCGCGTGCTGCGCGACAACTCGGCACGCGAGGTGGACGTCACGCTCGGAACGCTGCCGGCGGACGCGGGCTGAGGATCGCTATCCGTTGACGTCGGGGCGGCGCCGCACGAGCGCCGCCTCGACGGTGTCGAACGCGCCGTCGATGGGTGCCTGCGGCTTGCGCACGCGCACCTCGACACCCTCCACGATCCGAGGATCGGTGGCCGCAAGCACGGCCCGGGCGATCGCCTCGGCCAGCGCCTCGATGAGGTCCCGGTGCGGCCCGGTGACGATCGACCCGACGAGGTCGAAGAGGCCGGCGTAGTCGACCGTCGCTGACAGCTCGTCGCGCTCGCCGGCCCCGGACAGGTCCGCGTGCAGGACGAGGTCCACCTCGAACGGCTGGGGCGTCTCGTGCTCGGAGGGCAGCACGCCGTGCCGTCCGGAGAAGCGCATGCCGAGGAGCGAGAGGCGGTCGTTCATCGGCGCACGATCGCATCGGCGACGCGCAGCGTGCGCGCGATCGGCGCAACGTCGTGGACGCGCACGACGTCTGCGCCGGCCGCGATCGCGAGCGCCACCGTGGCCGCCGTGCCGTCGAGCCGCTCGTCCGGCGCGGCCCCGTCGAGGAGCTCGCCCAGGAACCGCTTGCGGCTCGCTCCGACCAGCAGCGGTCGGCCATCCAGGGCGGCCTTGAGCTCGCCGAGCCGATGGAGCAGCTCGAGGTTCTCTTCCGTGCCCTTCCCGAAGCCGATGCCCGGGTCGACCAGGATTCGATCGGGGCGCACGCCGAGCGCCGCGGCCGCGTCGACAGCCTCGCGCAGCCATGCCACGACCGTCGCGAAGACCCCGTCGGGGTAGGCGTTGCCCTCCTGGTTGTGCATCAGCACCAGGTGCGCTTCGGCTGCGGCGGCCGCCTCGGCGGTACCCGGGTCACGGCGCGCGGCCCACACGTCGTTGACGATCGTGGCACCGGCCTCGAGCGCCGCCCGCGCCACCTCGCCCTTGCTCGTGTCGATGCTCACCAGCGCGCGCCCGCCGAACTCGGCCGCCAGGGCCCGCACCACGGGGATGGCGAGGGCCATCTCGGACTCGGCGTCGAGCGCGGGATGGTCGCCGTAGGCGGCCCGTGGCCGGGACGACTCGGCGCCGACGTCGAGGATGTGCGCGCCGGCATCCACGAACCCGCGCGCCAGCGCGACGGCTGCGGCCAGGAGCTCGTCCGGAGCGCGCTCATCGGTCGCCAGGCCGTCGCCCGAGAACGAGTCGGGCGTGACGTTGATGATCCCCATCAGGTAGGTCCGCTCGCCCCACCGCAGCTCCGGCGTCATGACTCCTCCTCGATGCTGCCGGTGATCATGCCTCGCACCGCACCGACCAGGTAGAGGGAGCCCGCCACCACGATCGGGTCGCCCTCGGCGATCTCGAGCGCCTCGCGCGGCGTGGGGGCCGTGCGCGCGTCATCGCCGCCGATGGCCCGCCACGTGGCCGCGAGCTTCTCCGGCTCGTGCGCGCCCGCGTCGGCCACCCGGGTGAAGACGAAGCGAGGCTCGACCGCCGCCAGCGCGCCGAGCACGCGGCGGATCTTCTTGCCACGCATGGCCCCGAACACGATCGCGGGGCGCCTCAGCCCCAGGTCGCCCAGGGCGGTGGCCAGCGCGGCCGCTCCGTCCGGGTTGTGCGCCCCGTCCAGCAGCACCCGCCCGAGGCCGATCCGTCCGCCGTCGAGCAGTTCGAGCCTGCCCGGCCAGCGCGCATCCGCCAGTCCGCGGCGCAGCGCCGCCTCATCGGTCTGGATTCCCCATCGCTCGGCCATCGCGTCGAGGAGCGCGAGCGTCACGGCCGCATTCTGGGCCTGGTGTGCCCCGAGCAGCCCGATCCGCAGGTCGCGCAGCTCTCCCGCCGGCGTCCGGGCGTCGACCACGATCCCGTCCCAGCCGGCGTGGCGCAGGCGTGCCCGGTACGGCAGTCGCGGGCCGGCACGCCGAAGGGGCACGGCAAGCGTGGCGCATCGGTCCCGGATGGGGCGCAGCCCGCGCCCCGACGCTCCGGTGACGGCCAGGTTCCCGGCCTTGATGATCGCGGCCTTCTCTGTCGCGATGGCGGTGAGCGTCGCGCCCAGGTGCGCCTCGTGGTCGCGCTGGACGTTGGTGATGGTCGCGACTCCCAGGTCGAGGACGTTCGTGGCGTCGAGGCGACCGCCCATGCCGACCTCGACGATGGCCAGGTCCACCCCGCGTCGGGCGAGCTCGGTGATGGCGGCCGCGGTGAGGGCCTCGAACTCCGTCGGCGGGCCGATGCGCGCGGCGACGCGGTCGACCGCTGGCAGGATGCGCCCGACGGCGGCCGCGAAGTCCGCCGCTGAGATCGGCTCGCCATCCACCGCGATCCGCTCGCGATAGCTGACGAGATGGGGCTTCGGCATCGTGCCCACGCGCTGCCCGGCGGCCCCGAGCACGGAACGCGCCATGGCAACCACCGAGCCCTTGCCGTTGGTGCCGCCCACCAGGGCGCCGCGCAGACGGCGCTCGGGATGGCCGGCCTCCGCCATGAGCTGCTCGACGCGCTCGAGCCCCAGGCTGATCCCGAAGCGTCCCCGCTCGGTGAGGGCGGTGACCGCCTGGCGGTAGGTGAGCGTCAAGGGGTCAGTCCGCGGCGTCCTCGTAGAAGACGCAGTCGTTGAACTGTCCGGTGAGGCACAGGTCGTTGACGTAGCCCGAGTCGAGGTGGACGCCGCCGCGCAGCTCGCATCGGGCCACCGTGCCCTCCTGCTTCATCAGGGTGCGCATGAGCTGGGGAGCCTGGATCGGGATGCGGCCCCTGTCGCCGTGGGTGAGGTAGAAGTGCGGGCAGTGGTGCCTGCGCGGCTTGGAATACCCGAGCGGCACGCCCCGCCGTCCAACGTGGACCGCCATCGGCTCGGCGGTGCCGGCGAATCGCTTCTCGGCGATGATGCAGCGGCCGGGCTCGCACTCCTTGCCCTCGTAGCAGCAGGCGCGCGCTGGACCGATGCCCTCCACGGCCCACAGCTCCCAGCACGGGCGGCGCAGGATGAAGGCCGGGCACCGGTACCGGATGGTGAGGTCGCAGTTCTCGACCTCCCAGCACATGGTGCGCCGATCGGCGTCGCGTCGGTCGGGCGCGAACGGGTCGTCCCCCTGGCGTCGGTCGCCCCCTCCGCGACGTTCGGTCTTGATGATCATGCGTAGCTCGGGCAGCCCTCCTCGCGACCGAGTGTAGCGGCTGCTACGACCGGGCTTCAGGCGAGGAACTGGCTGAGCCGCTCCTCCATCACTTCCTGCGGCATGTAGCCGACCAGGCGCGTGGCCTCGCGGCCGTTCTGGAACACGATGAGGGTGGGGATGCTGAAGATGCTGTAGCGCATGGCCAGCTGCTGGTTCTCATCGGTGTTGACTTTGCGCACTTCGATCTTCTCGCCGTGCTTCTCGCCGACGCTCTCCACGACGGGTGAGACGAGGCGGCAGGGACCGCACCACGGTGCCCAGAAGTCGACGAGAACGGGCTTCTCGGCATTGAGGACCTCCGACTCGAAGGTCGATTCATCGACCGTGAGCGGGGTTGAGGTGGTCATGGCTGTGGGATGTGCCTCCAACGCATCAACGGGCCTGCGGGCATCGTAGCACCGGCATCCGGGCGCAACCGCGCTCAGCCGCCCTCAGGGGCTCGGAGTCGGCGACTGGGGGGTGGGCGTGGGCGTCGGTGGCGGGGTCGGCGGCAGGGTCGGGACCGGCGTCGGTGACGGGGTCGGCGTCGGCGATGGCGTCGGCGCGGGCGTCGGTCCCTTGCTGATGACGAGATCGACCTGCGAGAGACGCGGACGATCCACGCCCTCCGACGGGTCGCTGCGGATGACCGATCCCTCCGGGATGTCGGGGTCGGGCTCGCGCGTGATCGCGCCCAGGGACAGGCCCACGCTGTCGAGGGTGGCGATCGCCTGTTCCTGCGTCTGGCCGCGCAGGCGGGGCACCGGAACCTCGTCGGCGCCGCTCGAGACGATCGGGATGATCGTGCCACCCTCGGAAACCTCGCGCCCGCTCTCCGGCTCGCAGGCGATGACCCTGCCCTCCTCGATCTCGTCGGACGCCTCGTCGCGCTGTTCGCCGACCGTGAGACCGAGATCATCGGCCGCGGCGCGCAACGTCGTGAGGGCGACATCCTCGCAGTCGGGAACGATCACCGTCGCTGCGCTCGGCTCCGGCGTGTCCGACGGGAGGCCGCCGATGAGCTGCGCGCCGAGGAAGCCGATGGCGCCCAGGAGGAAGACGCCCAGCAGCGCCAGCAGCCAGATCCACCACGGCTGCCCCTCGCGTTCAGGCTCGTAGCGGTCGACCCGCCGCGGGGGTGGGGCGACCGGCATCCGGTCGGCCGGGCGGGTGACCCGCGGCGGGACGTAGACCGTCGGCTCGCCGGCCGGGGGCGTCGTCGCCACGGCCGCTCCCGCGGCGAGGGCCGGCGTGGCGTCGGGATTGCGGCGCCAGACGCGGAGCGCCTCGGCGAAGGCCCCGGCATCGGGGAAACGGTCGGCGGGCTCGCGCGCCAGCGCGCGCATGAGAATCGCCTCCAGCCCCGGCGGGATGGGATGCCCGATCGAGGCGGGCGACGGCGGATCCTCGTTGAGCCGCTTGAGAGCCACCGCGGCCGCCGAGTCACCCTCGAACGGACGGCGACCGGTGAGCATCTCGAACAGGACGATGGCCAGGGCATAGACGTCCGACGCGCCCGTGACCTCGTCGCCGCGCGCCTGCTCGGGGCTGAAGTAGTGCACCGATCCGAGCGTCGTGCCGGTCACGGTCATCGACGCCTCGCTCACGGCGCGGGCGATCCCGAAGTCGGTCACCTTCACGTCGCCGGCATCGGTGATGAGGATGTTGCCGGGCTTCACGTCGCGGTGGACGATCCCCTTGCGGTGCGCCACCTCGAGAGCACTGGCCACGCCGATGGCCACGCGGACGGCGTCCTCCACGGAGAGCGCGCCACGATCGTGGAGGAGCGCGGACAGGTCGCGTCCGTCGACCAGCTCCATGACGATGTACTGGTCGCCATCGGTGCCATCGGTGCCGTAGTCGAAGACGCTGACGATGTTCGGGTGGGAGAGGCCGCCGGCGGCACGCGCCTCCTGCTTGAAGCGAGCGGCGAAGCCGGCATCGGCGCTGAACTGTGGCCGGAGAAGCTTGACCGCGACCTCCCGGTCCAACTGCTCGTCGAGGGCGCGCCAGATCGTGGCCATGCCGCCCTCACCCAGCGGGGCGATGAGCCGGTAGCGGCCACTGATCAGCCTCCCGATCATCTCCACCCGATCAGCTCCTTCTCTCGCCGAACGGCGCCGAATGGCGCCGGGCCGGCTCAGTCTCGCAGGTCAAGCCCGCGGATGTAGGTGCGGAACTCATCGGCGTCGTCGGACTCGAGCGCGACGGCGACGTTCGCCTTCATCCAGCCGATGCGGGTGCCGGCGTCGTGTCGGACACCGTCGAACTGGAGGCCGAAGACCGGCTGCTCCTGGATCAGTGCACGGATGGCGTCCGTGAGCTGGATCTCGCCGCCCGCGCCGCGCGCGGTCTGCTCGAGGACGTCGAAGATCTTCGGGGTCAGCACGTAGCGGCCGAGGACGGCCAGGTCGGACGGGGCGTCCTCGACAGATGGCTTCTCGACGAGGTTCCGGATCTCGACCAGGCGGCCCTCCTCGTGAAGGGGCTCGAGGATGCCGTAGCGCGTCACATCCTCGCGATCGACGCGCTGCACGGCGATCACCGAGCCGCGGTGCGCGGCGTGCGCGTCGATCAGCTGCTTCGTCACCGGGTCGCCGGACGGGTTGAGCATGACGTCGTCCGAGAGCAGGACGGCGAACGGCTCCTCACCGACGAGGTCCTTGGCCATGAGCACCGCATGACCCAGGCCGAGCTGCTCGCGCTGGTGCACGAAGGCGACCGTGCCGAACTCGCTGATGCGACGGATCGTGCGCAGCATCTCGATGTCGCCGCGCTCCTCGAGCCAGCGCTCGAGCGACGGGTTGGCATCGAAGTGGTCCTCGATCGCGCTGCGTCCGGTGGCGATGACGATGATGATCTGGTCGATGCCCGAGGCCGCGGCTTCCTCGACGGCGTACTGGATGATCGGCCGGTCGACCAGCGGCATCATCTCCTTGGGGATCGCCTTGGTGGCTGGAAGGAAGCGAGTGCCGAAGCCTGCCGCCGGGAGGACGGCCTTTCTGACGCGCACGATGGTGAGGGTGCTCCTTGATGCGAGGGTCGGGCGCGCGGCACGGCGAGCCCCGTTTCAGGGCGCGCGACAAGCCGCGATGAGGTTTCTCACAGGGGACGCAAGTATAGCAACCGACGTTGCAGCGACTCGGTGTGCGGCCAGGACGGTACAATCGCGCCGCCGATGTTCAGCTCGCTCGTCCGCACCTTCAAGGGACCCAGCCGCGATCCGCGCATGTCCTACATCAGCCGGCCGCTGCCGCGCGATCTTCCCGATGAGCAGGTGGTGGAGGCGCTCGAGATCGCGCTCAGCGTGAACCCGAATCCCGCCTACCTGGTCGAGACGCTGCCGGCCGCCCTCAAGAAGGTCACCGGTCGCGACCTCCAGGTGCTCGACCGATCGGTCCAGGACGTCACCGGCGCCTACTCGAAGACGTACGTGATGATCCGCGACGGCGACGTGGGGCTCTGGCCGGGCTATGCCGCCATGTCGTACCCCCTCCTCGTCCCGTCCGCCAAGGTCGAGGAGACTCGAGCCGCCATCGCCGCCGCCGATGCCGTCGCCGCGGCCGATGCCGTCCACGCCGACGAGCCTCCCGTTGGGCCGAAGCCGGGCTGGGAGCCGCCGCCGTACGAGCGGAGCCGCTGAGTCGGTGGGCCGTCAGAACGTCCCCCGCGATCAGTGGCTCGACATGGGCTACGAGTGCCCGCGCTGCGGTGAGCAGATCACCGAGGCCGACGTCTACGCCTGGCGTCCCATGCCCGCGGATCCGAAGACCCTGCTGCTCTACTGTTCCAACTGCGGCGACCGGGTCGAGATCATCCACATCTGACCGGCTCCGGGGGTTGGCCGTGTTCCCGTGCCGTCTCGGGCCGCCTGGCTCTCGTACCGTGGATCTATCGTCGGAATTCGTCGAGAGGCGTTCCCCATGTCGCGGATCCGCGATCTATGCACCGCTGGCTGGCGTGTAGGCGCCCGACGGGCACTCACGCGACGGCGGGTGAGGGATAGATCTGCCTACGGGCGCCTGGAACGAGCCTCGCGCCAGAATCGGTCGTTAGATCGTGTGCCGGTGCGGCCCGCCTCGCTGCGGCCCCGTGGGGCCCGCGCTGTCCCTGCGCTGTCCTGCGCTGTTCCTGCACTGTTCCGGCCGCCTGGCGCCCGCACGGTCGATCTATCCTCGGAATTCGTCGGGAGGCGTTCGCCAAGTCGCGGATCCGCGATCTATGCGCCGCGGGCTGGCTCGAAGGTGCCTGTCGGGCTCTCGCACGACGGCGGGTCAGGGATAGATCGGCCTCCGGGTGCCTCGAACGAGCCTCACGCCAGAATCGGTCGTTAGATCGCGCGCGCCGGTGGGGCCAACATCGGACTCGCGCCCGCGACGTGAGCGAGGACTTGAGCGAAATGGTGCCCCCAAGGGGATTCGAACCCCTGATCTCCACCTTGAAAGGGTGGCGTCCTAGGCCTCTAGACGATGGGGGCGCCGATGCGGCCGAGGCCCAATCGTAGCAGCGGCTACAGGAAGAAGAGCAGGAGCAGGATCAGCAGGCCGGCGAGCGCGACCGCGGCCACGAGCGCCATCACTCCGCCGCCGATCGCGATGAGCACGGACTGCCCCTGTTCGCTACGCTTTGCAGCGCGACTTCCCCAGAGCCAGCCCTGCCCGTAGAGGAAGACCCCGACCAGCGAGCCGAGCACCGCCGCGGCGAGCAGCGCCAGGATCGACAGATCGGAGTTGCGACCCACGAGGGCGAGGGCTGTGAGGGCGCCGGCGATGATCAGGCCCACGATCCCGATCACGACGTTGCGCAGGAGAGGATGCATCGGCGCGCCATTCTAGCCGGACGATCGAATGCTGCTCGTGGCGCGGCTGGGGGCCGCTCGGGTATGCAACTTGCTTCCGCTTGCTCGGCACGGAAATGTCCGCGCGATCAATCAAGCAGCAGCAGGAGGCGCCCGCGATGGCTGAGCATCGGAGTGCCGGCACCAACGATCCCACACCCAACGAGGGCAACATGAGCGTCCGTGAGGCCGGCCGCAAGGGCGGCAAGACGACGCGCGCCCGCTACGGCGCCGAGTTCTTCCAGGAGATCGGCGCGAAGGGTGGAAAAGCGGTCAGCGAGCGCTACACCAGCGAGCATTTCCGTGAGATCGGCCGCAAGGGCGGGCGCCGGGTGGCTGAGCTCATCGCGCGTGCCAAGCGGCTGGACGCGGGCGACGCAGACTAGCGATCAGAGGAACGCTCCTCGCGCCACGGGTCGGCGTCAAGATGCCGGGGTATCCTCCAGTCGCCGTCGCTTCCGCTCGTCGTGGATCGCGGCCTGGCGCTCGCGATGCCGGGCGGTCGTTACCTCGAGCACGCCCATCACGAGCAGCACGACGACACCGATGATGACCAGCATCTCGGCCGCGGTCGACGCGGCGAGCTCGACCGGGAGCGTCCCGATCGGTTGCGACGGCGGAGCGCCGAAAAGACGGTATGCGATGGCGGGGACCAGACCGATGACGACCATCAGCAGGCCGATCTCGAGCCATCGATGGCGCGTGACGAACACGACACAGGCGACGACGACGACCAATCCGGCGACGATCAAGCCGGCGACCACCGAAACCAGCCACAGCAGGCCGATGGCCATGCCGCCGATGACGACGGCGAGGGTGAAGCGATCGAGCTGTCCCGCGAACGCACGCATGGGCGACTCCCTCCTCGATGCGCATCCATCGTAGCCGGTCGAACGCCTCGCGCCTAGACTCGGCGCCGATGGCCACGACCCGATCCGGCGCCTTCGCCGAGCTTGCCGCCACCGCCGACGCCGTGGCCGCCACGCGCAGCAAGAACGCCAAGCGCGACCTGCTTGCAGCCTACCTGCGAGGCCTCGAGGCCGATGACCTGGAGGCGGCCGCCGTCTTCTTCGCGGGCCGGCCGCTCGCCGATCCCGCCGCCCGCCTGGGCGTGGGATGGGTGCAGCTGAGCGCGGCGCTCACCGGTGCCAGCGCCGCGGACGTTGACGCGCTCCACGCCGCCTACGCGCGTCACTCCGACGTGGGCGACGCGGCTGCCGAGCTGCTCGAGACCGCGGAACGGAGGCCCGGCGAGGCGCTCAGCGTGGCCGATGTCGCGGCGGCCTTCGTGGCGGTCGCCGCGGCCGGATCGGCCGAGGAACGGGTGGCCCTCGCGAGGGACGTGTTCGCGAGGGCGACGCCGGCCGAGGCGCGCTTCATCGCCCGCATCGCGTCTCGCGAGACGCGCATCGGTCTGAGAGAAGGATTGCTCGAGGAGGCGATCGCCGCCGCATTCGGGATGGAGCTGGCCGCGGTGAGGAGAGCCCATATGCTCACCGGCGAGATCGGGCAGACCGCGCTGCTGGCCCGCACCGACGCCCTTGCCCAAGCGGCGCTCCAGGTGGGCAGGCCGATCCGCTTCATGCTCGCCACGCCTGTCGCGGACGCGGCGGAGGTGATTCGTCGCGTGGGCAGCGAGGCGTGGATCGAGGACAAGTACGACGGCATCCGCGCCCAGCTGCACATGGAGGCCGATGGCCGCACGCGCCTCTTCAGCCGCGACCTGAACGACGTGACGCGCTCGTTCCCGGAGATCGTCGAGGCGGCGGGGGCGGTGGTGGATCGCGCGCCGCTGGTGATCGACGGCGAGCTGGTGCCATGGCGGGAGGGATCGGTGCTGGACTTCGCGTCGCTCCAGACGCGGCTCGGCCGGGTCCGCCCGTCGAAGGAGCTGCTGGCCGAGGTGCCGGTCGTGCTCGTCGCGTTCGACCTGCTGCACGCGGGCGGCGAGGACCTGATCGAGACCCCGCTCCGGGAGCGTCGCGGGCGGCTCGAGGCGCTCGGTCTGCCCGAGGCCAGCGGCGAGCACCTGCTGCTCTCGCACCTGGCCACGGCGCGCAGCGCGGCCGAGGTCGATCGCCGGTTCGACGACGCCCGCGACCGTCGCAACGAGGGCCTGATGGTGAAGGACCCCGGCTCGACCTACCAGCCCGGACGGCGCGGGCTCGGCTGGCTGAAGCTGAAGAGGGCGCTCGCCACGCTGGACTGCGTCGTGGTCGGCGTCGAGTGGGGCCACGGCAAGCGCCGCGGCGTGCTCAGCGATTACACCTTCGCCGTGCGCGAGATCGATGCGCCCGATGCGCGCCTGCTGACCATCGGCAAGGCGTACACCGGCCTGACCGATGCGGAGATCGCCGCGATGACGGAGCGCTTCAAGACGATCACGGTGCAGGACTTCGGGCGCTATCGGACGGTGGTGCCGGAGGTGGTGGTCGAGATCGCCTTCGACCGCATCATGCGGTCCGGGAGGCATCGGTCCGGGTTTGCGATGCGCTTCCCGCGTATCGCGCGCGTTCGCGACGACAAGACACCGGCCGAGATCGACACGCTCGAAACCGTCGAGGCGCTCTTCGGCGAGCAGGCGTCCGGCCGCATCCTGCTGGCGACCGGCGCGGGCGGCGAGACCGAGCGCATCGCCGCCACCGGCGAAGCCTGAGGGTACATGGCGGAGGTCGCCGCCGGTCGCCGCCAGTCGCCGCCGCTGCCGTGGAGCAGCATGCCGCCGCTGAGCGGCGCTAACGACGAACGAAGCTCGCCCTGCGTTGTACTATCCGCGATCTGCGCCGCCGAGCGGTGCGTACGACGCACGAGCCCCGCGATGCCGCCGACTGACTATCCTTCGTTCACGCATAGCGCCGCTGAGCGGCGCGTCTCGGCGTCTCGGCCCGGCGCTCCGGCAGTGGGCGGTACGATCTGCATATGAGCGAGCCCGAGCCGCTGCCGGAGACGCTGCCCGACCACGTCGCCCGCAACCGAGCGTACTGGGACGAGATCAACGCGCCGCGCTACGCGGATCGCGGTCGGCGAGCGTGGGCGCGGACCGAGATCACGTGGGGCGTCTTCGGCGTCCCCGAGACGGAGCTCGCGCTCCTGCCCGTGGAGCTCGCCGGGAAGGACGTGATCGAGCTCGGCTGCGGCACCGCGTACGTTTCGGCCTGGCTGGCGCGCCGCGGGGCCCGGGTCACCGGGATCGACAACTCGGAGGAGCAGCTCAGGACGGCACGTGCGCTTCAGGAGGAGCACGACCTCCACTTCCCGCTCATCCACGGCAATGCCGAGACGGTGCCACTGCCCGACGCGAGCTTCGACCTGGCGGTGAGCGAGTACGGCGCTTCGATTTGGGCCGATCCATACCGATGGATCCCCGAGGCCGCTCGCCTGCTGCGCCCAGGGGGCGAGCTCGTCTTCCTGGTCAACGGCACGCTCTGGGTGCTGACCGTCCCCGAGACCGATGACGAGGGCGGCGGCCGGCTGCTGCGACCGTACTTCGGCATGCATCGCTTCGACTGGCCGGGAGAGAGCGGGGTCGAGTTCCACCTCGGCTACGGTGCGTGGATCCGCCTCCTGCGCGCCAACGGCCTCGACGTCATCGACCTGGTCGAGATCCAGGCGCCCGATGGCGCCGCCGCCCCCGGCCGCCACGAGCTGGTGGATCCCGGGTGGTCGAGGAAATGGCCGGCCGAGCAGGTCTGGAAGGCGCGCAGGCGCGACGCGCTGCGATAGGATGCATCGGTCGTGAACGCCTTCGGGGTCGAGGCGCCTGGTTCGATGAACGAGGTCGCCGTCGACGTCTACACCAGCTCGTACCGTGTCTCGGGCACGGTGCGCACGCCGTTCGGCCGTGTCTCGGACATGCTCAACCAGCTCTCCGGCGGACACCTGACGGTCGAGCATGCCACGATCAGCGAGCACGGCCAGGCTTCGGGAGCGCTCGCCGCCCCCTCGGCCCTCGTGTCGCTCGAGGAGATCCTGGTGGTCGCGGCGCCGGGCCTGTCCGGCGAGGCGCGCGGCGAGATGCGGATCCAGAAACGGCCCGTTCGCGCGCAGCTGGCCATGGCGCCGATCCGGGTCACCGGCATCATCCACGTCCCGATGGGCAGCCGGCCGGTCGACGGTCTCCTCAACGTCCAGGATCGGTTCATGCCGATGACCGACGTCGCGCTCGAGTCGGCGCACCACCCGCACCTCGACCGCACCTGTCCGATCGTGGCGATCCGGCGCGACCGCGCCCACATCCTGCTCGTCGCCGATGACGAGCGACCCGACGAGCTGCTGGCCGAGGTGATCGACGAGCGCACGGCCGAGGCGTGGCTCAGGTCCGGCGAGGAGCCCTCCTGAGCTAGGGCTCGGCCCGCGGTGTGACCGCCGGTGCCTCGGCCTGCGCGGCGGGCGTGTCCGCGGCGTCGAGAACGGCGGAGACGAACCTGGCGGCGCCCGGCTCGTCCAGCCGTCGCGCCCGTCCGATCATGTTGGCCCACCACGGCGCATTCTCGGCGGTGACGATCTCGTCCTCTGGCTCCTCCAGGAGGATCCGCGAGTGGGCCCACGGGAAGACGGCCGCACCTCGGACCGGGACGTGCTCGAGGTCCTCGGTCACCGCCCAGCGTCCGACGCCCTCCGCCAGGGCGGTCACGTCGAAGCTCGGGTTCGTGCGGCAGCGGATCCAGCCCCGCCGTCGGCCGGCGTTGAACTCCCATGCCCGCCCTCGCACGCGGTATCGCCCCTCCCAGTCGCGGACGCTGAGGACGCGGACGCCGGCCGGTCCCACCAGGATCCCGTCGAGCCGCGCCGCGTCGCGCACCCGCAGCGGAGGGGAGACGATGAGCGTGTAGCTGTCGTCGAACACGCCGGTCAGCAGCGACTCGAGCCCGTGCGCCGCGTCGTGCGACCAGCGTGGCCGCACCACGCGCAGCAGCCACGCCGCACCAACCCCGATGGCGACAGCGGCCGTGCTCGCCACCACGCCGGTCGCGGCGGCGGGGGCGTCGAGTCCGACGAGCGTGAGCTGGGCACCGATGACGCCGACCGCCAGCATGCTCAGCGCGAGGAGCAGCCCGCGGCGGCGTCCGGTCGAGCCGAGCGCCGCGGGGCGAATCACGCGCATCGGCCGGCCACTCCCGTCTGAGCTAGGCTGAGCGCATGCCGATCCGCGTCACCGCCACCGTCGATCCGGTCAGTGACCACGTCGAGGCCCGTGCCCTTCACGGCGAGCCGTTCGTCATGGACGGAGACGCGGCGGAGGGGGAGGACCGGGCGGCCGAGGACCGGGCGGCCGAGCCGAAGGAGACGCTGCTGGCGGCGCTGGCCGGCTGCACCTCGATGGACGTGGCGAGCATCCTGCGCAAGAAGCGGCAGCGCGCGGCCGCCTACCAGATCGAGGTGAGCGGCACCTCTGCCGAGGAGCACCCGCGCGTCTTCACGGCGATCACCGTCGAGCACCGGGTGACCGGTGCGGTCGAGCCCGAGGCGCTGCGCCGCTCGATCGAGCTGTCGGCAACGAAGTACTGCCCCGTGAACGCCATGCTCTCCGCCGTCGCGACGATCGAGCATCGCTACCACCTGACCGATGAGCGTGGCGAGGTGCACTCCGCGCTCGTGGCGGTCACGGGTCCCGCCGGAGCCAGCGTCGCCCAGGCGCCCCACCCCGGTCACGAGGCGGTTTGAAGCTCCTCGGCGCCGGCCAGGGCCTGCTCGACCGCCGCCCGGAAGGCCTCGAGGTCGAAGGGCTTCGCGACGACCGGACCGATCGGCTCGAGCTCGGCGAGGCGCTCGCGGCTGGCGGCGCTGACGAAGATCGCCGGAATGCCCGGCCAGGCCGTGCGCAGCAGCTCGGTGATGTCGCCGCCGTCGCCGTCGGGAAGCATCACGTCGATGACCATGAGATGCGGCAGCGCAAGCTCCATGAGGTCCCCGAGCTCGACGATGCGGGTGCAGGTCACGACGCCGAACCCCATCTCCCGCAGGAGATCGGCTTCGAGCGCGGCGATGTCGGGATCGTCCTCGAGGACATAGGCACGAAGGGCCTGGGCAGCGTCATTCATTGCGGGGTCAGTGTCGAACAACGCGTCCGCATCGGTCTATGGCCCATCCGCATGGTACGGATGGGTTACTCGGTCAGCCATGCGGGCGCGCTTGCGGACGCTTGGTACCATCACGGCCCGCGTTCACCGCACCGCAGGGCACGGCGGGGCTGAACGCAGCAACGGGAGCACGAGAGATCAAATGGCGCGATCCATGTGGCGGGGAGCGATCCAGTTCGGGCTGGTCACCATCCCGGTCAAGCTCTACCTCGCGACCGAGCAGGGAGGCATCGGCTTCAACCTGCTCCATGCGAGCTGCCTGAACCGCATCCAGATGAAGGTGTACTGCCCGTACCACGACGAGGTGATCCCGCGGTCCGAGACGGTGCGCGGCTACGAGTGGAGCAAGGGCAAGTACGTCGTGGTCAGCGAGGAGGACATCGATTCGGTCCCGCTCAAGACGATGCGCGCGATCGAGATCGAGATGTTCGTCAACGCGTCGCGCGACAACCAGGGCACCCAGTTCGTGAAGTCGGCGTACTACCTGGAGCCGGAGCAGGTCGGCGCCAAGGCCTTCTACCTGCTCAAGTCGGTCCTGGCCGAGCAGAACAAGAGCGCGATCTGCAAGATCGTGCTGAAGGACCGCGAGCAGCTCGCCGCACTCAACCCCTTCAGCAACAGCCTTCTCCTGACGACGCTGCACTGGCCCGATGAGGTTCGCTCCATGGACGAGCTCAATCTTCCCGAGGACGAGATCGAGATCAAGGCATCCGAGAAGAAGATGGCCGAGCAGCTCGTCGCCAGCATGACGGGCGACTTCAGCGCCGATGACTACCAGGACGACTATCGGCAGGCGCTCATGGCCGTGATCGAGCGCAAGGTCGCGGGCGAGAAGCCCGAGCCTGCGCAGGCGGCGGCCGAGCCGACCAACATCACCGACCTCATGGCCGCGCTCGAGGCATCGGTCTCGGCCGCTCGCAAGGATCGTCGGACGAAGAAGGCGGAGAAGCCCGAAGCGGTCGCGGCGCCCAAGCAGCGACGGCGCAAGACCGCCTGATTCGGTTCGTGCCCGGAGACCATCTCGACCTCTCGATCCCGACCCCCACAGGCCGGCTGCCCTCGCGCGTGCAGCCGATGCAGCCGACCGCCGGCGTCGCGCCGTTCGACGATCCCGACTACCTGTTCGAGCCGTGGTGGCCCGGCGTCCGCGCCCACGCCTTCGTGGAGGATGGCAGGCTCGTCCGCCTCGCGGCGGAGGGCCTCGCCGATGCCATGAGCGCCTTCGCCGAGCTTGCCGATGAGCTCCCGGAGCGGCTCATGGAGGACGGGGCGCTGCTCGATGGCTGGCTTCTCGCCGTCGACGAGGGCGGTTGGCTGGATGCCGACCTGCTCCGGCGACGGCTCAGCGGCGATGCCCGCGCCGGCCGGCCCGCGTACGTCGCCTCGGACCTCCTCTGGACCGGCGGCGTGCCGTGGCAACGCCGTCCGTTCGATGCCCGTCGCGACCGCCTGGAGTCGGTCCTGCGCGACGGCGATCGGTGCGTGGTCGGCCACGCGGTGCGGGGCGAGGGGACCCTCCTGGCCGAGGCCCTCGAGCGCTTCGGGATCGCGGGCCTGTCGGCCCGCCGGCTCGACGCACGGCATCGCGCCGGACCCGCCGGCGAGGCATGGC
>JBOGSW010000030.1:0-17821 GCA_050695815.1 Candidatus Limnocylindria bacterium | reverse complement strand
CGTCGGGAGCTCGACACCGAGGTCGCGCCATCGGGCGCATCGGTCTAGGATCAATGGACCGATGATGGTTCGCCTCTACGACTACGACGTGCCCGCCGCCGATCCGGACGCCGGTATCCCGAGCCTGCGCGAGCGACTCGAGACACTCGGCCCCGACGAGCGGCGCGCGATCCTCACCGGCCTCTTCAAGCCGGAGCGCATCCCCGGCACCATGGAGCGCCTGACGACCCTGGTCGAGGATGTCGATGCAAGCTTCGAGAACGCGCTCATCACGCTCGACAACGCGACGCGCTCGCGACGCTTCGTGGCGATCGACGAGGCGAAGGCGATCCTGGACCGATGGCTGCCGCCGTCCGCGGTGGCCGGCGAGCGTGAGTGGGACGTCGCCCGCC
Source organism: Candidatus Limnocylindria bacterium (assembly GCA_050695815.1). GTDB lineage: Bacteria > Chloroflexota > Limnocylindria > QHBO01 > QHBO01 > JACDBZ01. The sequence goes on along the minus strand of JBOGSW010000030.1, from coordinate 17,429 downwards.
TGCTCGAGCCGTACGGCGATGGCACGTACCACGGCAAGCTCCTCAAGCGGACCCGCAAGCAGCTTCGCTCGGTCTCGGGTCGCGAGGCGCTCACCGTGCCATTTCTCTTCCGGCGATCCTGGCCGGCACCGCAGGGGGTCAACGGGTGAGCCGATCCCGGCGGCGGCGCCGCGGGAGGCCATACCAGCCCCTCCCCGAGCGCCGTCCCAACGCCTGGGTCGCCAAGCTCCTGATCATCGCGATCGGCGTGCTCCTCGTCTTCGGGTCCCTGGCGCTCTTCGCCGGCGCGCGCTGACCCGGCGATGACGGTCGCACTGGCGCTGGCCTCCGCGGTCCTGTACGGCCTCTCCGACTTCGCCGGCGGACTCCTCGCGCGCCGGGCGTCGGTGTGGGCCGTCGCCGTGGTCACGCAGGTCGCCACGACCGTCCTCATCGCGATGGCGGCGCTCCTGCTCCCGGGTTCGCCGGCACCGCTCGACTGGGCATGGGGGCTGGTTGCTGGGGTCGGCACCGGCGTCGGGACGGCGTACCTGTATCGCGGGCTCGCGACGGGCCGCATGGGCGTGGTCGCGCCCGTCTCCGCGGTCGGAGCGGCCGTGCTGCCGGTCGGCGTCGGGCTGCTCACCGGGGAACGGCCGGCGCCATGGGCCTGGATCGGCATCGCGTGCGCGATCCCGGCCATCTGGCTCGTGTCCAGCGGCGCGGACCCCGTTGACGTCGCAGGCCGGACGCATGCGTCGCGCGACGGCCTGGCCGACGGGTTGCTGGCTGGCCTGGGATTCGGGGTGATGTTTTCGGCGCTCGGCCAGGTGCCGGAGGTCGCGGGGCTGGGGCCGCTGGCCGCCGGCGAGGTCATGTCGGTCGTCGCGGTGATCGGTCTGGCGAGCCTCCTGGGCCAGCCATGGGTGCCGCGCGATCCGTACCTGTGGCGCGCGGTGGTGGTCGCCGCGCTCGCGGCCGGCGCCACGGTCCTGTTCCTGTTCGCCGCGCAGACCGGCCTGCTGGCCATCGCCTCGGTCCTCTCGTCGCTCTACCCCGCAGTCACGGTCCTGCTGGCGGCGATCCTGCTGCGCGAGCGGATCCATCGCGGGCAGGCGGTCGGGCTCGGCCTGGCCGCCGTCGCCGTCAGCCTCGTCGCCCTCGGCTGAGGGGTCTTCAGCTCTCAGAGCGTCTCCTCCATCAGCGTGCGGACGTGGAGCAGCAGCTTCACGAGCTCCGGTGCCGCCGCAAGCAGGTCCAGGTCATCGGGCTGGACGTGGTCGAAGAGCCGGAACTCGGTGTGCTCCGCCAGCAGCGAGCGCGACTCCAGTGCCGATGCCAGCGCGCGCGACTCGACGAACGGGACGTGGTGGTCCTCGGTCTCGTGCATGAGGTGCACGTCCGCCGTCAGCCCGTCCAGGTGGCGCACCGGCGAGATGGCGTCGATGAAGGCGCGCGCGCGGCTCGGCAGAGCGTCGATCGCGGATCGTGCGGCCTCGAGGTTCGGGGCAGTCATGAGGTCGTGCACCGCCTGCGCGCCATCGGTCCCGAGGGCTACCCGGAGGTCGGGGTCAGGCGCCGGACGATCGCCGTCGAGGATGGCCTGGCCAAATGCCGCATCGAGCGCCCCGCGGTCGGGCTCGGAGACCTGGTCGAGCATGAAGCGCAGGAAGACCTCGCGCGCCAGCGGCGTGGGTGTCCACGGCACCTCGGCACCGTCAGCTCCACGGTAGGCATGCGCCGATACGGACGCGAGATAGGTGCGCGCATCCGCAAAGGCGCCGAACGCGTTCACCCAGCGCACTCGCTCGCTGATCCGCTCGTCGCGCGCCGCGAGCAGGGCCAGCGAGCCACCGACGCTGAATCCGACGATCCCGACCCGCTCACGGTCGACCTCGGGGCGGACGGCGAGGGCCTCGAAGGCGCGCACCACCCCGTCGATCTCGCCGACCTCGAGCCGCCCCTCGAGCAGCGTGCGCGAGTCGGGGACGAGCACCGCCACGCCGGTCCGCGCCAGGCCATCGGCGACCCGAACGATGGCTGGATGGTTGCGCCCGAGATTGTTGACCCCGAAGACGAGCAGCATCGCTCCCGCGGGCCGCTCCGCCGATGCCCACGCCGGAAGCCAGAGCTCTGCGAGATCGGGTTCGGCGGAGTCGTCGGTCGCGCGGTACGGAAGGCTCTGGCGGCGCGGCTCCTCGCTGAACAGGCCGAGCGGCTTCGGACCGGCGTCGAGCAGATTGGGCAGCATCACCGCCGTCTGGAGTGCCACGCGGGTCGGCTCCCAGGCGACGAGCACCACGACGATGGCAAGGATGACGAGACCGATGCGGCGCTTGCGTCCCATCGGCGCATCCTAGCCGCGAGGTGGGGACGCGGACGCAGGGCTCTTCACCGTTCGGAACATCCGCTCGCCCGGCGCGCTGCTCTCCGTGAGAGCCTCGCGTTGGCTTGGAGGCCGAGTCTCGCGTACGTTTGCGCCCCAGCGCACGTATTTGCGAAGCAGGGACCGAATCGGCCCCGGATCCGACGAGTTATTGCGGCGGGGCGCACGTTGCGACCGGGAATCGGGTGAGAACGAGGCTTCGTTCGTAATTCCGTGCGCCCCAGCGCACAAATTTCCAAACGAGGTCGCCCCACACGCCCTACGGCCCCGCATCCCCGCCCCGCACCCCACCGGCGTCCTTCACGCATCGCGTCGGGAGACCGACTGCTCCACCTGGAGGCGGAGCCGGTACAGGACGTTCCACTCCTCGCTGTTGAGGCTCGCCCGATCCATCCGCTGCTGGACCTCGTCCAGGCGCCCACGGAGGGCCTCGAGATCGGTGTTCGCCGACCGGTGCGCCTCGAGCAGCTCGTCCTCGAATCCCTGCGACTCCTCGTTCCAGGTCAGGTACGCATCGGAGAGGGCGAGCTCGCGCTCGACGGCCGCGCGGGCGACATACGCGTCCTCCTTCGGCCCGAGGATCGACACGTTCGTGGCGTAGGCGTAGATCTCGAGGCCATCGGCCCGCAGCTCGACCGGCACGCCACGCACGACGGCGCCGAGGAGGTGACGTGCGGCGAAGCCGACGGTGCGCATCGGCCACGCCTTGGGTCCGGTGGCCTCGCTGACGGCGACATCGGTGATATCGATCGCCGCCAGCGCGGAGCGCACCGCCTCGAGCAGGTCGTCGTCATCGGTCCCCTCGCGCATCACGAGCGGGACCTGCACCAGCGTGCGCTTCCGACGCCAGCGCTGGAAGAGCAGGATCGGCGTGAAGAGGACCATCTGCAGCACCGAGAGCCCGAGCATGAAGGTCGCCGGATAGCTCACCGGGACCAACCTCAGCCATACGCCGATGCTCCGCTCTTCGTGGAACTCGCCGAAAACGACCACGGCGGCCACGAACGGCGGGGCCAGGACGATCGCCGCCGCCAGGCCCAGGTGGTGGATCGGCGCGACATCGAAGTTGTCACCGACGAGGCCGATGGCCTCGAGGAGCGCCCCTCCCAGGATGGGGATGGCGAAGCCGATGATGACGATCACCCACCCGGCGGAGACGAGGCTGATCACGGCCAGCATGCGACCCTGCCGCCCCGGGACCTGGCCGAAGTAGAGCGCCGTGGCCCAGCCGAGGGCGAACGATGCGGATCGACTGAGCGCCTGCCACGCCAGGAGGAGGACGAACGGGAGGAACGGCACGATCGGCAGCGAAGCAAGCGGCGTGCCCTCCGGGCGAGCGTTCGCTCACCGGTTCACCCGATGTCGAGCGGCCGCACCGTCATCGCCTCGGCCACGCGCCCCTCCCACTCGTCGCGCGGCGCGTCGCAGTAGAGCTCGATCTCGTTGCCGTCCGGGTCGGCGGTGTACAGGCTGCGCGTCACGCCGTGGTCCGCGGTTCCGCGCAGCAGCCCGCGCTCCTCGAGGATCGCGTGCGCGCCCTTGACGGCCTCCCAGTCGCGGAGCTGGATCGCCACGTGATACAGGCCGACCGCCGCCGGCGCCTGCGAGGGCGCCGAGTCACCGACCCGGAGGAGTGCCAGATCGTGGTGGTTCTCGCCGGTCGCGGTCAGGAAGATCATCACGTTGCTCATCTCGCTCGACACGCAGAAGCCCAGCAGGTCGCGATAGAAGGCGAGTGACCGATCCAGGTCGCGCACCTTGAGCACGACGTGACCGATCCGGAGCGGCTCGAGCATGGACGGATGCTACAGCGCCCGGTCCCGCCTGAGTGTGGTCTAGGGAAGGCCGAGGCTGGCGCGGCAGGCCGGCCAGGGAGCGTAACCGCGTGCCGCGTGCAGCCGCTCGGCGGTGGCGATCTGCTGCTCGCGGGTCGCCTCGTGCGGATAGGCGGCGTACTGCGTGCCGCCGTACTGCTGCCACGTTCCGAGGCTGAACTGGAGGCCGCCGAAGTAGCCGTTGCCGGTGTTGATCGCCCAGTTGCCGCCGGACTCGCACTGCGCCAGGTCATCCCACACGCTGTCGCCGTCGTAGCGCACGATGCGCTGCGGGGCCTGAGCCGGCGCCGTCGGGGTGGCCACCGAGAAGAGCGTCGCCTGCATCGAGGCCGTGGCGGGCGTCGGGAGGGGGGCCTCCTCGTCGAGCGCCTCGGCGGTGGGCGCGACGAGGCGGCTCAGGGTCGTCGCGCCGCGGGCCGACAGCCCGCCACGGTCGAGCGCGGGTCCGGGCGCATTCGGCGCAGGGAGGAGCCGTTCGGGCACGTCGACCGGCGCCGGTATCGCCGAGCGCGCGGCCAGTGGCGCGAGGAGGGCGATGCCGGAGACGCTGACCAGTGCGAGGAGCAGGATTCGTCGAACGAGCACGATCAGGTTTCGAGCTGGAGCGTGACGGTGATCACGCCGGCGCTGCGAGACCGATCGGTGACGAGGTCCCAGGCGGCGGCCGAGAGGTCGGCAACGCGTTGGTCGGGGGTGCCCCAGTAGCAGGCGCAATAGTCGACCACCGGGAGCTCGACGCAGCGGTCGCCGCAGACGGTGACGTGGCCGACCACGCCTCGACCGCCGGCACCGCCGAGGGCGCCGGGCAGGGCGACGAACGCATCGGCAGGGGAATATCCCGCCGGGCAGGTGCCGACCACGTGGCAGTACCACGATGCGCGGCCCGTGATCGTGTCACCGGCCGGCGGCGCCGCGGGCACCGGCGCCGGGGCGGGCGCGCTCACCGCGGCAAGCGGGGCCGGTTTCGGGGTCGAGACCGTGACGAGGGTCGCCTGCATCGGCGCGGACGCCGGCGTCGGCATGGGATCATCGGTGAAGTGCTCCGCGCGCGCGGACGCGGCTGTGACGTTGAGCGTGAGCGTGGCCGAGGCGTCTCGGCTGGCGAGGGATCCACGCTCGACGGAGGTCCGCGGAGCAGGCATCGGACCGAGCAGCGAGTCCACCCGCACGGGCTCGGGCAGGGCGGATCGCGCGGTCAACGGAGCGAGCAGGGCGATGCCGACGGCGCTCATGACGGTCAGTGCGGCGACGCGCCGCAGGAGGTCCGGCAATAGAATCCTCGTCAATACGTGGTCCCGCCGGCATACCGTAGAGGGCATGCCGGCGAGGCGTCACCGTAGCATCCGATCCCACACCTGTCGAGCGCGCGGAGGTCCCATGGCCCGTAAGAAGAAGCAGCCAGAGCGGCGACGTGGCGCGGTCGTCGTGCGCGGATCCGCTCCCGTCGGTCGCAAGACGGAGGACCAGAAGCTCCTTCGCTCGCACGAGCCGTTCCCCGGCTTCCAGGAGACCGACACCTGGCGGACGCTGCGGATCATGGGCGAATTCGTGGAGGGCTTCGACGCGCTGGCGGAGGTGGGCCCGGCGGTCACCATCTTCGGCTCCGCCAGGGTCGGACGCCGAAATCGCTATTACGGCGCCGCGCGGCGGCTGGCCGCTGCACTCGTGAAGGAGGGCTTCGCCATCATCACCGGTGGCGGCCCGGGGATCATGGAGGCGGCGAACCACGGGGCGAAGGATGCCGGTGGCGTCTCCATCGGCGCCAACATCGAGCTGCCCTTCGAGCAGGGCCTGAACGAATACGTCGACCTGGGCATGGAGTTCCGCTACTTCTTCGTGCGCAAGGTGATGTTCGTGAAGTATGCGGAGGGGTTCGTCATCTTCCCCGGCGGCTTCGGGACGCTCGACGAGCTGTTCGAGGCGCTCACCCTCATCCAGACCGGCAAGGTCGAGCACTTCCCGGTGGTCCTCTACGGCAGGGACTACTGGGAGGGGATGATGCAATGGATCCGAGACAAGCCGCTCTACGAGGAGAAGATCAGCCCGCAGGATCTCGACCTCGTGACCATCACCGATGACATCGACGAGGCCTGCGAGGCGATCGCGCGCAGCCATCGTTCGCGGCACCTCGGGCAGAAGGAGGCCGCCAGCCGGGACGCGACCGCGGAGGCCGTCACCGATGCCGCCGAGGGAAAGGGCGCCGGATGAGTGCCGAATGAGTGCCATCCACACGGCCTGCGCCGGCTGCCCTCCGGTGCCCCCGGCGACGCCTGCCGAGCTCGTCCTGGCCGGCCTGATCGCGCTCGTTCCCGTGCTCATCTTCGGCCTCGTCGTCGCCGCCCTGGACCGATACGCCAGCTGACCGGCGCGATCTATCTTCACGCCCTGTCACGGGACGCCTTCTGGGCGGCCTGGCATCGATCTATCGCTCGCTGACCGTCGAGATGTGGCGCCTGAGGCGCTGGCCCGTCGCCTCGCCGCGTATAGATCGCGGATCCGCGGCGTGGCGAGGGGCTCTTGCCAATCCAGGCCGATAGATCGCCGCTCTGGACCGATACGCCAGCTGACCTGACGCGGCACGGTACGCCGTCCGCGCGCATCCACGCGCGACCGCTCAGCGGGGGCGGCCCTCCCGAAGGGTGGCCACCGATTTGGCGATGCGGCGCTGCCGGGTCTCATCGGTCTTGGCTCCGGTGACCTGGAGCACGTGCCAGGACCTGTTGCTGTAGGAGAGGCCGTCGAAGGTCGCTCGCGCCTTCGGCTCGGCGTCGAGTGCGGCGGCGAAGTCGTCCGGGACCGCCACCTCGCGTGGGGCCGTGTCGAGCTCGATATCGACGTCCACCTCGTCGCCGCCGGCGACCCCCGCACCGGCTCGGTTCTCGGCGCTGACGCCGACCATGTAGGCGCCGTCCATGACGGCCACGGTGGACCGATAGGTGAAGCCGTTGATCGTCACCGTGACCGGTGGGCGCTTGCCCGAACCCAGCGCCTCGACGATCTCGTCGGGAACCTGGATGCCCGTGGCCGTCTTCCCGCTGTGCAGGATGGTCGTGTGGAATCGCATCAATTCTCCTTGCCGTCGTTCAAAGCATGAGCAAGGCGGCAACGGCATCGACCTCGTCCGCCGTGTTGTAGATGTGCGGCGAGAGCCGGATGCCGGCAGCCCGGCTGTCGAACTGCGCGCCCCCGTCGCGCAGCTCCTGCACCACATGCTGCGTCCGATCGCCCGGATCGAGGACCACCGTACCGCCGCGTCGCGAGGGGTCGCGATCGGTCACGAGCCAGCCATCGTCGACCGACGCCACGAGCCTATCGCTCAATGCAACGTTGTGGGCGCGGATGGCCTCGATCCCGATGCCGTCGAGGAGCTCGATCGAGCGACGCGCGACGACGAAGGGAAGGACCGATGGGGTCCCGCCCCAGAACCGGAGAGCATCATCGGCAAATCGGAACCGATGGATATCGAGCTCGAACGGGTCGGCGTGCGAGAACCAGCCGACGTCCATCGGCTCGCACCGCGGCAGCATCTCGGGGTTGACCCACAGGAACCCGGCGCCCGGGCCGCCGCACAGCCACTTGACCGATGAGCCGACCACGAAGTCGGCGTTCCACTCCGCCAGGTCGATGGGCACGACACCAACGGACTGCGCGATGTCGACGATGGAGACGATCGAGCGCTCGCGCGCCAGCGCCACGATCTCGTTCACGGGGAGCCGCTGCCCGCCGTTCGAATGGACGTGGGTGATCACCACAAGTCCGACGCCAGGGGTCATGTGCGTCGCCCAGACCGCTGGGTCCTGGGCATCCTCATCGCGACCGATGAACCTGACGGCGTTGTCCGCATCGGTCGCTCTGCCAACCACGAAGCCGATGGAGGGAAAGGCCTCCTCGGTCAACAGGATGGTCGAGCTGCCGGTGCGCCGAGGCAGGGCCTGGAGGATCTTCGTGGTGGCGCTGGACACGTTCGCCTGCGGGCAGAAGCACTTGGCCCGGTGGTTGAGGAGCCGCGCCAGTGCCGCGCGGAACTCCTCGATCTCGGCCAGCCATCGCGGCCACGCCTGCTCGGGGTCGTGCATCCAGGCGTCGAAGTAGTCCTCCTCGAGGCGTCCGAGGGCCGTCCGCGGCGCCAGGCCGACCGAGTGGCTGAGGAGGTAGATGCCGGAAGGTCGAGAGAACTCGTCAGGGCCGATGCCGATGCCGATCACGCCGAGCCCAGGGTCGCTCGAAGGCGCTCGAGATCCCGGTGGCGGGTCGGGATGTCGTCGCGATCGGCCGCCATGCGAAGGTCGCGCAGCTTCTCGAGGGCCCTGAGCACCACCGCCAGGGGTGGCCCGCTGGCGGTGATGTCCGTCATCATCTCCTCGGGCAGCGCCCGCGAAGGCAGCTCGATGAAGGTGCGGACGAGCCCGTCGTGATGCTGCGCCGCAGCGGCTCCATGCGCGTCGCAGACTGCCAGGAACGCGGCCGCGGCCTGCTTGAACCACGGCTTCGAGCCCGACGAGTCGACCTGCTCGAGCAGCCTGTCGAGCAGGCTCTGCTGGCGCATGCAGTCGCGAAGGCGAGCCTGGTCGTCGGGCCTCATGAACAGGAACTTGTCGACCAGCAGCTGCGAGTACGACGGCTCGTTGGCCTGGCACAGGCCGAGCAGCAGATCGATCTCGTTGATCCCGGCGAAGTCGCCTGCGTTCATGCCGCGATACTCGTGGAGCCCCACGCGGTAGGGCTTGAAGTACGGTCGCACGCAATAGAAGAACCGATCGGTGTTGAGCTCCCGCGCGAGCTCGCCGTACAACCGGCGAACCTCGTGGAGGGCGTCCTCGGCCGTCAGGAGCAGATCGCGGGCGACCGGGTGCGAGATGCCCAGCGGAAGGATGCGGACCAGCGCATCGGCCGCGCGCTTGAAGGCGAACAGCGCGCGCGTGTTGTAGTCGGTGAACACCCGCTCGTCGGGGAGCGCCGTGAAACGCTTGTAGTCGCCATCGATCGCGCGGTTGTGCGTCTCGAGGTGGCTGGTCGCGATGCGAGGTGCCACGCCGAGCGATGCTCCCAGCTGCATTGCCAGGGCCGATGCTTCGGTGAGCGGCGACCGTCGTTCACGGGACGGTTCGGTGATCTCGTGTCGCCGGCAGGCGGCCATGTAGAGGCCGACGTCGCCCAGCACCTCGTAGGCACGCTCGAAGCCCTCGTCCGTGTTCCCTTCGTCCAGGAGCCGAAGGATGCATTCGCGACCTTCTCGGACAAGCTCCTCCTTGAGGGGCTCGCCGATGCCCTCGACGGATGCGCGGTCCGGCTGCGCGAAGTACAGCTCCTCGAGCTGCGTGTTGAGCTCGACGAACCGCGTGCGAATCCATTCGTCGAACGCGCGCGCGTTGGCCGTCAGCGGCCGCCCCTCTCGTCTCATTGGCATGAGTGTACGAGCGGGCCTGCCCGTCGGTGCGACGCCGCGCGCGCAGATTCGGGCAGCCCGGCTCAGCTCAGGCGCTTGAGGGCAGAGGCCCACCCCCTCGGCAGGCGGTTGCCCAGTTCGATCCGTTCGGCCCCGACGAAGGCGGCAAGATCTGCGATCGCGCCCGCGACCGCCTCGCCGACGTTCCGGTCACTGGGGGCGCTCTTCTCGGCGAAGACGGCGTTGGTGACGAGAACCCTCCGCTTCCGGTCGAGCTTCGGATCGATGCGTCCGATGAGACGACCGCCGTGAAGGATGGGCAGCACGTAGTAGCCGTACTCGCGCTTCGCGGCGGGTGCATACATCTCGAGCTTGTAGTCGAAGTCGAAGAGCAGCTTGACCTTGTCGCGATCGGTGATCAGCGGGTCGAAGGGAGAGAGGAGTGTCGTCCGCGACGCCTTCGTCTCGTCCCGGCTTCGGCGAAGCCGCTTCAGCGTCGTGAGGTGATCGGCATGAATGTACCAGTCGCCGCGCAGCTGGCCTTTCGGACCGGCGACCGCGACCGGGACGAGCCGGCCCGACTCGACCAACGGTCGCGTTGCGGCGACGACTGGCTCACTCTCCAGGCCACCAAATGGCCAGGGCGCTCGCGGGTGAGGTGGCGTCTGGGGCATCGGCGTCGCGCCGCGCGCCCGCACCACCCGCTCGATCCAGCCTCCAAGGCCATCCGCGAACGTTAGAGGGTCACGCGGAACAGCGGCCGGGAGCCATCGGTCCGGAAGGTCCCAGAGACGCTGGGCCTTTTCTCGACCGCCGACCATCACCTCGCCGCGTCGCGCGAGCAACTCAAGCATGCGGCTGACGTTTCGCTGGTTGGTCCAACCGGTCGAGCTCCAGGCGCGGTCGGCGAGGTCCTCGAAGGCGCCGGTGGCAAGTGATCCACGCTGTTCGAGCTCCTCGAGGATGTGGCGCCGCAGGCGCTGGTTCTCGTCAATCCAGGCCTGGCCGGCAGCGGCGTACGCCGTCTCGCCGCGGGCGGTCATCGCCATCGCCGCCCTGAAGATTGGATGGTCCGCTGTCGGGACCATGAATGCGTCCAGCTCGAAGAGTTGCCGGCCGTTCCAGCGCAGGTCTTCGAGCGTGCCCTGGTCGAACTTGCCGAGCCGACTCCACAGGACGAGGAGGTGACTTGGGGCGACGGCGTTCGTCGGGTCGAGCTGAATCCGCCCGAGCGTCCGCACGACCTCCATGATGCCGCGGGAGGTCGCTGGCAGCCTGGGCTCGGCGAGTCCGCTCGCGGCGACGCTCAGCCTCCGAAGATCGTCGAGGTCGAGCCCCAGGCGTTCCGTTTCGGCCACGAGCAAACGGTAGCGCATCCCAGTCGCGAGGCGCTCGGGGTTGATCAGGCTTCGACCGGAACTCCTCGTGCGAGCACCTTGTCCAACGCGTCGAAGTCGTCCTTGATGCCCTCGCGCATGCCGTCCAGAGCGTCGCGGGATGCGACCGATGGGCTGATGCTGTGCACCGAGATTCGGCTGCGGCCGTCCGGCAGCTCTTCGAAGCGCTGGAATTCGAGCGAGACTCCGCCGGCGGGATCCTGCTCGAACTGATACGTCTGGATGATCAGCTCATCGGGACGGACCTCGTGATACACGCCGTGGAATCCCCACTCCTGCTCGGGACCGTGGACGACGTAGCGGAAGCCACCGCCGGTCTGCGGGTCGAATCGGTGGACTGCCAGGGACATCCCTTCCGGGCCGAGCCACTGCTCGAAGATCTCGCGGTCGGTGTAGGCGCGGAACAGCGCGCTGACCGGCGCGTCGAACTCTCGCGAGTAGTCCAGGAACGGCAGCCCTTCGGGTGCTTCGATGACGAGTTCGTTGCTCATGACTTCCCTTTCGATGCTCTGCGTTTCCTTGCTGATCGGTTCGTCCGTTCGAGCACGTCGTCCAGAGCGCGGAATCGGCGCTCGTGGTCGAGCCGGTATCGGTCCAGCCACGAGGTCAGTGACTCCAGGGCTGCCGGATTGAGATGCACCGGCCGGCGTTGGGCGTCGCGCGTGCGTGTCACCAGTCCGGAGTGTTCGAGTACTCCGATATGACGGGACACCGCCTGGGTCGTGATCGGGAAGAGCGCGGCGAGCTCGTTGACCGTGGCCGGGGCGCGACTGAGCCGGGCGACGATCGTGCGTCGCACCGGATCGGCGAGGGCGGCGAACGCTCGATCCAACCGCTCCTCGTCCATTGCCTCGCTCCTTCGTTGACGTTCTCAACCGCTCCGTTGCTCAACGGACTGGTTGAGTACGGTAGATCGATGGCGGAGGCTTGTCAACCTGGCATGAGCCCAATCATGTCGACTAGATTCCGAGCAGCCGCCTCATCGAGGAGGGGTTCAATGCCGGCCGCATGAGTCGGTGGACGACCTCGCCTCCGCAGACGTCGTGGAGCACCCGTTCGGGGTGCCTCCTCTCCCTCCGGGTCGCGACGGGCTGAAGGAGCTCATCCGGCGAGTCCGCGGCGGAGCACCTGACTTCGAGCTCGTGATCGAGGTTGGCGTATGCCATGGCGGGCCCGACCGGATTCGAACCGGCGATCTCCAGCGTGACAGGCTGGCATGTTTGGCCACTACACCACGGGCCCGCGGGAGCGACACGGTGGCGGAGCATAGCATAGCCCTTCCGCACCTTCAGACGGCCGATCCGGACCGGCGTTCGCCCACCAGGCGGGCAGCCGTCAGGGCGTAACCGATGGCGCCGATGCCGGCACCGATGCCCCCGCCGAGCAAAGCCGGCGCCGATGCCGAGTCCCGTGCGGCGCTGGCCACGGCGGCCGCCGCCAGGGCGACGAGGCCGCTGGCCATGATCGCGGCCAGCAGGATGCCGGCGCTGTGGGCCGGGCGCTGCTCCCGTCGCAGCCCCAGGACGACGCCGCCGTGGGTGGCACCCAGCAGGAGGAATCCCACGCCGAACGCCGTCATCGCGCCGGCGACAGCATCGGCATCGATGACCAGCGGCGGCAGCAGGGAGAGGATCGCATCGGCCGCTCCGGCGGCGAGCGCCAGGCTGACGAGCCCCGCCAGTGTCCAGAGCACGGCGCCGATGACCAGGACGATCCGCGCCACGGCCGGACCAGCGGCTCCTAGCGCCGCGGGCGGAGGAGCAGGAGCCCGGCGACGCCGAAGACCAGGGTCGAGATCGTCAGGCCCACCGCCAGCACCAGCGAAGGCGGCGGGTCGGTCATGGCGAGAACGGCGCCGAGTGCGGAGAGCGCCGCCGCGACGGCGGCGAGGATGCCGGTCGCCAGCCGCGACCGCCGAACCTGGCCGAACACCGCCACGCCGCCGGCGGCGAGCGCCCCGCCGAGGACGAGGACGCCGATCCCACCCAGGAGCGGAACGAACATGAGCGACCCGACGTCGGGCGGCGGGTCGCCGCCGTAGCGAGCGCCGATCGTGAGCGCCATCGCCACCATCCCGATCCCCGTGATGACGAGCGCGATGCCGCCGACGATCACCGCCACGGTGGCGGCAGCGGTCGCCTCGCCGAGGTGGTCCGGCGCGAGTGAGTGCGAGCTGCGCGCGCGGATCCCGGCAGAGGAGGCGGCGCGAATCGGTCTTCGGGAAGTCATCGGCGACGGATTGTAGGCAGAAGCCGAGGCGGGCTGCACGCGACCCTATACTCCGGCTGCATGCCGTACGAGCTGCCGCCGGATCCCAGGGCCGAACGCCGAACGCGCGTCACACGCTGGTTGAGCTTCCTGCTGGCCGCCGCGCTCGTGGTCCTGGTCGTCTACTTCGGGTACATCGGCTTCGAGGGCTCGCGGCAGCTCACCGAGCCGCCCACCTCGAGCGCCGACTGCCGCACGCCGGATGCTTTCGGCTGGTCCTACGAGGCGATCAACTACGACGTCAGCACCGATGCAGCGCTGGCGGCGGAGCCGGACCGCGAGGCGTGCTCGGCGCAGGGCGCGCCCGCCGGCGAGGCGCTGACCGGCGGCGGCGGGATCGGCCTGGCGGGCTGGTACATCCCGTCTGGCGCCGGAAGCGGTCCGGCGGGTCCGACCGTGATCCTGGCCCACGGCTGGGGCAGCAATAAGAGCGACATGCTCGAGCGCGCGGCACCGCTCCACGGGGCCTACAACCTGGTCCTCTTCGACTTCCGCAACCACGGTCAGAGCGGCGAGGCGGCTTCCACCCAGGGAGTGCGCGAGGCGAGCGACGTGCGGGCGGTGATCGACTGGCTGATCGAGGCAAAGGGGCCGGATCGGATCGCGGTGCTCGGGGTCTCGATGGGCGGGGCCAGCACCCTGGCCGAGGCTGAGCGCGATGAGCGAGTCGACGCGGTGATCGTCGAGTCGACGCACGCGACACTGGCCAATGCCGTTCAGTCGCGGCTGGATCGCGCCGGGTATCCCCTCTCGATGCCGGGCAGCTGGGCGGTGCTCCTGGGAACGCTGATCCGGACCGGCGAGGACGTCAGCGCCGCGGATCCGGTGCAGGCGATCGGCAGGCTCGACGAGCGCCCGGTCATGATCATCAGCGCGGGAGCGGATGACTCGATCGGTCCGGACGACGCCGATCAGCTCCTCGCCGCCGCGCAGGAGGCCGGCTCTCCCGCCGAGCTGCACGTCTGTCCCGACGCAGGCCACGCGCGCTCGAACGAGGTCTGTGCCGAGGACTACGCCGGCTGGGTGCTAGGCTTCCTCCAGCGCCATCTCGCCCCCGCGGGCTGAGGCGCGAATCCCGCCAGATCGTTCACCGATGCCGCCTCGCCCCGCGCGGCATGCGTCACGAGGTACGACCCGCGATGACCCTTGCCCCATCGGAATCGGATGCCCGCTTCGATCGGACCGTCGACCGCTGGTTCCGCGATCAGCTCGACCTCCGCCCGGAGGTCGCGACCTTCCTTGGGATCCACGACCGCGACAGCGACCTCTCCTCGGGCAGCCGCGACGCGGTCGAGGAGGAGATTGCCTTTCACCGACGGGCGATCGACGAGATGTCGGCGTTCGAGGCCTCCGAGCTGAGCGGTGAGCGACTGCTCGACCGCGACCTTGCGCTTCACCAGGCGCGGCTGGCCGTCTACTGGCTCACGGAGTACCGGTCCTGGACCGGCTCATCGGAGGGCGCCGCGGGCATCGGGGAGGCCCTCTTTCCACTCTTCACGCGCGACTTCGCGCCGCTCACCGATCGACTCGCGAGCATTGCCGACCGGCTCGAGAAGGCGCCGGCGTTCCTGCACGAGACGCGCGAGCGCGTGACCGATCCGGTCAGGCTGTGGACCGAGATCGACATCGAGTCGACCACCCAGCTGCCCGGCTTCCTCGACATGATCCTGAGCGCCACCCGGGCCGAGGCGGCCGACGATGCCCTCTCTGAGCGGCTGTCCCGGGCGGTCGACGCAACGAAGGAGGCGCTCGAGGAGCACGCCGGCTGGCTTCGGACCGATGTCCTTCCGCGCGCCGCCGCCGACTGGAGGGCCGGACCGGAGCGCTTCGAGGAGATGGTCCGCCTGCGCGAGCTCGAGGCCGATGGCGACGAGATCCTGGCCGTCGGCGAGGAGCTGCTGGTGTCGGAGAAGGCTGCCCGGGACGCCCTGGCCGTCGAGCTGGACCCGGGTGCCTCGCCCGCCGAGATCGCCGACCTCGTCAAGGATGACCACGCCGCCACGTTCGCCGAAGCGCTCGACGAGTACCGCCGCTCGATGTCACTCGCGCGTGCCTTCGTCGTCGAGCGGGGGCTGGCGACGCCGCCGGAGGAGGATCACCTCAACGTCATCGAGACGCCATCCTTCCTCCGGCACCTGGTCCCGTTCGCCGCCTACTACGATCCGGCGAAGTTCGATCCGACGCCGGTCGGGACGTACATCGTCACGCCACCGTCCGAGCCAGAGATGATGCGCGAGCACAACCGCGCCTCGATCTCGAATACATCGGTCCATGAGGCCTATCCGGGACATCATCTGCAGCTCTCCGCGGCCATCACCAACCCGAGCCTGGTGCGCCTCTTCTCGGGCGCCGCCGAGTTCACCGAGGGATGGGCCTTCTACTGCGAGCGGATGATGAAGGAGCACGGTTTCGACGACACCCCAAAGGGCTGGTACATCGTCCATACCGATGCGATCTGGCGTGCCACCCGGATCATCCTCGACGTGTCGCTGCACCGGGGCCTCATCGGCTTCGACGATGCCGTCGATCGGCTGGTGGCCGAGACCGGGTTCGAGCGACCCGCGGCGTTGGCCGAGGTGAAGCGCTACACCTCGACCCCGACCTATCAGCTGTCGTACCTGTTCGGGCGCCACATGATCGAGAAGCTCAAGACCGATGTCGCCGCGCGCGAGGGCGCCGACTTCAACCTGAAGCGCTTCCACGACACGCTCATCTACGGCGGCACGATGCCGGTCTCGTACGTCCGCCGCCTGTTCGAGTCGAACGGCCGATGAGCGCCGGGCAATTCGTAACCGGCACGGTTACAGATGGGGTCAGGCGCACTGCCGTGCTCATCGGTCTGGCGCTGGTGGTCAGCGCCTGCGGAGCCGATGCGACACCGTCGCCGAAGCCGCCCTGCCCGACCGAGGCGCCGACGGCGACGGGCGCGCAGGCGGTCCTCCAGGGCGCGGAGCTGGCAACGGTCACGGTCAGCGGGGCCGTGGACGGCGAAGTCGCCATCGATCTGTACGGCGACGAGGCACCGATCGCCACCGCCAACTTCGTAGCCCTTGCCGGCTGCGGCTTCTACGACGGAATCTGGTTCCACCGCATCCTCGCCGGCTTCGTCATCCAGGCCGGCGACCCGAGCACGAAGGGGCGCGATGGCGACTTCGACGGACTCGGTCGCGGCGGTCCGGGCTATCGCTTCGCCATCGAGCCACCGGCCGATGACCTCGCCTACGTCCCCTACTCGGTGTCCATGGCCAATGCGGCTCCTCGAGTGCCGGATTCGAACGGCAGCCAGTTCTTCATCGCGTTGTCCGACCTGACGGGTGGCCTCCCGCGGGACTACACGATCTTCGGGCAGGTCGTCTCGGGCACCGAGACCGTCGACGCCATCGGCGCCGTCCCCGTGAATGACCCCAGCGTGGGCGTTCCGCTCGACCTGGTCACGATCGAGTCGATCGTCATTTCCTCCGGAGAGTAGGGTTCGCCGACCCCAAAGCACTTTGCTTTGTAAAGGAATCTAAACCTCCGAAACCCTTGTCTAAAGAGAACAGACGGTCTATCCTAAGCGTGCTGTTCGCACCAGCGATTCACTACTGGTTGCAAGGCCATGGGTAGGTTAGGGTTAGGGTAGTGCGGGAAACCGTGCGTGAAAGATGCCCTTGCGATTAGCGAATCCGGCAGCAATGAAGGCCCCCGCTTCGGCGGGGGCCTTCGTCTATGGTGAACATCCTTCCCCGTCGCGGGGGTTTGACATTCCTCGGGCCGAGTACCCGGTGCTGTGGTCACCTACCTGAGTGTCATGCTGCCGGCGTCCGGTGGGTTTGGCTCGTCACCACCTGCCCGCCCCCGTGCGTGGCTTTTGGTTGATATGCCACCTGCCGGACATGGAGAGACCGACCAGCGTGACTTCATAGGAGCGTGGCATCCGCCCCCACTCAGGCGTGTCCGCTGGCCGGTCCGCGTCACCCGGTTAGAGGAGACACGCACATGGTGATCATCGGGACCGATTCGCACAAGCGCAGCCACACGGTGGTGGCGGTCGACGCCAACGGCCGCGCGCTGGCCGACAAGACGGTGGCGGCCACGCCGGCCGGCCACCTCGAGCTGCTGCGCTGGGCGGCGCGCTTCGTCGAGCGCAGCTGGAGGACTGCCGCCACCTGTCGCGCCGCCTGGAGGCCGACCTGCTG
>JBOGSW010000029.1:0-6888 GCA_050695815.1 Candidatus Limnocylindria bacterium | reverse complement strand
TGGCAGCTCGGCGACGTTGCGAACGCCTCGGACACGCACCCTGGGGGGCTTCGTCCCGATTCGAAAGGACGCAATGGCAGCGGTGGTTGCGGTCTCGCCGAACGGGTGAGACTCGGGCTCAATGATGTAGAGAGCCTCGCCGCCGAGATTGTGGAGCAAGAGCTCGCGAACGATGCTTCCGTAATTCACGTCGAGCCACTCTGCGCTCGTGACGAAACAGCCGATGTCGCCGTCTGCGGCGTGATGGGCCGTGGCGAGATAGAAGAGCGCGTGGAGCCCGGCAAGACCGGAGATTGAACGCCCAATCAACTTGGCTGCCATCTGAGCCCACGCCTTCGTCTTCGGTGGAAGGTCGTGGTGGCGGAGATAGGGCGGATTCCCGAGGTAGGCCGTCCGGGTGGTGGCGCCGGACAACCTTGCCTTCGTGTAATCGGTTTGGAGGACAAGGCTCTTGTCGTGGCCCAGCACCGCGAGCGCGGCGCGCGTCATGATGGTTGCCAGAGGATCCAGGTCAATGGCGACGATCTCGATGTCGGATGAAAGCCGTGCAATTGCCGTGCTGAAGCGCCCGCTTCCTGAACCCGCATCGATCACCCGACCCGGCTTCTGATCGAGGGTCCAACGCACCATGGGATCGACGAGGTCGGAAGGCGTGTAGATCGCGCCAGCCTTGCGGCGCGCCGAAGGAGCGCGGAGACGGTAGAAAGCCGCCCCAAGCGGATCCTCGCCGTGCCGCAACGCCTCGCTGGCGGACTGGGAATCGAGGGGATCGACGCGCACGGAGCGAGCGGCCTGGACGCATTCCGCTTCCGCCCGGCTCAGAGGGCCGCCGACATCCGCGGCACCAAGCGCGCATGCGAGGGCGACGAGCTGAAGTTCAGTTGACCGTCTCGCGTTCACGGGGGGATCGTAGGGAAAGCGTGTGTCAGCTTGGCTGTCGTCGACGACGGTCATATCTGTGCCGAGTCTAAGTGCAACGGAAGCATCGCGGGATGCGTCGGTGTCTCGCAAGTTTCGCCGCTGAGGACACCGTGCTCGAACGAAGGCACCTCACGTCGCTGCTCATCGCCGGCATCGCGTCGGTTGGGCTGCTCGTGTCGAGTGCCGACCTCGCCCGGGCATGCTCATCCGAGCAGCCGAGCTTCGCTGAGGCGGTGAATGGTGCCGAAGCCATCGCGAGGGTTCGCGTCGAGGCCGTGAGCACGTATGGCGAGCCGGCGCGCGGCGAGACGTATCGGGTCCTGGAGGTTCTGAAGGGAGACCTGCCCGATGTCGTGCAGCTCGACAGCCCGTTCACCAACCTCTGCCACGACACCATCGGGTACTACGTTCCCGAAGGAACGGAGGCGGTCGTGGCCTTCGGCGTCCGCTACTTCCACGACACGATTCATCCCTTCTGGGTGGAGACCGACAGCCTCGCCGAGCCATCTTGGGGACCGCCTGGGTCACCGATGGCATCGCCTCGTACGACGACCTGAAGGCCGCTATCGTCGCATCGCTTCCGAATACAGCGCTCGACCGCCGCCCGTCCTCGTCGATGCCCACGGCCATCGGTATTGGGCTTCTGACGGTGGGGCTCGGCTCCGTGGCCATCGCCGCCGTGTCGCGGCTGAGCCAGTCCTCGGACGCAAAACGCGACCGAGAGGAGACACCAAACGCTCCAAATGGTTGACATGGCGAAGGAATCGGCCGTACAGTCCGCGCACCAATGTTCCAGATGTGGTTTTACGGCTAGCGGACACGAGGCAGGCGAGTAGATCTCGCCAGCGCAGGCACTCGTGCCCGCAGACGCAGGAAGCGAAAGCTCCTGCGTTTTTTGTTTCCCCGGTGCGGGCCGGGCGCGGAGAGAGGCGGGCAATCGAATGATCGTGGTGATGCGTCCGACGGCGACGCAGGACGAGGTGAAGGGGGTAAAGCGCAGCATCGAGGAGCACGGCCTCGAGGCGTTCCTGAGCGTGGGCGAGGAGCGGACGGTGATCGGCGTCGTGGGGGACGTGGAGCGGATCAGCCACCTCGGCACGCTGCCAGGCGTCGACCAGGTGATCCGTGTCAGCTCGCCGTACAAGCTCGCCAGCATGCAGGAGCCCGGGGAGCGGACGCGCGTCCGCATCGGTTCTGTGGAGATCGGGTTGGGATCCGACATGGTCGTCATGGCGGGCCCGTGCGCCGTCGAGTCACGCGAGCAGTTGCTCGAGACTGCCCGATGCGTCAGCCGCGAGGGCGCCCGCATCCTGCGCGGCGGCGCCTACAAGCCACGCACCAGCCCGTACTCGTTCCAGGGCCTCGGCATCCCGGGGCTGAAGATGCTGGCCGAGGCGCGCGGCGAGACCGGCCTGCCGGTCATCAGCGAGGTCGTCGATCCCCACGACGTCGAGATCTTCGACGACCACGTCGACATCCTCCAGGTCGGCGCCCGCAACATGCAGAACTTCGCGCTGCTCAAGGCGGTCGGCCAGAGCCGCCATCCGGTGCTCCTCAAGCGCGGCGCGTCCGCCACGATCGAGGAATGGCTCCTCGCCGCCGAGTACATCCTGGCCGCCGGAAACCCGAACGTGATCCTGTGCGAGCGGGGCATCCGCACCTTCGAGACCGCCACTCGTAACACGCTCGACCTCTCCGCCGTGCCCGCCCTGCGCTCCCGCACGCACCTGCCCATCGTGGTGGATCCATCGCACGGCACCGGACACCGCACGCTCGTTGGACCGATGGCGCTCGCCGGCGCGGCCGTCGGCGCCGATGGCCTGCTCATCGAGGTCCATCCCGATCCGGCCAACGCGCGCTCCGATGGCGACCAGAGCCTCGCCTTCGACGAGTTCGGCGCGCTGATGGACGAGCTCCGCCGCCTCCAGTTCGTGCGCTCCAGTGGCGAGGAGCGGACGCTTCCCGAGCAGCGTCCCGTCGTGGCCAGCGGGATCGAGGAGCTTCGCGACCGGATCGACGACCTCGACACGCGCCTGGCCGACCTCGTCCAGGAGCGCGCCGCCCTGGCGGTCGAGGTGCAGCGCCATCGCGATCCGCACGTCCACGGCCATGACGTCCGGCGCGAGCGCGACCTCCTCGAGCGCGCGGCGAATGGCACGCCAGGACCGATGACGCCGGTCGAGCTCACGATGGTCTTCGACGCGGTGCTGCGCACGTCGAGATCGGCGCAGCGGCGGCACGCGCAGTCGGCGGTGCAGGCGGCCGACCGCGCCGCGGCCGGCAACGATCGGTGACGTCGGTCGCGACGCCCTCCGTCGTCACTCCGGCGGCGCGGCTTCGGGGCCGGCTCGAGCTGCCCGCGGACAAGTCGATCGGCCATCGGGCGCTCATCATCGGTGCCCTCTCGGGCGGGCCGTCCTCGGTCACGCTGCGCTCGCCCGGTCGGGATCTGCTGAGCACGGTCGCCTGCCTCCGCGCGCTCGGCGTATCGGTCACAGAAGGGGCCGACGGGCGCCATCTGCTGACCGGCCGGCCCTCGAAGGACGCGACGCTCGACTGTGGCAATTCGGGCACGACCATGCGCCTCCTCGCCGGGGCGGTCGCCGGCCTGCCGCTGCGAGTCACGCTCGACGGAGACGAGTCGCTGCGCACGAGGCCGATGGAGCGGGTCGCGACCATCCTGCGCGCCGCCGGCGCCGATGTGACGACGACCGACGGCCATGCGCCGATGACGGTCAGCGGTCGCGCGTCGCTGACGGCCACGACCCATCGCCTGCCGGTGGCGAGTTCGCAGTTGATCGGCACTGCCGCGCTCGCCGGCCTGAGCGCCACGGGCGAGACGCGCATCGAGGCGCCCGGTCCCACGCGCGACCACACCGAGCGCGGCCTGGCCTTCACCGGCGTCCCGATCCATCGCGACGGGCTCGTCACCACGCTCATCGGCCCGGCTCGACCCCGCCCATTCGACGTGACCGTGCCCGGCGACCCCTCCGCAGCGTCGGCCTGGCTGATCGCGGCGGCGGTCCGCCCAAACGCCGAGCTGACCATGGTCGATGTCGGGCTCAACCCGACGCGGCTGGGGCTTGTCGGCGCGCTGCAGCGCATGGGCGTCGAGATCACCACGCGCGTCACCGACCTGAGCGGCCCGGAGCCGATCGGCGTGATCTCGGTCCGCTCCGGCGCACCGCTCCGACCCGTGAGCATCGGCGGCGACGAGGTGGCCGAGCTCATCGACGAGCTGCCGCTGCTCGCGATCGCCATGGCGACGATCGACGGTCAATCGGAGGTGAGCGGCGCGAGCGAGCTGCGCGTGAAGGAGTCGGATCGCATCGCCGCCCTGGTCGCCGGGCTAGGGGCCATCGGCGCCGACGTGGAGGAGCTGCCCGACGGCTGGCGCGTGCGCCGCGGAACGCCTCGAGACGCCCGGATCACGACCCACGGCGATCATCGAGTCGCAATCGCCTTTGCCGTGGCCGCGCTGGCGGGGGTCGCATCGGCCGTGGAGCTCGACGACCCGGGCTGTGTGGCCGTTTCGTACCCAGATTTCTGGTCAGATCTCGTCCGGGTCGCCCAATGACGCCGTCGGTTGCACCGGGCGACACCAAAGCCGAAGGAGCCGAGGCTTACACGCCCCCGGTTGCACCCGGCGAGACAGGCGCCGTCGGAGCGCCCGCTCGTTCGGCTTTGGTCGCATGGGGTGCAACTCGAGCTCAAGCTCGACCGAGGAGCACGGCATGAGGCGACTGCGGCTGCTGACGGCGGGGGAATCGCACGGGCCGGGCCTCATCGGCGTCCTGGAGGGGCTGCCGGCGGGGATGCGCGTCAGCACCCGCTTGGTCGATCGCGATCTGAAGCGACGCCAGCACGGCTATGGCAGCGGCCGGCGGATGCTGATCGAGCGCGACCGGGTGCGCTGGACGGCCGGCATTCGGTATGGGCGGACGCTCGGCTCGCCCATCGGCTTCGCAGTCGACAACCGCGACTGGAAGAACTGGACCGATCGGATGTCGATCGAGCCGATCCCGGCCGAGCGCCGTCCGAAACCGATCACCCGCGCCAGACCCGGCCACATCGACCTCGCCGGCGCCCTGAAATACGACACCGGCGACGTGCGCGACGTCCTGGAGCGCGCCTCGGCCCGATCGACCACCACCCGCGTGGTGGCTGGTGCCCTGGCGCGGCAGCTGCTCAGCACCTGCGGCGTCCGGATCTGGAGCTTCGTGGAGCAGCTGGGCACCGTTCGCGCCTTCCCCGGGACCGATGACCCGCTGGCTGCCATCCCCGACGGCTGGCGCGAGCGCGACCTGGCCGATCCGTCACCGCTGCGCTGCCCCGATCCGGACGCCGAGCGCGCCATGCTGGCCGAGGTCGACGCGGCCAGGGAGGCTGGCGACTCGATCGGCGGATCCTTCGTGGTCGTGGCCGAACGGGTGCCCATCGGCCTGGGATCGTCGTCGGAGTGGGACACGCGCCTCGACGGCCTGCTGGCCGGCGCGACCATGGCCATCCCCGGCGTGAAGGGCGTCGAGATCGGACTCGGCTTCGGCACGGTCGAGCGTCGCGGGAGCGCCGTGCACGACGTGGTGGAGGATGCGGCCGACGGCTGGCGGCGGGCCACGAATCGGGCCGGCGGGATCGAGGGCGGCATCAGCAATGGCGAGCCGATCATCGTGCGTGCCGCGCAGAAGCCGGTCTCGACCCTGCGCACGCCGCTGCCGAGCGTGGACATGGTGAGCGGCGAGACCGGCCGCGCGCACATCGAGCGCTCCGACGTCACGGTCCTGCCGCGCGCGGCGATCGTGGGCGAGGCGATGGTGGCCCTGGTCCTGGCCGATCAGCTGCTCGTCTCGTTCGGCGGCGACTCGATCGGCGACCTGCGGGCCGCGGTGGCCCGGCGGCGACGACGCACCGGGCGGGCGGGGGCATGACGGCGCTGGCGGTGCTGCTGGGCCACCGGATCGGGTACTCGGCCTCGCCCGCGATCCACAACGCCGCGTTCGCCGCGCTCGAGATCGACGCCCGCTACGAGCTTCGAGACATCGACTCCTTCGGCCTCGCCGATGAGATCGCCGGCCTGCTCGAGGACGGGCGCGTCGGCGCCAACGTGACCACGCCGCACAAGCTCGCCGTCTGCCAGCTCGTGGACGAGCTCGGTACGGAGGTGCGGCCGCTGGGTGCCGCCAACACGATCGTCCGCCACGGCGATCGCCTCGTCGCACGCAACACCGACGTGGCGGCCATCGCCGCCGAGCTGCCGCCGGGCGTGAGCCGAGCCGTCGTGCTTGGCGCGGGCGGCGCGTCCCGGGCCGTGGTCGCGTGCCTTCGGAGGGCCGGCTGCGAGCAGGTCCTCGTCCTCGATCGCACGCGCTGGGCGAACCTGCCCGGCGCCGTGGCCGGAGCGCAGCTGGTGGTCAACGCGACGCCGATCGGCACCGGCTCCGACGAGACGCCCGTGCCGGCCAGGCTGCTGCGGCCGGGCCTGCTGGTGCTCGACCTCGTCTACCGGCCCAGCCCGACCCGGTTCGTCCGCGAGGCGCGCGAGGCCGGCGCCGAGGCCCGCGACGGTGCCGGCGTGCTGCTGCGCCAGGCGGCGCTCAGCTTCACGCTCTGGACGGGACGCGAGGCGCCGCTCGAGGTCATGCGCCGCGCGCTCACCGCCGAGCTCGGAGCTGTGGCTCATGCCTGACGGCATCGTGCTGGTCGGCATGCCGGCCAGCGGCAAGACGACCGTCGGGCGGCTCGTGGCGGATCGGCTCGGACGGCGCTTCGTTGACACCGACGAGCTCGTCGAGCAGCGCATCGGGATCCCGGTGCCGGCGTACCTCGAGCAGCGGGGCGAGGCCGCCTTTCGGGCCGAGGAAGCGCGTGCTGTCGCCGAGGCGTGCGCGATGCCGGGGGCCGTCATCGGGGCCGGCGGCGGGGCGGTGATCGATCCGCTCAACCGATGGGCGCTGTGGCACCACGGCA
>JBOGSW010000028.1:0-4256 GCA_050695815.1 Candidatus Limnocylindria bacterium | reverse complement strand
ACGGCGAGTTCGAGCGGACCGACATGGTCGAGTACTTCGCCGAGCAGATGGACGGCTTCCACACCACGCACAACGGCTGGGTCCTCTCCTATGGAAGCCGATGCGTCCGCGCCCCCATCCTGGCCGCGCCCCCTTCCATCTCGGAGCCGATGACGGTCGACGAATGGCGCGTTGCCCAGGCCGCGACCTCGAAGCCCGTCAAGGGCATGCTCACCGGCCCCGTCACGATCGTGAACTGGTCGTTCCGCCCGCCATCGGTGCCCGATGACCGGCTCTTCTGGGCGGTCGCCCAGCCGATCGCGCAGGAGGTCGGGTTCCTGGTGGAGGCCGGCTGTCGCGTCATCCAGGTCGACGAGCCCGCCGTCCGCGAGCGCTGGCCGCTGCCGACGGTCGAGGCCGCCGGCCTGCGCGAGATCTACGCGCGGGGGGTGCGGGCGGCGTTGAACCACGTGTACAACCAGCCGGCGCAGGTCCAGATGCATACGCACATGTGCTACGGCGACTTCGGGGACATCGTGCCGCTGTGGTCGGACGCCGGCGTGGACGTCGCGTCGATCGAGTTCTCGCGCTCCAAGGACGACTCCTACATCCGCCAGTTCTATGGGCTCTTCGGCGACGGCCACCTCCAGATCGGTCCGGGCGTCTTCGACGTCCATTCGCCGCACACGCCGGGCGCATCGGTCATGTCGGAGCGGTTGGTGCACTTCCGCGGGTTCATGGAGGAGGCCGATCTGTGGGTGAACCCCGACTGTGGCCTCAAGACGCGCGGCTGGGAGGAGATCGAGCGGCAGCTGGGCGACATGGTCTCCGCCGCCCGCGAGCTGCGCAGCGCGGGCCGGTCCTAGTCCTGGTGTGCTGCGTGGCCGCGCCGGACGCGCCGCTTTTTCACGGGGTGAAGGTAACGGCGAAGAAGGGCCTGAAATCGGGCTCATTCGTGCGGTTCCTGTCACCTGGTGAAGCAGGCGGCGATTGGGGGCCGTTTCCTTCGTCGATAGCTTCACGGGGTGCAATGCCGGCACGGATGGTCATCGGTCATGCTGTCTGAGGGACGCGACGAGTGGGTGGAGATGGTCGAGGTCAATCCGCCCCGGCTCCCGAACATGACCCATCTCGCGCTTCGGGGCCGATGGCGCGACGTGCTCATCACCGACAACCCCTTCAAGCAGGTGCGCGTCTCGCCCTACGCCTTCGCGGCCCGCATCACGCACGACGTGCCCGAGGTGCGCCCCACGGTCGTCTGCTCGACGCGCGATCGCAACATCCTGGCCATCGAGTCGGAGGTGCGGGGCGCGATCGCCAACGGCGTCCAGTCCTTCCTGGTGGTGCAGGGCGACATGCTTCCCGAGGTCGAGCACTGGAGCAACAGCTACGAGGTCGTCGAGTACCTCCGTGCGCTCCAGTCATCGGTCGCGCCGGTCGAGTTCGAGGTCGGGATGAGCACGCGGTCGCGCCGATGGATGTTCCGTCGCCGCGTCGAGGTCGGCGGCCAGTTCTTCACGACCGGCCCGGTCATGGACCCGGCGACCGTGGCCGACGTGGCGAACCGCCTGGAGATCCGGCCCGACGATCCGCCGGTCTACCTCGAGATCGCGCCGCCCTTCACGGAGCGCTGGGTCCGGCGGCTCGAGTCCGTCGGCGCCATTCCCATCACCGACGAGCTGCGGTTACGCCTCGCCGGGCTCTCCGAGGAGGAGTCACGCGCCGAGGGCTGGCGCGCCGCCAAGGCAGCCGCCGCCCGAGCACGCGAGGCCGGGTTCGCCGGGATCGTCCTGATGGGCCTGCGCTTCGACACCGTCGTAGGCGAGGCCTACGACGTCTGGCACGCAGAGGACCCGGCCACGTCCTGAGGCCGGGATCGGGCCCTCTCGACGACCCTTGGCCATTGGGTCGGCTCGGCTCTCGCGTGCGCGTGCGCATGAGCGCATGCAACTACGAAGCAGGGACCGATGTCGCCCCGGATCAGGCCGGATTTTGCGGCGGGGCGCACGTGGTGCTCGGGGATCGGGTCGGAACCGGCACTCCTTCTCAGTTGCGTGCGGCCCAGCGCACACGGCGCGTCGGCCTGTGCGCTTTGTGCGTCCCGGCGCACGGCGCGTGGGGCCGGCCCCCAGCACCCCGCGGCCACGCGGCGGCTAGAGCTAGAGCAGGATCAGCGCGTCGCCGCCCGGATCCTCGCCGGCGGCCAGAGCCGCGAGCGCGGCTCGAGTGTCGACGGGGAATGCATCGGTCACTGTGGGTCCGGCGGAGTGGAGGGCACGCCGGTTCGTGGTGGTGCCAGCCACCACGAGGATGAGGCGATCGGCCTTCAGGTCACGGACCTTGAGCTGGCCGGCCCGCCGCTGCGCCTGAAGATCGGCCAGGCGGGTGATGATCTCGACCACGCAGCGACTGCCGGGAATGATGAGGAGCGCATCCGCGGCGCGGAGGTCGCCCGCGATCGGCATCGGTGCCTCGATGACGACCTGCCAAGCCGAGCCGATCCGCTCGCGGAACTTCGCCAGCAGGTTCAGCTGAGCCTGGTCCATCGGTCTGCTGATGGCAGGGAACAGCTTCACCCATGGCTTCAGACCGACCGCCGCCGCGTGCACCGTGAGCTCGGCGATCCCGATCCCCTTGATCAGCCCATGCTCAACCCGACTCACGTGCGACGCTGACTTGCCGATCAGCGCTCCCACCCGCTTCTGGGTGGAGCCGGCGACCATGCGAGCGACGCGCAGCTCGCGTCCGATGTCGCGCAGGATCCAGTCCCCGAGTCGAGTGGCCTCCCGGAGGACGGACGTACGGCTTCCCATGGCGACCATCATCGCGGCCGCCGCTTACCGCAGCCTTACCGTTGGCTTTGCGCCCAGCGGATGTCGCGTGGCTGGCGCTCAGCTTGCGCCACAGCGCACGCAATTACGAAGCAGGGACCGTTGGCCCTTGGATCCGATCAGGTCTTGCGCGGCATCGCACGGACTGATAGGGAATCGGACCGGATCCGGCCTTCGTTCGCAGTTACGTGCGCCCCCGCGCACGTCGCGCGGCGGGCCCTCAGTTGCGTGCGCCCCGGCGCAAACGGCGGCAATCGGGCGGAGCTGAGCCGCGGCGCAACCGCCCGCGGCCGAAGACCAAGAAAGGGGCGGACGCCTCCTTCGGGGGGAAAGGAGGCGTCCGCATCGGTCCTGGTCCTGGACCGTTCCGGGGGGAGTAATCAGGTGACGGACACGCGGTCGCGATCACCGAGACGCAGGACGGCCATCAGCAGCAGGTAGATGAGGAGCCAGCCGATCAGGGCCACCAGCGCGGCGACGTCGAAGACGCTCCCGCCACCGGGCGAGACCTGGTCGATGCTGAAGACGCCGCGGAACGGCGCGACGAACGGCTCGGTCACGTTGTAGACGAAGTCGACGATGGCGTTCGACTCGTTGGCGACCAGCAGGAGCAGCAGGATCCGAAGACCGATGAGCACGGCCAGGATCCCGAACAGCAGCGTGATGATCCGCCGCACCAGGGCCAGTGGACCGGGCCCGGCGGGCTCGGCATAGGCGCTGGAGTTGACGTTCACCTGGCTGCCGGCGGGCGGCACGGCGTTGGGGTCCGGAGCGACGGGGGCCTGACGCTCGACATACGTGTCGCGCTCGACCACCCGCGTCTCGTCCTGCGGGTGGGCCGGGTGGGCCGGCTCGACTGGATCAACGGGGTCACGGGTCATGGGCGCGAGTACCTCCCTCACGGCTCGACGTGGGCGCGACGAAACGCCCATTGGCTCCGGCAATGGTGCACGCGCTGTGCCAGATCGTCAGTCCGGCTCAGTCCGGCGCGAATCCGTGCGTGCCGATGAGCGGCACGAACACGACAGGGTCCAGCTCCCGGCTGCGCAGGTCGCTGCCGTCACGCTCGACCAGGGTCAGCAGCTGGTGCTCGCGCTCGCCGACCGGCATGACCAGCCGCCCGCCCGACGCATCCAGCTGCTCCAGCAGCGGACCGGGCACCGATGGACCTGCCGCGGTGACCAGGATGGACCGATACGGCGCATCCGCCGGCCACCCCTGGGTGCCATCACCGACCTCGACCCGGACGCGATCCGTGTAGCCGGCGCGATCGAGCCGATCCCTGGCGGTGCTCGCCAGGTCCGGATGCCGCTCGATGGTGACCACCGTTGCCCCCAGCTCGGCCAGGATGGCCGCCTGGTAGCCCGATCCGGTGCCGATCTCGAGCACGCGCGCATCCTTGAAGCCATCGTCGGTGGTCGGGCGCGCGATCGCCGTCATGACCGC